>NZ_NPEF01000136.1 GCF_002811955.1 Leptospira ellisii
TTCGGATTAATTTCTCCCGACCCCGTACGTATCCCAAAATCCAGACCAGGGTGAAGGAATACGCGGAAACCGAAACCGCGAACTTGATCGGTTTGAGCCACACGGGCACTCCTGTGACCGTTCTGGAATCCAAAAAAAAGGCGGGAACGAGCGCGAAAAGAACGATCAAATTGACAAGCCCGTTCCAAAAGAGCGGCGGGTTGTTTTTCGAAACCCGGTAAAACGCGCCTAAAATTCTCATAGAACCTCCAAAAAGGGCCTTGACCCAGTTCTTACGATATGTTTTCAATGTAAACATATTGTGTTGACTCTGTCAACATAAAAAGTAGTCACTATCAACATATATGGAAAAAAAAGGCGCGTCCAAAAAGAAAACGGGGAAAAAACAGATTTCCGATTCGTATCATCACGGAGATCTGAAAAAGGCCATTTTGACGAAATCCGAGGAGATCTTGGAGCAATTCGGAATCGAAGGTCTGAGTTTGCGCGATATCGCGGCGGATTTGGGAGTGAGTCACGCGGCGCCTTACAGACATTTTCCGAGAAAGGCGGATCTTTTGTTCACCCTCGCGATCCGCGGATTTTCCGATCTCGCAGAAGAGATGCGTCTCGCTTGGGAAAGCAGCGAAGATCCGATCGAACGGCTCCGTTCCGCCGGGACACGTTATGTGCAATTGGCACTCGCACATCCGAGAAGAACGGAACTTATGTTCGGCGGAACCTTGGCCTGCGAACCAGACGCCCCCGAGGAACTTTCGACCGTGGGAAGGGAGGCGTTCATCGGGCTTTTCAGGATCATCGAGGACGGTCAGCAAAAAGGTGTCTTTCGGGAAGAGGATCCGTACGGACTTTCGTTCACGCTTTGGAGTATCGTCCACGGTTTCGCGGTTCTGACGAACGGAAAACAGATTCCTCCCGACATACTTCAGGCGAGAGGTATGGAAACGATCCTGAATTCCACACTGGCGTCCGTGGTAAGAGGAATCGTACGTTGATTTTTTTCGACGGGGAATTTTCCTTATTCGCAATTCCTAATGCCGTGTTCGGAAAAGACTTGTAAGCCGGATCGATTTCGATTCCATATTTTTTCGGTAGGAAAGAATGGAATTCATAAACTCTAAAACGATCACGTTCGCGGCGATTCTGCTTGCGGCGCTTTTGTTGTTTTGGTCGAAACCGAAGGATAAAGGCGAACCGTATTCCCCGTATTTTAAAAGTTTAAACGAAGAGCTGAAACGGAACGGTCCCGGGAAACCGGTCGTCCTTCTCGATTTGGATCGTCTCGACGGGAATCTGGATCTGTTGAAGTCCCGTCTTTCGCCTCCGCTCCGTTACCGGGTCGTGGTGAAATCGCTCCCTTCCCTGGATCTGCTCCGTTATATCGTCCGAGCGACGGGTTCGAAACGTTTGATGGTGTTTCATTCCGGTGATATCGTGATGTTGCTTTCCGATCCTGAATTCGGAACTTTCGACATTCTGCTCGGCAAGCCGATGCCGATCGCGGCGATTAGGGAGATACATTCCAAAACGAATCCTGCTCTTTTCCAAAAGATCCGTTGGCTGATCGACACCGAAGAACGTCTGAATCAATACCTGGGTTTTGCGGAGGAAAAAAATCTGAAATTGTCCGCGGTTTTGGAGATCGACATCGGTCTGCATCGGGGCGGTTTTACGGATCCGAAATCGGTTCTTCCCGCCATGGAAACGATCCGCCGCAACCGTAAAAGGATCGTATTTTCCGGTTTTATGGGATACGAACCGCACGTCGCCTCGGTTCCCGTCGTTTTCGGGGATAAACTCCGTGCGGTCGAAGATGCATTAAGGAATTCTTTAAAAGTATATTCTAATTTCGTTGATTTATCCAGATCCGAGTTTCCCGATCTTTTCGAAGGAGATTTGGTGTTCAACGGAGGCGGAAGCAAAACCTACCGTTTTTATCAGAAGTTCGGAACCGAAACGGTGAACGACGTCTCGGTCGGTTCGGCTTTGGTCAAACCCACCGACTTCGACGTGGAAAGCCTGGAAGAACATCAACCGGCGGTCTTCATCGCGGCCCCCGTTTTGAAAAGGCTACAAGGAGCGAATATTCCGTTTTTGGAATCCGTTTCGTTTTTGTTTCCGCTTTGGGATCCGAATCAGGAAATTACTTATTTCACGTATGGCGGCGCGTTTTCCGCCAAAAAGGAATCCCCGAAAGGTCTACAGGACAATTCCCTGTTCGGCGCGAGCACCAATCAGGGAATTTTAAACGGTTCGTCGAAGACCGGTCTCGTTCCGGACGATTCCGTTTTTTTCCGCCCCACTCAAAGCGAAAAAGTGATGGGAGAACTCGGTGAAATTCATCTCCTACGCGGCGGAAAATTATCCGGCAAATGGAAAACGTTTGTGAATTGAAACCGCTTACGGAAGTTTAAACCTGTGGAAAAAAATTCGGATCCGATCCGCGACGTCGGCGCGGTCTTTAAATTCTGCCCTCGTTGCGGGAACGAATTCCGCTGCGGTGCCGCAACCGGATTCTGCGATTGTTTTTCCGTTTCGCTCGACCGAACCGCGCAACTTAAAATTCGCGACGAATTTGCGGATTGTCTTTGTGTCGCCTGTCTCGGCGAATTGAACGTTTCCTGACGCGCGATTTTGCGCGTCTTCTTATTTAGAACGCGTTCGCCGCGGGAGGATCGGTCTAAGAAAGAGATATTTTACCGCGGGCCACCGAGGATCCTAAAAATTAGGATCCTCGATCGAAACCGCGGGTCGAACGAATATTCATCCCAAAGAGGTTCCCCTTGCTCTCCGAAGTATCGATACGAAATCCGATTTTTTCCTGGATGATGATGGCCGCGATCATTCTGTTCGGCTCGATCGGATTCTCGCGTATGGGACTTTCCCAAATGCCGGACGTGGATTTTCCGGTCGTAAACGTTTCCTTCAGTCTCATCGGCGCAAACGCGCAAGTGATGGAAACCGACGTGGTCGATCCGGTGGAAGAGGCGCTGATGGCGGTGGAAGGAGTGACGGAAGTCCGATCCACCTCTTCGGACGGTTCCGCAACGGTTACCGTAGAATTGGATCTCAATCGGGATGTGGACGTCGCGGTTCAGGAAATTCAAACCAAACTCGCGCAGGTTTCCAATAAACTTCCCGAAGATCTGGATCCGGCGGTGATCACCAAATCCAATCCGGACGATACTCCGATCATCTGGGTTTCCTTGACGGCGGTCGATAAAACCGAACGGGAGAAGATGCTCTTCGTTAAGGATTTTCTAAAGGATAAGTTCCAAAAAATTCCCGGCGTAGGGGAAATCATCCTCGGCGGTTACGTGGACCGCACGATCAACGTTTATCTCGATCCGGCAAAACTCTCCCGAAACGAAATCGCGGTCGACGATATAGTCAACACTCTAAAGGAGCAGAATCTCGAAGTTCCTTCCGGTCGACTGGAAAACCGGACGAGCGAAATCAGTCTTCGCGCCGTCGGCGAGGTTCCGACCTCCGAACAGTTCGGAAATATATTTTTGAATTCGAGAAGCGGTTCCCCTTTGTTCCGTTCGATCCGGCTGAAGGACATCGCCGTCGTAGAAGACGGGTTAGGCGAAGTCAGAAGAATTTCCAGGTTCAACGGTATTTCCGCGGTGGGAATCGGAATCAAAAAACTGAAGGGCGCCAACGCGGTCCGGGTCGGAGACTTGGTCAAAGCCAAGGTTCAGGAATTAAAACCCAGACTTCCCCAAGGGTACGATCTAACCGTCTCCAACGACAACACCGGTTATATCCGGGACAGCGTCAACGAACTCGAATTCACCCTGATCTTCTCCGCGATTTTGACCGGTTTCGTCTGCCGTCTTTTTCTGGGGAATTGGAAGAGCACGGGGAACGTTCTTCTGGCGATTCCCACCTCCGTGATCGGAACGTTTTTGTTTCTGTACTTCGCTGGTTTTACGATCAACACCTTTACGATGTTGGGTCTTTCGCTCGCGACCGGTATCGTCGTCGACGATGCGATCATGGTTTTGGAAAACATAACCCGGCATAGGGAGATGGGCAAGTCCTGGTTCGACGCGTCCTTGGAGGGGGCAGGCGAGATCCGTTTCGCTGCGCTCGCCGCAACGTTAGCCGTCGTTGCGATCTTTCTTCCCGTCGCGTTCATGAAGGGAATCATCGGAAGATACTTTCTCGAATTCGGCGTGACGATTTCCGTCGCGGTGCTGCTTTCCCTTTTCGAAGCGCTCAGCTTTACTCCGATGCGTTCCTCTTTGTACGGCGAAACCGCCGATCCTTCCGTTTCCAAAAACGGGGCGCGTTCCCGCTTCGGCGTATTGTCCTCGGACGCGAAAAAAAAATTCGGTTCGTATCTGGAAGCGGTTTCCGTTTTTAAAAAATCGGATCCGTATATCGAGAGATTCCTTTCCTACTGCACCGAAATTTACGCGAGATCCATCGATTTCGTTTTGAAACATCCGAAATGGGTCCTGTTCGGATCGACCGCGTTATTCGTGCTTTCCCTGGGATTTTTCTTTCTGCTCAAAAAGGAATTCATACCTCCGCAGGATATGGGACGTTTTATCATACGGGCCCGTTTGCCGATGGGATCGTCCCTTCAAAGAACGGACGAGACGATGAGAAAGGTGGAACAGTATCTGATCACCCGAAAGGAAATCGAAAAATACATGTCCAATATCGGAGGGTTCGGAGGAACCGAATCGAACACGGGAATGTTCTTCGTGACGATGAAGGAGATGGGACATCGTCCTAAAAATCCCAAAACGGGAAGGGAGATCACCCAGTCCGCGCTTTTCGGAATTCTGCGGAAGGATCTTAAGGAGCTCGTTCCAGAAGCGACGTTCTCCGTTCAGGATCTTTCGCAGCGCGGTTTTTCGGCGGGAAGGGGATATCCCGTCGAACTTGTGTTAACCGGTCCCGATTGGCAGAAGTTGTCCGAGTTGTCGGTTCTAATTCTGGATAAACTCAAGGAAAGTAAGGCGGTTCTGGACGTGGATACCGACTATGTTTCCGGTCAAAAGGAACTGAGGCTCGTAACCGATCGGGAAGCCGCCGCGTTACGCGGCGTGAGTATGGCCAACGTCGGAAATACGGTGGGAACTCTGATGGGGGGAAAGAACGTCAGTCGTTTCACCGAAAACGGAAGAAGTTACGACGTTCGCGTTAAGATACAAAAGGACAAGGGAGAAAACGCGACGGTCATTCCCGATATAAGCGTCCGAAACACTTTCGGCGAATTCGTTCGTCTGAAGGAGGTGTTGAACATTCAGGAAAAGGACGCGTTAAAGACGATCACTAGAATCAACCGGGAACGCGCGATCCGAATCTTCGGGAATCCCGCTCCGGCCCTCGGTCAGACCGCCTCCACGGAAAAGGCGTTGGCCATCGCAAAGGAGATTCTTCCCGACGGTTATTCCGTTTCGATCACGGGCTCCGCGAAAACGGCCAAGGAATCGGGAGACAGTCTTGCTTCGGCTCTGTTTTTCGGAATCCTTCTTTCGTATATGATATTGGCCAGTCAGTTCAACAGTCTCAAACAACCTCTGTATATCCTTCTCGCGATGCCGTTCAGCTTCACCGGTGCGTTAGTCGCCCTTTATCTATTCGGGCAATCGTTCAACATGTACAGTTTCATCGGATTGATCCTGCTTTTGGGATTGGTTAAAAAGAATTCGATCCTTCTCGTCGAGTTCGTAAACCACGTGCGGGCGCAGGGAAAGGATATACGGGAGGCCATACGGGAAGGTTGTCCGATCCGTCTACGTCCGGTGCTCATGACTTCGTTCAGTTCGATCGCGGCGGCGGTCCCTCCCGCATTGGCGTTGGGTCCGGGAGCGGAGACGAGGATTCCGATGGCGGTCACGATTTTGGGCGGAATGGTCCTTTCCACCCTGATCACCCTTCTCGTGGTTCCCGCTGCGTATTATCTGGGAGAAAGGGATCGGGAGGAGAAAAAGGGGGCCGTTCCCGTTTTTACGTTTCCGGAACCGGATCCCGCGACCAAAACCAAAAAGAAACACAAAGGGTCGGGATGAAGATTCAAAAAAAAGAATATATGAAATCTATAATTCATTTTTTCCCCGTAAAGGGAATTCCGGTTTTCGCACTCCTTTTTTGGGCAATCGGATGTACGGACGATTCCGCGATCCGGACCAACGACGGAATCGTGGAGCCGCGTTTGGAGGAAGTGACCGGAGTGACAACGGAAAGGATCCGTAAAATCTCTCCCGAACAGGAATTGAGCATCGAGGAATTGTACGCGTACGCGGTGGAAAAGACAGAGCGGATCGCGCTTAAGGAGGAGGCGATCCAACAGGCGGATTCCCAAAAGGCTGCCGCTTTCGCTTCTTTTTTCCCGTCCTTGTCGTTGGTGTACAATAAATTTTACCGGGTTCCCGGTCCTAATTCCCATTTTAACCCGTTTTACACCGAACCGAATCCGTATACGGGCGGTTCCTCGGGAAGCAGTCTTCCTCCTACGGTCGGTCCCGGAACGAGGTTGTTGTTGAGTATCCCCATTTTGAACGGAGTGAGTCAATACACCACCTACAAGGCGGCCGGCGCGCTGACCAACGTGCGTATGAACGAGGCCCGTTACGAATCGGGAAGGCTTTATCTCGAAATCGCACAAGCATATTATAATGTTCTGCAATTAAAGGAGGTCATTCTTCTCGAAGAGAAAAAGACCGATCTCGTCCGAAAAACCATACAGGAACGGAGAAGGCTTTTTTCCCTCGGCAGGATTACCCGTGCCGATTTGAGCGGCGCGGAGGCGGATTTTTCGAGATCGGAAGCGGCCCTCGAAGACTTTCGATATCAACTCAAACAGAGCGAAATGGTTTTGGAAAGTCTCGTCGGCGCGGGGGAAGGGGGACTTCGCCTCGCCGTTCCCAAGGATCCGATCACGCTTCCGCAGAATCTTCTTCCCGAAGAAAGGATCGCGAAACGATACGACGTGATCGCCGCCCAGGAAAATCTGAAAATGGCGGAATTGAACCTCAAAAAAGCCTGGGGGGGGCATCTTCCTTCGGTTACTTTAAATAATTATTATACGATTCCGGAACACAATACCACGCCTAACAAGGATATAACGATGCAGCTTTCTATCAACGTTCCGCTTTTGTCGGCGGGGACGATCACGGCGGGCGTAAAACAGGCGGAATCGGCGGTTCGACAGGCGGAACTGCAACTGTCCCAGGCGAAACGGGTGGCGTCCGACGAAATCAGGAAAGCGTACGAGAGTTCGCTCAATTCGGCGAGATTGTTGGCGTTGTACGCGAAAGCGAGAAATTCCGCGGAATCCAATCTCAGCAGTCAGAGAAGGGGATTCAGTTATAAGACCACTTCGCGTTTGGAACTTCTCGTTTCCGAAACCTCCTTTTTGGATTCGGAAATCGCATACCGCAAGGCGTTCTACCAACATTCCCTCAACGCGGTCTGGTATTCGGTAGCGATCGGGGAATCTCCGAAATTAAAAAAATCGAAAGAAGAGGACAGAACCGGGGGTTGATTCGGTTGTACGCTTGACATATCCTCTCGAAGGTTTTAACTAATGGGCATAGTCGAGAGGTAGAATCCCCATGATAATCAGCAATTACTTTCAGGACAACGACGATCTCAAACTCGTGTTCCACGATTTGATCGATTGGGACGAGATCGTCCAGGCCTACGAACAAGGTTTTCACGACGCGGAAGATTATAAAAAGACGGGAAACGAACGTTTGGCCTATGCGCCGACGAGCGTCGACGAGGCGAAGGAATATTATCAATCCGTATTACAATCCTTAGGCGAAATTATGGGCGAATTCGTCGCTCCTCGTAGCAAGGAAATGGATCAAATCGGACTCAAATACGAAAACGGAAAGGTCTCCTTTCCGAAGGCGCAGGAGGAATGTTATACCACTCTGAGGGACGCCGGTTTGATGCCGATTTCGATCAGCAGAAAATACGGCGGAATGGGACTCCCTGCGACCGTTCAATCCTTTATGTGCGAAATTTCCGCGAGAGCCGACGCTGCGTTTTGTCTGGCCTACGGCAACATCAACATCGTCGAGATCATGGAACGATACGCTTCCGATGAAATGTGCGAAAAATGGATTCCCGAAATCGCTTCCGGAAAATACAGCGCGGCGATGGCTTTGACCGAGCCGAACTACGGATCCGATCTTCCGAACGTTCAGACGAGAGCGACTCAGGACGCGGACGGAACCTGGAGAATCAACGGAGCAAAACGTTTCATCACACACGCTTGCGGTTATATCGACGCTCCTTCGGTCATTCTCACGTTGGCGAGAACCGGTTCTCCGGAAAGCGGTGCGAGAGGATTGTCCTTCTTTTTGGTGAAAGGAAGCGACGTTCATATCGCCGGAGTGGAACACAAGATGGGTTTGCATTGTTCTCCCACGTGCGAAGTTGTTTTTGAAAATTCTCCGGGAGAATTGATCGGTAAAACCGGATACGGTTTGGTGAAGTATTCCATGGGAATGATGAACGCGGCCCGTTTGACGATCGCCACGCAGTCTTTGGGAATCGCCACGGCCGCTTATTTCGAAGGAAAAAAATACGCTTCGGAAAGGATACAATTCGGCAAACCGATCGAGCAGATTCCCGCGGTAAAAAAAATGTTGGATCGTATGGAGCGCGAAATTCTCGCCACGAGAGTTTTGATCGCCGAAACGGGAAAGGCGATCGATTTGTATCATTGGCCCAAGGAACATCGGATCAAAGTGGAAGGAAAATCCGAAAAGGAAATCGGTCAGGACGAAACGATTCGCCGTTGGGAAAAGTTGGCCGATCTGTTTACTCCGATGAGCAAATATTACGCTTCGGAAGGATGTGTATCGATCGCTTCGGATGCGCTGCAGATTCACGGCGGCAGCGGTTATACGGAAGATTACGACGTCGCGCGGATTTATCGCGACAGCAGAATTACCACGATCTACGAGGGAACTACTCAATTGCAGGTCGTGGCCGCGATCGGCGGGATCGTTTCCGGAATGTCTCCTACGGGGCAATTGCGTCAGTATGCGGAGGGGGAGTTGTCCAAATTCTCCGCCTCTGAAGATCTGAAAAAGGTTTGGGGCGATGTGGAAACGGCGGTAGGTTTTTATAAGTCGATTCAGGACGGAAGCGTGAAAGATACGTTGGCTTTCGAAGTCGTGGAAACCGCGGCGCGTTTCGTGTGCGGAATGCTGTTGGAACGTTCTCTGAAAATTCTTTCCGGCGCGGATTTGGAGAAACGCAGGACGATTTCTTCCGCATACAACGTGGATAGTCTTGCGATCGCGAACGCGAATCTGTTTAAGTTGGAACGCGCCGCGAAACAAGCGGTGCCTGCGTAACGTAATTAATCGTTCGAAGTATTTCCGTCTTAGCGCTCCGAAGGACGTGTGATCGCACGTTCTTCGGGGGATCTCATTCCCTTCGAAAAGTGTCGGTTTCCTTTCCCTGCCTTTCCTTTAGGATCTTCACCTCTCCAAACCGCATATAAGATTACCCGACGCGGATAAGACGCGTCGACATAAAAAGAATTTAAATTCTTTTGCAGGTTATCCGATGAAACGTCGTGCGCATCCGTTTGTGATAAAGTTTTTTCCGGGAACGTGAAAATCTCGAAACCGCGGAATCGGACGGATATCGATTCCGCGAAAATTTCGATGTTTAAACGAAGACGGCGATTCGGAAAAATAAGAATGAAATTTATAGTCGTAGGATTCGTCTTTTTTACCGGAATGTATTGTGCGGTGGTTCCGTTTCTTCCGACGGCTCGTGGTCCGGAAAATCGGCCTCAACCTCGTGCGATTCGAAAAGGAAAAACGATAAGAGCCAAAGAGTTGAAATGTTGCCTCGTCGGAAAAAAACTCGGGAATGCGATCGAACTAGATAGCGTTTGTGTCGGAAAAACCAGGACCGTGTTTACGTTTCGTTGTTTACTTTCTCACCGTATTTGCGTTTATCCCGAACGGTTGAAAATGACGGATTCGAATTCGAATCGATATAAACCTTTAGGAATCAATCGAATCGAAAAATGTCCTCGATTGGTAAAAGTTCCGAAAGGGCATCGATTCCAGTGGTATTTTGAACCTCTTACAGGCAGGCCGAAATTCGTCGAGGTTTCGGAAGAGGTCGATTTCAATTATCTCCGGAAAGATTTTCATTCGATTCCCAAGGAAGAATGGATATGGTGGCATTGGGAGAAGGTCGATCTTTCTCAATGCGTTCCGAAAGAATAAGAATCAGTCCCCGCTGTACCGACTTCCGACGACGGCTAACGTAACGGTCGCTTTGGCTACGAGTTTTTCCCTGTTTTTGTGTTCCGCGTAAACTTCCGAATCTACGACGATCACCGTGGCTCCGTGATAAAAAACCTTCGCCTCGCAGCGGAGACGATTTCCGATTCCGGGACGAAGCAGATTGATTTTGAATTCCAGGGTTAGGACGACTTGTTCTTTGCCCACGAGTGTTCCCGCCGCTCCGCCCGCTGTATGATCGGCAAGAGTGGAAATCACCCCTGCGTGAACGTATCCGTTCTGCTGAAGATGTTTGTCTTTGATATCCACGTAACTTTTGAGAAGTCCTGGTTCTATCTCGCCGATCTGAATTTCGAGAAGATTGATGAAATTCGCCTGATGAAAGATTTGGCGGACCTTGGTTTCGTAATCCTGATCCCGCGGTTTTAGTTTTTTGTCCATGAAAGGTATGATTTAAAAGCCGGAACGAAGGATCAAATTCTTTTGTCCTCGTTTTTACGGCGAATTCCAGTATTGAGAGTCGGCTGCGTAAAAAATGGATTCCGGATCGCAACGTAAGCGACGATAAACTTGGTTGTGCGATAGGTCGAGGTGGAAAATATAACTGTAAGAACGGTGAAAGGCGGGAGTTCCCGCATTCATCATATCTACGATGGAATCTCCGACCTCGATTTCCTCCAGCCACAGAAGATAATTAAAAAGATAACAGCGGGAAACCCCGTGAGCCTGCGCCAAAGCGCCTAATAAGGTCCAACTACCGGTGCCCAATCTTACGTTTACCCGCCTCATTTTGGATTTTCCT
>NZ_NPEF01000137.1:0-4529 GCF_002811955.1 Leptospira ellisii
CTTTTAGAATTTCCGGACCGGCTCCCCGTTCCAATTCTCCGTTTACCGAAAGTTTCAAAACCCCGTCCTCGATTTTATAATCCGGATCGTAGTTAAAACCGGAAGGAATCGAATTCAAAATCCCGTTTTCCTTTTCGGAAACGACCGGTCCCGCGATTAGGGAATTCAACACCAGACGCACTCTGTCCCCTCCTTTCGAAAGGCGTAGAACCTTTACGAGTCTGGAATGACTTTTGTTTCCTTTTCCGTAGAATTTCAGGAAATACAAGGACAGTTCTCCCTTTTGCGCGGGAATGGGAGTTTCGGCACCCGTAGAATTTGTTTCGGAAGTTTCCGAAGAGGAGGAGACCGGATCCAGTACGGGAACCAATCCGTCCTCGTTTAAATCCTCCTCCAGATTGGAAGCGGAATCGGACGTCGTCTGCACGTCCCCGTTCTGCATCAGTTCTCCGAGAATTTCGTCCTCGGCCTGATCCATGAGCTCTTTGTGGTTGAGGTTTCCTCTCGACGAGGAAGGGGATTCCGGAACCGACTTTCCGATATTTTTAAATCCGGTAAAACCGGCGCCTGAAAACGAAAATCCGGACCCGGTGCTTTTGTCCAGGAGCACTAACGTAAAGATGATTCCCGTTAAAACGAAGATGAGATTTTTTCTTTTTTCCGGATCCGGCACATTCTTAATTTCGGAAGGGAAACGGATTCCGTGCAGGCAAAAATCAGAGAAGGGAGGCGAGATCTTCCAGCTTTTTTAGTTCCAGTTCGAAGTCAGGAATTTCTCCCAAAGGGGCGTGGCCGTAGGCACAAAACGCAAACGGACACCCGTTTTGCCGCGCTGCCTCGTAATCGGAAAGACGGTCTCCGATCATCAGGATTTTTTCGGGTTCCAGACCGTAGAGTTTTACGTATTCCTTCAGAATTCCGCCCTTGGTTTTGATCCGTTCGTTGTCCAAAACCAGGATCGGATCAAATAGGGGAAGGACACCGGCGACGTCCAGAATGGTTTCCACATAGGGTCTTCTTCCGTTCGAAGCCGCGAGAATTCGGAATCCCTTTTTGGCCAGGGATTCGATCGTTTCCTTGACCCTAGGATAAAATTCTCCCTCACCCGCACGGATTCTTTGGCACAGAAAACGAAGCACCGAATCCGAAATCGAATCCCGTTGCGGCTCTTCGAGTTGGGGAAGCAGATTGAGAAAGATGGTTTTGACCGGTTTTCCGATTTCGAGCATAATCCGTTCCCGGGAAGGAAGTTCGATGGGAATTCCGGACGTTTGGGAGAAGTGTTCGATCGCGTCCTTATAAACTTCTAAGATGATTTCTTCGGAGGAAAACAGGGTCCCGTCCACGTCGAACGCGAGGGCCTGGAGGGAATCGGCGGAAAATCCTGTCATTACCAGGACAGTTTTTGAAATCCGATCCTTTTGGCATTTTCTTTTTCCCTTTGCTTGATTTTCCTCGAAGAGGGGAAAAATAGGAAGAAGCCATGACACACGCGGATTTTGAAATCGGTCCGGCCGACGCTTCCCTCGTTTCGGACCCGGAAAGGAATCGGAACGAATTGTTCGCTTCGTTCGAATGGACGGACCCCAAAGCGCAGCTGCAGAACCGCGTCAAGGGAATCGAACTCGAACGTTATTTCCGTCTTACGGAGAGCGAACGGATCGGAATCCGGGATACGATCCGACTGAACGTTTCCGCCACGCCGTATTATATCTCCTTATCCGATCCGGAAGATCCGAATTGTCCGGTCCGTAGAATGATCGTTCCTAGGGAAGCCGAATCCGTATTTTCTCCGGAGGAATCCGAGGATCCTCTCCACGAAGAACGTCTGTCTCCGGTCCGCGGATTGACGCATATGTATCCGGACCGCGTGCTCTTATTTACGAATCATGAATGTTCCGTTTACTGTAGACATTGTATGCGCGGAAGAAAGGTGTCCGATTCCAAGGAAAGAATGACCTCCGAGGATCTGGAACTTTGTTTCGAATACATCCGCAGTCATACCGAGATCCGGGACGTGGTATTGTCCGGAGGGGATCCGCTCAATCTGAGCGACGCCAAAATCGATCGTATTCTGGAGAAACTGGAGTCGATCGAACACGTTCGAATCTGCCGTTTAGGAACGCGTAATCCGGTGACTCTCCCGTTTCGGATCACGAAGGAATTGTGCGGAATTCTGGAGTCGCATAACACCGACAGACTTTCCGTATTCTGCAACACGCAGTTCAATCACGCGAAGGAATGTACGTCCGAAGCGAAGGAGGCGGTCCTCCGTCTTTTGAAGGCGGGCGTCAGCGTGGGGAATCAGTGCGTCCTTCTGAAGGGTGTGAACGATTCCGGAGAAACTATGTTAGAACTTCATAAAAAACTGTTAGAGATGAGGGTGCGCGCGTATTACATGTACGATCCGGAGCCGATCCCCGGTTCGAGGGGATTCAGAACCCCTTTGGCGAAGGGAATCGAAATCGTGGATTATATGCGCGGAAAAATCGCGGGTATGGGAATTCCCTCCTTCGTCAACGACCTTCCGGGCGGAGGGGGAAAGATCACGCTCGGACCGGATTGGTATCTCGGGTATTACAAACCGGAACGTATGCACGTGTTCCGATCCGCGTTACGCGGCACTTATCACGTAAGTTCCGAGCCAGAGGATTCGACGGCGGAGGAATCCTATCCGGAGATTTCCGCGGAAACCTGGGAACGGATCCGTCCGAACTGCTACGGGGTTCGCGGAAAATTGGGATGAACGAAGGGAAGTTTCCGAGCGTAATCGTTTACGCGGATCTGCACGAGTTCGAAGGGGAATTTCCCGCGTTCTATAAACAGGAATGGGAATCTCGACGGTCGGCGGATTCGATCCTGAAAACGTTAAGCGACATCGGGGAACTGGCCGTACTTTCGGAAACCCCCGAAGATCTATTAGGAAAATTGAATTTATATTCCGTGCTTCCGGAAGTTTCCAAACCGGTTCTGTTCCATTTGATGGAGGGTTTCCGTTCCAGAAATAGGGAGGCCTTGCTTCCCGCGGTCGCGGAGATGTTCGGGTTTCCGCATACCGGTTCGGATTCATACGCGCAGGCCGTTTCCCTGGATAAGAATCTGACGCGTATGGTCGCCGCTTCGGTCGGAATTCCCGTCGCGGACGCGGCGTTGATCCGAAGCCGTTCCGGATCGGAGCTGCCCGAGGGTTGGGAATTCCCCGGTTTTTTGAAACCGAACGGCGAGGGTTCCAGCCTCGGGATCGGAGAGCGGAGCGTTCTCGGTTCGAAGGCGGAGTTCGATTCCGGGATCGATTCGTTACCGGAGGAATATTTCCCGCTTCTTTTGGAGAGATACTTAAGCGGAACGGAATATACGATTTCCGTAATAGGATCCGTCCGGGAGGGATACCGCGTTTCGAAGGCGGGACGTCTCGTTTTGCGGGAGGATCTCAAAACCGAGGAAGTCTACGGTGAAAAGACGAAATCCAAGGAGGGTATGCCCGAAACCTTGGTTTTCGATTGTCCGCCTTTTTTGGAGATCTTTCTTAAGGAACGGAGCGTTCTTCTCTGCGAAGAATTGGGATCGTCCGGACCGGCGCGGCTCGATTGGAAGTGCGACGATGTCGGGGATCCTTTTTTTCTGGAAATCAATCTGACTCCGGGTTTGTCCCCGTTTTATTCCACGTTTCCGATTTGTTATCGTCAGAGTCTGGGGGACGAAAAAACATTGTTCCAAGAAATCGTACGGATCGCGCGTTCGGAGTTCGAAAGCTCGCGTTTTTTGTATTCGAAACGGAAACGAAACCCGATCCTTTTCCCGAAATAAAATCCATGTCGCTTATCAATCATCCTTCCCATACCTTCGTATCCTTCCGCGCCGACCTGGAAACCGCCGTGCGAACCCATCCGGTTCTCACCGCCAACCGCTGGCTCGAGGAAAAGGAAAAACGGATGGAAAGGAAGGATCTTCTGTTATGGCTTCGTCAGGAACACTTCGTAAGCGTGGACTTCGTCAATTGGTTTCTGAACACCGCTTCTATCGCGGATTCTCTGGAGGCGAAGATCGTTTTGGTCTCCAATATCTGGGAAGAGTTGGGGGAAGGTAGGGAAGAGGATTCGCACGTGTCCATACTCGGAAAATTCCTCTCCGATATGAGGGAAACGGTCGGTCCGGGCGACATACTTCCCGAAACGAAGGCTTATCTGGATCTGATGCAGAGGATAACGAGAAGGGATTTTTATTCCGCCCTGGGAGCTCTCGGTCCCGCGAACGAATATTTGCTAAAACTGGAATATTCCAGAATGTTCATGTCTTACGGAGAACTCAAACGCAGAATTCCCCTGCCCGAAGGGAAATTCTTCCAGGTCAATCTGGACGCGGACGAATCGCATTCGGAAAAACTGTTTCGTCTGATCGAGTCCTCCGCCGACACCGAAGAAAAGAGGGAGCGGGTTCGGGAAGGGAGCCGTATGGCCTTGGACGCGAGACTCGTGTTTTACGAAGGTCTAACGGCTTTTCAAAGACTTTAAAACGGACATCGCGACGAT
>NZ_NPEF01000137.1:4539-10940 GCF_002811955.1 Leptospira ellisii
CCCGAAAATCGGGACCAACGGAAGATAAACAAGCGGAGCCAGCCAGCGATATCCCTTGAGCGAATGGCTGAGTTTTCGGACCGCGAAAAATCCCGGGTATCTTCTGCCGTCCGCGATCATTTGGACGTTCCCTTCCGCGACGTTTATATTCAGGGTAGGATGAATCTCCTTCAGTTCCTTTTCGGAAAAATCTCGGAACGAACGGAATCGGATCGACGGGTTCAGATTCAACTTTTGAAGTCTTTCGGCGAGCCGGTCGCAGAAGCGGCAGTCTCCGTCGTATAAAAAAACAAGCGCGTTCATATCTCGAATATTTCCTTTTTTGAATGTAGTTTGCGTCGTCGGAACTACGTCGATCCCCCGTGCGACGCGCGCCCCGCCCAGAATCGGGTGGAGGAGGAGAGGCGGCGGGAGAAAATCCGGACGATTTCCCTTATCACAATCACACTTTCCCGTAAAGTGGAAATCTTCCTTCTTAGACGTCGGAATTACGACGACAAAGGACGAATT
Organism: Leptospira ellisii; assembly: GCF_002811955.1. Classification (GTDB taxonomy): domain Bacteria; phylum Spirochaetota; class Leptospiria; order Leptospirales; family Leptospiraceae; genus Leptospira; species Leptospira ellisii. The sequence continues at coordinate 5,050 of NZ_NPEF01000137.1, forward strand.
TTCGCTCGGATGTTTCGTCTTCGTGGAAAGCGAACGGTTACGCTCCGCTATCTCGCTCCTAGGGGGCGCTGGATAGATCTTGCGGGAGGTTCTTGAGGAAATAACAGATTTTTTGAATATTCTCTTCCTTGACTCCGATCCAAAAGTAGATCCAAATGTCTTCCTTCTGCATTCCGTCGCAAACCTTCATATACCACTTCGAGATCGAATTCTCCTTACGCGCCCTCCAAAAAAGGACGGGAAAACGTTCCGCCATTCGATCCCAGATATCCCTTCCCACACCTTCTCCCCGTGCGATTTCGTCCACCGCGAATTTGGAGAGAAAATAACCGAACTCGGTCTCTTTCACCAAGGCGCAACCCTTGTACTCGGATTCGAGCAGGATCCCCGAAAAATTCTGGTCCCAAAATCCGGGTTTTAAGGATCGTTGAAAAGCCCGTTCTATGAGTTGCGTCATCTTCTCCCGGGAAACAGAACTTTGATCTTGGACGAAATCGATCCTGTTTTTTCTGCGGATCAAAGTTCCGCTCCCCTTGATCGTGAAGAGCTCCTTTAAGAGCGAGGAGGCCGAGGTGATCGCGATGCCGAAGTCCTTGTCTTTTACGTTTTTATAAAGTTCTAAACAGGAACGGAGCAGCGGTTCGTCTGCCGGATCCGGAATCAATTCGGAATCGGCGTCGTAGATGGAGACTTTTTCGCCCCGGGAATAAATTCCCCCTCTCGAACTCAAGTATATCAGTTTTTTTGTATGTAGTTCGCCGCAGAGTTTCGTCAAAAAGGAAAAAAGGGGGACCCCTTTCTCTTCCGAGACGAAAACTGGGAGTTTTTTTTCGGCTAACGCGGAAGTTACGGAAGCGGATACGTTTCCGAAGTTCCGAAAGAGTTTGCCGGGCAGCGCGGTTTCCGATTCCTCTTTGGAATGATTTTTGTAAAATAGGTTTGTATAGGAAATTCCGTCCTTATCCAAAACCACGACGGGATACAGCTCCAAACGATGCAGAAGTTTGAGGTTGTATAAAAGCGCTTCCGCCGATTCCATAAGCGTTCCGGAATCCGCGTAGATGACCGCGAATTTTTCCGGTTCGAGGGAGCGGAAGAGTTTGAGGAATTGAAACGAATCTTTCGTGTTCTCTGTTACTTCTAAAAGTTTAAGGAGAATTTCCTGATGTTTCATCCCGATTCGATTGGATTATTTGCCCAAGGTGTAGGCAACCAATTTTCCTTTCAGCTTTCCGATCGTTAAGGATTGTTCCTTGTCTTTTTTCAACTTCAGAAATCCCAATAGGGAAGGATCGCCGCAGACGATCGCCAAAACGTTTTCGGCGAAATGATCCTTCAATTTTTTTCCCCAAGAGGAATAGGTATCCTTCGCTTCCTCCTTGGTTCCCAAACGCACTCCGTACGGAGGATTCGTGACCACGAATCCGTTTCTGATTTCCTTTTCGTTTTGGGAATCCGCGGCGTCCGACAGGAAGAATTCTATCAAGTGATCGACGCCCGCGTTTTTCGCGTTTAACTTGGCGAGTTCCAGCGTTTTCGCGTCGTTGTCCGAGGCGAAGATCGTCGTACGGGAAGGAGAAGGATTTTTTTCCCGCAGAGACGGTTCACCGAATAACTTTCGAAAGGGAAGCGAGGAACTAAGGCTTCTGAAGTTCGTATATCCTCCGTTTAACAGCTTTAAGGCGGCTTCGATGGCGATCGTTCCAGAACCGCAGAAGGGATCGTATAACGTCGATTTTACGTTCCAACCCGAATAACGCACCAAAGCCGCGGCCAGGATCTCCCGCATAGGAGCCTCGCCTCCGATTCTTCCGTGCCCCCTTTGCTGTAAGGGACGGGTGTTCAATCCCAGGGAAAGTTTCGCGTGATCGGAATGGGACCGTAGATAAAACAGAAAATCGGGTTCGTCCCTGGATACGCGGGGAGGTTCCTTTCCCTTGGACCGAAAACGGTCGAAGATCGCGTCCTTGAGTTTGTAGGTCGCATAACGCGAATCCTTCAGCGAGTCCTTCGTCGTCGAGTCGATCCGGATGGAATGTTCCGAGTCGAGGATGGATTCGAACGGAAACCGAACGGCTTGATCGTAAAGATCCTCGGGACTTTCCACCCTCCAGTATTTCAAGGAAACGCTGATTCCGGACGCGATTCCCGTGCTTAGGATGAATTCCCGAAGAGCTTTGGCGGAACCTTGGAAAAAAATTCCTCCCCGATTTTCGGAAAGGATTTTGAGGCCGAATTCAAGGATTTCCTCGCGGAGAAGTCCGGACAAACCGTCCGGACAAGAGGCGTGGTATTCGAATGAATCCGGTTTGGAGAAATCCCAATCGTTGCGGGAAGGATTCGGTTTTTCCTCCCGCGATCGTTTCGGGTCGAAGTTTTTTCCCGACGGTTTTCCGGTTTTAAAACGAAGCGATTTTTTCGGAGCGGTCTTTTTGTCGTTCACTCGATTTGTTGCGCCAGATAATTTTCAACGCCGATTTGACGGATGATCTCCTGCTGCGCCTCGATCCAATCGATGTGTTCCTCTTCGGAAACCAGGATCTTTTCGAAAAGTTCACGCGTTCCGTTGTCGTTGTTCTTAACCGCGATCGCTATTCCCCGGTTGAAACGTTCCACCGCGGCGTATTCGAGTTCCAGATCCACTTTGAGAATCTCTTCTATGTTTTTTCCCACGCTGATCTTCATGTATCGTTGCAGATCGGGAGCTCCGTCCAGATACAGAATACGGTCGATGACCTCGTCGGCGTGTTTCATCTCGTCGATGGATTCGTGTTTCATAAACTCGGCCAGTTTTTTGAAACCCCAATTCTTGTTCATCTTCGCGTGGATAAAATATTGATTGATTGCGGTAAGTTCGGCCGCGAGAACTTCGGCAAGAATTTCGAGTACTTCTTTGTTTCCTTTCATCTTTATTTCCCTCTTTAGACATTCAGTATAAAAATCATTCTTAAATTTGCAAGGATAGTTTAAAAACGAAGGGGAAAAGTTACGGAGTGAAAGAGGATCGAATTTTTTTTGATTTTCAATCTCACAAAATTCAAAAACATAGACGCAATGTCTTCTTCGATTTTTTTAACAGACTCTCAGTTGAGTAAGTTCGGAAAGACTGAACTTGATTATCATTCTCTTTCTTATCGAACCGCGTCGCAACTTCTTCGCAGGAATCCTGAGTTTGAACCCCAATTTCTCGTTTTCGCGGCGATGGCTCCGGAGAGATACACGGGAGAGATTTTTCTTCCGGCACGCATCAAGGAAAGTCTGGGACTTAAGAATCTTTTCACGATCCGCATAGAGACCGCGTCCTCGAGCGGAGCGAGCGCGTTGCACACCGCGGTTTATCTTCTGCGTTCCGGAGCGTTTCAAAGGGGGATCGTGATCGCGACGGAAGTCATGAGCCGCTTGGAGCGGGAGGCTAACAATCTTCTTTTGGGAAGCGTCCTTTCCGAAAGACAGCGCGGATTCGCCATGTCGATGGCGCAGGGCGGGGGCATGATCGCGACACGTTATCTGCACGAGCACGGATACGACCGCAAGGACCTTTTCGCGCTTTCCAAAAAACTGCACGATAACGGTCTGAAAAACGAAAACGCGCACATTAGAAAGAATATTACGGAAGAAGAATATTTTAATTCTCCCGTGTTTACGAGTCCGCTCTGTCTTTACGACATATCCCCGCTTTCCGACGGTTGTGCCGCCGCTCTTTTGAGTTCGGAAAAAACCGGCTCCGAAAAGGAGCTGGCGATCCGCGGAATCGGACACGGAATCGTCAATCTTTCCTCACCTCCGGGGGAATTGAGTTTCGCTTCGAGCGTAAGCGCGTTCCAAGCCGCGTATGCGGAAGCGGGTCTCAAACCGGAGGACATATCCATCGCCGAACTTCACGACGCGTTCACTCCGTTCGAATTGATCTGCGCCGAGGATGCGGGTTTGTTTCCCAGAGGAAAGGCTCTGCGTTATGTGAAAGAGGGGAAAACGCATCCGGACGGACAACTTCCCGTCAACGCTTCGGGTGGGCTAAAAACGAGGGGCCATCCCGTGGGGGTTTCCGGCTTGGCTCAGATCGCGGAATTGCAGACTTGGATGTTTCAGAGGGATGGATTCCGAAACGGACTCGCTCTTTCGATCGGAGGTCTCGGGGTGAACAACTTCGCGACGATTCTCGGCAAAGAATAAAAACGGAAATACAGTGAACGAAAAAATACTTCTGATTCAAACCGCGTTTTTGGGGGACTTGATCCTGACGACCGCATTCTTCCGGGAAGTAAAACGGAAATATCCGAATTCGCATCTGACCGTGCTGGTCAACAAAGGAACCGAAGGAGTGCTCGAAGCCAACCCCCACATCGATCGTCTGATTCCTTTGGACAAAAGGGAATTTAAAAAATCCCTCTGGAAATTTATTTTCTTTCTTGCCGATCTTCGTAAGGAAAAATACGATCTTTGTCTTTTGCCGCATTTTTCGTTCCGCTCCACCTTGATCGGTTTCGCGAGCGGAGCCCGGGAGCGGATCGGTTATAGTTCCGCGGGTTTCTCCTTTCTGCTCACCAAACGGATCGATCGTCCTTTGCGAGGAAAACACGAGGTGGAAAAGTTATTTTCGCTGTTATACGATGAAGGCGAATTCTCCTCCTTGTCGAAACGTCCCGAACTTTTCTGGAAGGAGGAATCCGTTTTTCGCGTCCGCGTTCTGATGAAGGAGCACGGTTTGGAAACGGGGAATTACATTCTTCTTGCGCCGAGTTCCGTGTGGGAAACGAAACGTATGCCCGCGGAAAAATTTCGGAGTTTAGGAAGACGTCTTTCGTCCGAACTCGGGAAAAAAATCGTACTCATCGGATCCAAAGCGGATGCGGAGTTATGCGAAGAGGTGGGGCAGGGTTTCGGAATCAACTTCGCCGGAAAAACGAATCTTACGGAACTTTCGTTTTTGGTCTCCAAGGCCCTCCTCATGGTGAGCAACGACTCCTCTCCGATCCATTTCGCATCCGCATTCAACATACCTACGTTAGCCGTTTTCGGCGCCACGATTCCCGACTTCGGTTATACGCCTCTGGCGGAACGGTCGATCGTATCGGGGATCGAAGGTTTAAGCTGCAGGCCATGCGGGATCCACGGAGGAAGGGTTTGTCCCGAGGGACATTTCCGCTGTATGAAGGAACAGGATCCGGACCGTTTGTTCGAATACGCAGTCCAATTAGGGAAAGGTAAAAATCCATGAATTACGAAACTCATAAAAAACGGATTTCGGAAATACAAAAACGTCTGAAGGACGGGGAGGTGCTGTTCGTCTTCGCGGCCTCGCATCTGATTCGGAATCGGGACGTGGATTACAAATTCCGGCAGGATTCGGATTATTTTTATCTGACCGGCTTGGACGAATCCGACGGAATTCTAATATTAAAAAATTCTTATAAAGCGATGTTTGTGCTCCCTAAAGACAAGGAGAAGGAGATCTGGACGGGAATCCGGATCGGAAAGGACAGGGCCAAGGATCTTCTCGGTCTCGACGAATGTTTCGACGTAGGCGAATGGGAATCCAAGTTGGATTTTCTTCTGCTCAATCAGCATACTCTGTTCCATTTTTTCGGTAAAAATACGGCGCGGGACGCGAAGTTGATCGAATGGATCCATTCCCTCAATCAAAGGGCCCGCGAAGGGAAGTTCGGACCGAAACGGATCGAAACCCCGGAATTTCTGCACTGGATGAGAATGTTCAAATCCCCCGAGGAGATAGACGCGTTGCGCGAATCGGCGCGGATCACCGCCCTCGGTCACGAACGGATCATCCGGGAATCGAAACCCGGCATGTTCGAATACGAACTCGAAGCGATTCTCGAATCGGAATATCTAAAACACGGAGCCTGGGGCGGCGGATACGGTCATATCGTGGC
>NZ_NPEF01000138.1 GCF_002811955.1 Leptospira ellisii
TCTATTCTATCACAACGCCTGGCTTTCCGACGATTCCTTCATCACCTTCCGAGTCGTCGATAATTTCCTGAACGGATACGGACTGCGCTGGAATCCGATCGAGCGCGTCCAGGTTTTCACCCATCCCTTGTGGATGTTTTTGCTGATTCCCGTTCAGGCTTTGGTTCGGAACATATCCTGGACCGCCTATCTGGTTTCTTTCGTCTGCGGAATTTTACTGATCGTATCTTGGTACGCCCATTTTCGGAAGTCGGGAAATACTGCGTCGACGGGCGCTTTTTTTTTCGCGATCCTGTTCTGCTCCAAGACGTATTTCGATTATACCACGAGCGGATTGGAGAATCCGCTTTCTTTCGTTCTGCTCCTATGCGCCGCGATCCGGATTCTGGGTTTTTTGGAGGTCGAAAAAAATCGGGACGAAAACTTCCGGCGAAATTCCGTTATGATCGGTTTTCTGATCGCCTGTCTTCTGTTGACCCGTCTGGATCTGATCCTTTCGTTTATTTTTCCCCTTGTGTATTCGTTTTCGAGGGTTTCACGGGAAAATCGAATTCAAATATTCAAATATTCCATGATTGGAATGTTTCCTTGGTTCTTATACCTCTGTTTTTCTACGGTTTATTACGGATCTCCCCTGCCCAACACGTTTTACGCTAAGACGAACGTCCTGTCCCCGCTTGCGGAGAGGGTAGCCGCGGGTTGGAATTACCTGCGCGTCAGTCTGAGTTGGGATCCGGCGGCTTCCGCGGTTTTCGCATCCCACCTTCTTTGGATCGCGATCGAAGGTTGTAGAACGTTGTTTTCAAAACGAAGTCGGATTTTAAACGATTACGAAAGAATCCTCTTGTTCGGTGGAGGCGTTTCCCTACTTCCCGTGCCGCTTTATCTGCTTTGGATCGGCGGTGATTTTATGGCGGGAAGGTTTTTGGGGGCCTGTTTGATCGTATCCTTATTCGTGCAGGCGAAGATTTTTTCCTCCTGGTCGAAGCGGAATCCCCCCGGTGCGAAACGGGCGGCGTTCTTAATCTACTCGATCGCCGCGGTTTGTTTTTTGATTTCGAAAACGTCTCCGTTTCGAAACGCGTTTTATAGAAGCGAAGTCCGCGTGGAAAACGGTGTGGTGGACGAGTCGGCCTCTTATAGGGACGATTGTTCCTTAAAAAGTCTGCTTCGCGGTCATTCCCCCGAGTCGCATCCCTGGGCGAAATACGCCGTTTCGATTTCGAAAACCGGGACGCGAATACGAAAGGATCGAAACGGCGCCGATCGAAGAGGAGACGGTTCGGATCAATCCCCTAACAAGCATTTGTCGAATGGAACTTCCTCCGATTCCGTACAACGAGTGCAAATCACGACGAACGTAGGTTTGGCGGGATATTACGGAGGGCCGGGAATTCATTGGATCGATCTATTGGGGATTACCGATCCGTTTTTGGCGCGTTTGCCCGGTAAGGGTTTTCCCGGACATTATATGCGCCTTCTTCCGGAAGGATATAAGGAATTTATCGAAGAGACGTCCTCCTCCCTTTCCGATCCGGAGCTGGACCGCTTTTATTACGAAGTTCGATCGTTAAGCGAAGAGGATATTTGGACCGGAGAACGCTGGAGATCGATCTTCGATTTTTCGTTCCGCGGCCGGGGAAATTTCAAGACGCGGTTTCCCGAGAATTTCCGTTACCCGTTCGTTTTGAAAGCCTACCGAAATTCCCTATACGGGATCCCTTTCGCGGGAGTGGGGGACGAAGAGATGAAGCGTCGTCTTGAATCCGAGTATTTCGGAAAAATACGTTAGTATTTTCTAATATTCAAATTTAAGAATCGATTTCGCGGGCGTGATCACCTGGAAGAACGTCCTCGTCCCGGGAACGGTCGCGTTCTCTTTCGGAAAACGCACCAAAAAACGGTAGCAATGCTCCGTGTCCGTCGTTACGTCGGAATCGTACAGGATGGGGCCGGAGGAGTACAGACCGGGCGTTGCGGGATAATAGGGATAGGCGAACGTTCCGTAGGCGGGAAGCGCGGAAAAACGCGAGTTTCTGACCCTGGCCGTAAACGTCTGTACGTAGTATCCCCATACTTTTTCGGAAGGTTTATCGTTCAGGGAGAATTCGAAATTCAGAAATTCGGGGAGCACCCTCGTTTCCGGAACGATCTGAAACAGGACATACATCCCTTCCGAGCCGTTGAGAGAGGAGATCTCCTGCCAACGTTCGAGTCGATCTTTGGGCGTCCGGGAGGCGAGTTCGTTTTTTAGGTCCTTGCGGATCTCGTCCAGGTCGTCCTTGTCCACTTTGGACGCGGAAACGTAAAACCCCGTGCCGTAGTAGGGTAATTCGGGGAGTCTTCTCAATTCCCCCTGGAGTCTGAGATTCTTGCCGGAGCAGGAGAATATTAGAAAAATAGAAAATACGAATACGAAAAGGACGGAGATTCTTCGGATAATGCCCGTTATACGATCAGTTTGGTTCCGCAGGAAGGACAAAACTTCGCTCCTTGTATCTCGATTTTAAATCCGCATTCGTGGCAGAATTTGGGAAATGCGGCCGAGGAGACTTCCGCGGTCGAAACCGGTCCGGACAGGTTCTGGGCTATTCTGCGGATTCGATCGTCGAATTCTTCCAAGTCCTTTACGATTCCGCCCGAAATGGACTGGAATTCCGATTCCGTGAGTTTGCCGGTGTCGAATTCGATCTTGATATCCCGGAGATTCTCCAGGATCACTTCCCTTCGATTTATCAGCTCTTGTTTATCCGATTCGGATTCGGTGCGTTTTTTGTTCTCCGAAAAACGAACGTATAAAAACGGTGCGGCGAGAATTCCCGCGAGCGTCGCGTAAAACGGGATGAGTAGAAGGTCCATTATTTCTGTTTTTCCTCGATTTCGGAAAGATATTTTTGAAAGGAGGTTTCCCCTTTTCCGGTCGCGTCGGGGGCGGAGCCGCGTGCGGCGGAGTTCGGATTCTTACGCTTCATATAAAGATATATCAGAAGGGCCCCGAGAATTCCCGCCAGGATAAGACTCAGATTGATCCAGGTGGAATCCGGAGTCGCGAGTATGTTTTCGCCGAAACCGTGAACCACCGACTCGACCATTCCCGTATTTCCCGATTCCGCGAATTTTTGTATGACGGGATCGGACAATACGTCCTCTCCGAATCCGTTCACCATCTTATTCACGATCGTTTCCGCGTTTTCGCCTTTTTGAATGCGGTTTTCTATGAAAAGTTTCAGCTTTGCGGAAACGGTACAGTTGTTAAACGAACAACTTTTGATCGTTATGGACGGGATGCAGATGCAGCGTATTCTCGACGTCACTTCGTGGAACGTCCGGATCTGATCCGGTTCCGTCAGATTGGTGAACGTGGAATCCGCGACCAACGGCGCGGACAAAACCGCACAAAGGATCGGAAGCAAAGACAAATAACGTAGTAGGGGGAAGCGCTTCAATTTCTGGATTCTCCTATGGGCAACAAGATGAGAAGTCCGGAAAAGAAAAATAGGATGGAACCCGCCCATATGAATTTCACCAGAGGGTTGACCCACACTTCCAGATTGGCGACGATCTGTCTCGGAAAACGGTTGAAGTTCTCCAGTTTACGCACCGGCTGGTTTTCGTTCGTAAAAAGATAATTCATAAACAAAAAAGGAAGATCCGGATTTTCGTCGGAAAGATCCGAATGTTCGATTGCGCCCAACTGGATATAAAGATCTTCTTTGGGAGTGGAGGAGATCGCGGGTTCGCTCGTGGGGATATGGGTTTCGAATTCCCCGCTCAAATGGGAGATCTGAGGATAAAACCTTCTTTCGGTGACCATCGTGGAAAAATCCTTCAGATGACGTTTGATCTGGAACGTGGCCTCGTGCGACACGATCACATTCTGAATATTTAATCCGTTTTTGGGATCCCCGTTTACGAGAGGTTTGATTTTCAGAGTGTTGGCCGATATCTGATAGTTGCCGAGAACGCCCGTGTCCTGGCTGGAATATACGATTTCGTTTTTTTCCGGGGGATTCAAAAAATAGAAGAACTTGATGGAGGTATTCTGCTTAAACGCGTTCCCCGCATACCCTATAAAAAGGATCACCATCGCCAAGTGGACGAGATATCCTCCGTATCTTCTTTTGTTTTTCAAAAGCATGCGGAATCCAGCGAAGAAGTAATTCTCCGCTGGATAAGCCGCTTTACGCGCCGTGATTCCGCGGTGATATTCCTGCGCGATTCCCGCGATCGTGAAAATTCCGAGACCGACGGCGACGACGGAATAAATCTCGCCGAGCACGTCTCCGAGACTGTAATCGCTGATCGTGAAATTTCTCGTATAAAAAAGGATATATAAACCCGCTCCGAGAACGCCGACTAACAACGGTTTGAGCAACGTGGTAAAGAAAATCTTGTCGGCTCCCTTTCTCCACGCGAGAAGAGGCGCCGCTCCCATCAAAAAGATCAGGAAAATTCCCGCGGGAACTCCCCAGGAATTGAACCAAGGAGCCTTAAATTCCCTTCCGTAAAGGAGGGGTGAAAAAACCCCGAGCAGGATGGCCAAGGTCGCGATCACGAGAAGGAAGTTGTTGAAAAGAAAACTTCCCTCCTTGGAAGTCAGGGCTTCCAGATTGTGTTCGGGTTTTAGGGAATTTCTTCTATAGATCAGAAAACCCACGAAAAAGAAGAAGCTGATTCCGATAAAAACGATGAACGGAGTGCCGATCGTGGATTTGGAAAAACTGTGCGGACCTTCCAAAACCCCGCTTCGCGTAATCCAAGTTCCCAATAAACAGAAATGGAACGCGAGTATGATCAAAAGCATATTCCAAAACTTTAACATTCCTCTGCGTTCCTGGATGATCATGGAATGCAGAAAGGCCGTGGACAGAAGCCAAGGCATCAGGGATGCGTTTTCCACGGGATCCCAAGCCCAGTAGCCGCCCCAGCCCAATTCCTCGTAGGCCCATTTGGAGCCGAGAAGGATTCCCGTTCCCAAAAAGAACCAGGAGAAGATCGTCCATCGGCGGACGAAACGGAACCAGTTTTCGGAAAGATGTCCGGTGATCAGCGCGGAGGCCGCGATGCCGAAAGGGATCGCGAAACTCACGTAGCCGACGTATAAAATCGGCGGATGGATCACCATCGCCCAGTGTTGAAGAAGCGGATTGAGTCCTCTTCCCGCAACGGCCGCGGGTTGGAATTCGCGGAAAGGTTGTGCGTCCGGGTAAAAAACAGCGAGATACGAAAAGAACGCGGCAAGGACGGCTAACGTAAGATTCAGGATGGGAATCCGATCGTGCACGAGATCGCGGGTCTGCCAGAGTACGACGAACGTAAAAAGGGAAAGAAGAAGATTCCAAAACAGCAGGGATCCCGAGGAGCCGGACCAAATGCCTGTTAGGCGGTAGAACAGGGGCAGGTGTTCGTTGGAATGCATCACCACGTAATAGTTGGATAGGTCGGTCCGAAAAAGCTGGACCAACAGGACTACGAACGCGAGCAGTATCACCGCGGAGTTCGTCATCAAAGTGTATCTGCCGAGTTCGATCGCTTGTGCGTCCCGCTTCCAAATTCCGTACGAGGTCTGCGCGACGGAGAATAACAATACCGCGAAGGAGGAGATGATACAAAGGGCGCCAAAATCGTTCATGTCAAAGAGTCCGTGATCCTTTCGCACGAATGCGAATTAGAAAAGTTGAATTATTTATTTTCTTCCGAATAGTCCGCTTCGTATTTGGAGGCGCATTTGGCTTCCACGTGATCGGAGACCAGGACTCCGTCCTTCATGTAGCCGTCCACTCTCGCACGCGTGCCTTCCTTAAACGCGTCGGGGAGAAGGGATTCCCCCGTAAAAAAAACGGGGATCTGTTTATCGTTGAATTCCAGGATGAATTTCGCCGTTTTACCTTCCCGCACCACCGAGCCGAGTTTTACGAAACCGCGGACTCTCAGAAGTTCGTCGCGATAACGCGCGGGAGATGCGGCGAGTTCGGATGCGTCCAAAAGCGTGTAAGAGGTTTCTTTGGAGGAAAAATAAGCGATGGAGCCGAGGGATAAAAGGATGATCCCTGCGAGGACCGTAAATTTAAGATTCATCTTGATTGTTCCAATCTCATATATCTGTGTTTAGACCATGAAAACGGACGGAACGGAGGGAGAAAAGTGGAATTATTCCCCGCCTTTTCCGCGTTTTCGAATCCGCTTAGGAATTCCTGATTTTGTGCACGAGAATTCCGATCCATTCCTTGATCGAGATCGTAGAGTTCTCGAGACAAAAGGTGGAAGGAAAAAAATTATCCAAAGTCAGAACCGGTTTCTGCGCCCTGAAGTCGACCGGATACGGAAACAGGTCGATCCCTTTGTTTTCGAAAATGGCGACGGAACGTTTCATATGAAAGGCGGAAGTGACGAGGATCACCGATTTCCAATTCCTCTCCTTTAATAATTCCATCGTATAAGATACGTTCTCGGAAGTGTTGCGGCTTTTGGATTCTAAGATCAGGGAAGATTCGGGAATTCCCATCTGTTTTAAGAATTTTCCAGCCGGTTCGGATTCCGGAACCTCCTGATAAAATAAATTTCCCGATCCTCCGGAGAAAAGGATTTTGGAGGCTTTTTGCGCGCGATAAAGACGGACGGTTTCCGTAAGTCGCTCCGCCGTGTTGTAGAGTTCGACTTGCCCGTCGTAACGACTCAATGTGGAGACCATTCCACCTAACACGAGTATTACGTCCGCCTTGGGGACCTGCTCCATCGGGACGGGAGGATGATAAATCTCCAAGGATTGGACCAGCTTTTGCGAAACCGTGCTCGTGGAAAGGATCCAAAGCAGGACGGTCGGAACCAAAACGGAGAATTTTTCCTTCCATCGTTTGAGTTTGATCCCCGCTACGAGCAGAAGGAGAAGAAAAAGCGGCAGCGGAAATAGGAACAAGGTGACGAGTTTCGAGATGGAAAATAATACAGTGGACATGAGCGCGGAACACGACGTTCCCCTCCGTTTTTTATTTTGAATCGGTCGAACCGTTTTCGAAAGGACAACAAATTTCTTCCGAAATTTATCCTTTAAAACGTTTCGGAAATCGAAACGGAAACTCCTATTCCAGGAGTTTGCCTCCTTTGGCCCAATTTTCCCGAGGCACTTCCTCGATCACGATGTACGTCACTTCGGGCGGTTTTCCGGCCACCCTCTGTAGCGTTTCCGTGAATTCCTTTACGATTTCCTCTTTTTGTTTTTTGGTGAGAGGGCCGGCGACTTGGAGATTTACGTAGGGCATAAAGTTTGAAACGTTCCTTTTCGGTTTAGGAACGAAATCCGAGTTTTCGATCCTAAACCTCATTGGTGTGGAAAACCTCGATTTGTAAATCGGTTTTCGTCCTACCTTGATCCTTTCGGATCTTAAAGACCGTCCGGTGTGAACGCCGCCCGATACGCTTCGGGCGGACAGGTCAGATACGTACAAGATTTGACGCCCGTATTTTCAGGGTCCTCGGTCCAAATTCCCTTAGATGTCAAATCCTCGCAGGATATTTTGACCGAATTGGATTTTTGTCGTCCGGAGGAATATCCCTGGCAGCTCCAGACGGGGATCTGCGTAAAACAGGTGCAATTCCCCTGGAAGGCCTGCGTGTCCGTACAATAAACGCAGTCGGATCTGGTTTGAACGAAGGCATTCGCCAAGAGACGGTTGAACTCATCCTTTTCATACCGTCCTTTTTCCTCTTGGCAAAATATAATAGAAAAGCAGAATATAATTAAAACTAAATATTTCATTTTTTACTCCAGTATCGTAAACGGAAACGAGATTTTCAGGATCGCGTTCATCCCTGGGGCCAACGCGTATTCCTTGTATCGGCTCAGGTGATCCACATAAGCGACGTTAAACGCGTTCTGAACGCTGAGATCCAACGTCGGTTTCGAATTTCCGTCCCCGAAATACGGCAGTTCGAAACCGAGTCCGAAATCGGTCAGGTTATAACCTTTCGTGGGGGTTTCTTTGGGATCCACCCTATACTGAGAATCGTAGAATCTTCCGTTGACCGAAAAATAGAAATTCTTTAAACCGAAGAGCGATTCCTCCGTCCATCTCAGACCGGCGCGTGCGCGGTTGGGAGTGGTTCTCGGAAGGGGATTCGTGTCGTCCTGATTTCTCGCATATACGACGTCTATTCCCCCGGACAGGACGAGTTTTTTGGTCGCCTCCACTTGTATCGAAAATTCTCCCCCTTTTAATACCGCGTTTCCCTGTCTGTATTGATATTTGGGCAATCCGGATTCCGAATCGATTTCCGCGATACTCGAAGCATAGATGAAATTCTGAACCCGGTTTTGAAAAACACCCAATTCGGCCTGGATTCTCGAAGACGCATAACGCAGCGCAAAATCAACGTTATTCGAATATTCGGGTCTGAGGGCGTCCTTTCCGATCTCGAAACGACCGCTTCCTTCGTGGATCCCGTTCGAGAACAATTCGAACGGCGTCGGTGCGCGGAATCCCCTTCCGTAGTTTAGGACGGCGGAAACCGATTTTTCGATCCTCCAAACCAATCCCGCCGAACCGGTCGTCGCATAATAATTTTTCGCCTGTTCCACGACGCCCAAATCCGCGTTGTTTCTAACGTCCAAACTCCGTTTGTCCCCGCGTATTCCGGCGCTGAGGGTCAGCGAACCCAGTTTTAACTCTTCGAGGAAAAAACCAGCGACGTTTACGATTCCGTAGGAAGGGATCAAAGGTTCGGTTCCTTTCGTCCTGTTCGTCTGCTGAAACGCCGAAACGCCGAACGTTCCATGCAGAATATTGAATATAGGTTTGTGATGGAATTTTGCGTCCGCCGTCGAAGTATCGAGAAACAGATTCAAACCTTGGTATTTATCGCGTCCCAAAGCCTGATACAATTGGAACGCTTTTTCGAATGAATCGACCGATTCGTCCAAAAGAACGTCCTTGATCGGCGTTAGTTTGTTCTTGGATTCTATTTCCCTTCTGTTGTTCCTTTGATAGGAAACGTCCAATTCCAGATTGCCCGCGGGTAGGATGAAGAAGGAATGGAAGTGGGATTTTTCGTGCAAAAGCTTTTGAAACACGGTCGATCCCGGGTTTTCGTTCGGATTGTCGAATAGATCCTGCGTCTGTTCCCTGCGGAAGGAATCGACGTAAAAATTCCCCCATTTGCCGTCCATACCGACGGAGGCGCTCTGATTTTTTTCGATCAATCCGGTGTTCGGCAAGGCGCCGTTGGGAGTGGTGATTCTTCCGGCCTTTCTCGTATTGGAACTGGCACGATAACCGAAACCGTTGATATTTCCGTAAACCGCGAAGTTGCCGGCGTCCTGTTTGTTGTTCGAGTAGCTGTTGGAATTGAAGATTCCCGCCATCTTGGGAACCCCTTCTCCGGAGATAGGAGCCTTGTCGCGTATCACGTTGACGACTCCGCCTAACGCGTCCGATCCGTAGAGGACGCTTCCCGGTCCTCGGATAATTTCAATTTTCTGAATATTAAACGAATCCAATTCTACCGTGTGATCGTCCCCGAACTGCTGCTCTTCCTGTCTTATGCCGTCGGTCATCACCAAAACCCTTTGGCCCGTGAGTCCGCGGATGATCGGTTTCGCCGTACCCGCTCCGGTCGTAAGATTGGACACGCCGGGGGTGTTGTTGATCGCCGACATCGCTGTTTCACCCCTTTGTCGATCCAGTTGTCGTCCGGACAAAACTGTGATCGGTTGCGGGGAGTTCAAAAAATCCGAAAGTGTGGATTTTGCGGTGACGTTGATGGCCGTGTCGTCGAGTGAACTTCGGTTTAATATGAATTGGATCCTTTCGTCCTTGTCGCCCGCCGAAAAGGCGATCGTTTCGGATTGAAATCCCCTTGCGGAAGCGGTCAGAGTGTATCTTCCGGGCGGTATATGATCCAGGGTGAATTCGCCCTTGTCGTCGGTTACGGCGCCCTTTCTGGATTCCTGAACGAGGATCCTCGCGCCGACGATCGGACTTCCAGCTTTGTCCCGTACGGAACCCGTCAACGCCACGTCCAAGGCCTGCACGGAAAACGGGGATAGAAACGTAATAAATAAGAATATTCTAAAATAAGTATATATATGATCTTTCAAAAAAGACTCCCGGACGCAAAACGTCCATTAAAATCGATGAATCGGAAACGGGAAGTTTACGCCGATCGGAAGGGAGGTGCGCGGCCGCAACACGCGGAACCGGAAAAGAAAGATATTAGGGAAAACGAATCCAAGAACAAACTAACGCCGATCAAGGACGTTCTTTTGGACGGATGTCGCGTATCGGCCGGCGGGAAAAAGCGAAATCTGCGCGGGACCGGGATTTAAGAAGGAATGGGAATTTCTTTGCAGTTCGCAAATCGGACAGGAAACGTTGGGCTTGGATTCGGTTTTGGAAGAATATGTCTTGGAAACGATCCTCGTTCCCGATTCCGTTTCCGAGTGAGTATGGGTTTCCCTGCTCACGAAAAGGAGCAATAAGAGGAGTAAAAATCCGGTTTGGAGGCGTTTTAGAGACATTTTTCTCTTATCACTAATGATAAACCAATATTAATAAGAATCGGAATATTGAAAACAAAAAAATCGTTTAGTTATCATTTGGGTGGAAACGACAC
>NZ_NPEF01000139.1 GCF_002811955.1 Leptospira ellisii
CCCTTCGATTGACCGGGCATTCTATAATAGAAAACGCCCGCCTCCTTCGGACCGGGATGGTATTCCTGGACAAGAAGATCCGCATTCGTCCGGGAAAGATAGAGATCCGCTTCCCCCGCGTTTTTGATCAGTTTTACGCCGGCGCCCCTCTGTCCCGCGTCCGGCTTTAGAATATAAGGATATTCTAAAGCAAAATCGTCGATGGCCCCCTTTAAGGAAACGCGCCCGTCTTCGCCTCGGAGAATTTTACGGAATTTTAATACGTGCGGGGAGGATACGTTCCGCAGAATTCCGCTTTTGGATTCGCCCACCAAACCTCCGAGAGGAATTCCCGGGTCGGCCGCGCAGATCGTTCCGAAACCGCGGTATCGTATCGTCAAAAAGACGGCGTACGGAACCAAAGGAAGGTAAAACAGCCAGGCCGGCCAGAATTCGGGTCTGGTAAATTTCCCGAAAAACAACGCCCACCGATAAAACGGAGTCGGTCCTTTTCCTCGAATCTTATCCTTCGTTTCGACTGGGTTGTTTTTGGAATCGGAGCGTCGATAACGCGGTTCCGAATTCGTCAGGTATTGAGACATTCCTTAAAAAGTGCTCCGCATAAATTTTGATGATCGCCATGTGGTGGATCGTATGATCGTGAACGTATTGGTATTCCCTTCTCAGATTGGAGAAGGTTTCCCCTTCGAGTCCGGTTTCGGGATCGAGAAGATATCGCAACGAAAACATCCTGTTTTCGTCGATCGGTTCCAGCTTCCCCAGGAGTTCGAAGATCTTGTCCCGGGCGGCGAGGGGAGAGGTTTCGTATAACGCGTTGCGTTTGCGGTCGTCGTAGGAGACTTCCGAGATCGTCAGACCGGAGACCAAATTCTCCAGGACCTCGATACAATGTCGTACGTGTTTGCCGACGCTCGCCCCTTTGAGCGCGGTTATTTCGAGCGAATATTGTTCTTCCTCGAGTACGGATAGTAGATCCGAAAGTTGCGTAAACGTTCGGAGAATATTTTGGTATTGGATCGATAACATCGAAAGATTCTTCGGGAAGGGATTCGCGAAGTTACATACAAATTCCCTTTTCGAAGGATTTGCAAGAAATTTAAAGCGGGTTAAAAAGGGACGGGGTCTCGACCCCGTCTTCGATTTTTATTCTAAGTTTTAGTAAAGACTGAAACGCACCGGAATCAGCACTTTTACGGTGATGGGTTTTCCGTCCAATATGGAAGGGGAATATCTCTTTTTGTAGAAGGCCTCCACCGCGGCCTCATCCAACCCGAACCCGAGCGGTTTTCCCACGGAACGCACCCGCAGGACTTGACCGTTTTCGGCGATAATCACTTCCAAAGTGGAAGTTCCCGCGATTCCGGCCGATCTCGCTTCGGTGGGATATTCCGGAGTGATGTTCGGAGTCAGATCCACGGGCGCCGTAGCTCCCGAAATGATCGCGTCCTGCGCTCCGGCGATTCGAGGATCTTCCTTTTTTTTGACGGTGTCCGTGACTTCGAATTCTCCGTCGTCCGCCGCTTCTCCCACGTTCGGATCCTGGATCACCAGGTTGTCCACGAAAGCTACTTCGTCCACGAGCCGTTCAAGACGATTGAACTCGATGGAAGGAGTATACCAGAAAAAAAGGATCAGCATTTGAAGGACGAAGGAAACGGATAGGAAAAATTCCATCCGATACCGGTCTACGAACCTTCTGAGTTTTCCCCGTTTGACGATGGTGATCAGCGAATTGTCTTGGCCCATCGGTCAAAGTCCTCCGCCTTGCGTCGTTTTGGTCACGAGGGAAATTTTCAATGCGCCCGCTTCCTTCAACATCTCGAACGCGTTATCAAGATCCGCGTAAGACAGA
This sequence comes from Leptospira ellisii, assembly GCF_002811955.1. GTDB lineage: Bacteria > Spirochaetota > Leptospiria > Leptospirales > Leptospiraceae > Leptospira > Leptospira ellisii. Next base: position 1,853 of record NZ_NPEF01000139.1, read on the forward strand.
TCCTTGTCCGCATGAATCAGAACCTTTAGATCGGGAGTCGTTGTCAATTTGGCGCGCACGTTGTTGATGGCTTCGTTCAACGGCATCTTAACCTGGTTAAAATATACCGTCTTGTTTTGATCGGCGCTCAGATAAAGATTGGCGATCTTTTTGTTCAGCTGTTCCCCGCCGGGTACGTCGGGCAACGCGATCGGAAGATCCGGATCCGTATCCAACACCGAAGTCACCATAAAAAAGACCAGAAGCAGGAAGGCGATATCGGCCATGGAACTGACCGGAATCGAAGGGGATTTTTTTTTCTTTTTTAAACCCATATTATTTCAGCCTTTTTACGGAGATCTGTTTAAAACCCCGGATTTGAACGGCGGAAAGCGCGTCCAACATGTTCCCGTATTTGGTTTCTCCGGTCGTTTTGATCAGGGCCACCTTGTTTTCGATATCGGGAATTTCCATCAGGTTTAGCTGTTCGCGAAAGTCTATTAGATTTCTATAATCTTTCGTTCCGATGGATTTGTTCTTCATCTTTACAAGATCACCCGCGACCAGAATCTCGTAGATGTTGTCGCGGAGAACCAAGGTTGGATTGGAATTCTTCCGGGGAAGCTGGATATTCAGTCCTTCCTTGACGAAAAAAACCGCCGTTACCATGAAAAACACAAGAAGAAGAAATGCAATATCCGACATCGAGGAGGCGGAGATTTCCTCCAGCACGCGTTTCTTTTTGATTTGGATCATATTCGATTACCGAACCCTTTGGAAACGATTACGCTTTTTTGGAATTTCTCTTTAGGAATTCCTTATATATTCTGTTGGCCGCTTCCTCCACTTCCGAGGTGAAACCGTCGATTCTGGAGGTGAGGTATTGGTGGAAAGTCATCGCGGGAATCGCGACGATCAAACCGGCCGCGGTCGTGATCAAGGCTTCTTTGATACCGCCCGCCACCACTTTCGCGTTCACCTGATCGGCGTTCGCGATCGCGTCGAACGCGTTGATCATCCCGGAAACGGTTCCCAAAAACCCGATCAAAGGAGCGATCGTAGAAACCGCCGCCAAAATGACGAGTCCTCTTTCCAAAACGGTGATCACTTCCGCCGCTTCACGTTCCACACCTTTCGCGAAAATTTCGGCGTCTCCGGAGGAAACGTCTATACCGCCCGCGAGCACTTGTGTGATTTTATAATCCTTTCTTTCTTCCAGAAATTCCTGAACTCCGTCGAGACCTTTGGAATCCATCGTTTCTCCTAAGTCTATGTTGTAACCCTTAGGAAGAAGTTTTGCGGTTCCGAGGAAATAAATTCTTTCAAAGATGATTCCCAAAGCGACGATCGAGGAAAGGGCCAGAGGATACATCGTCCATCCTCCGAGAAGGAACAGATCCACGAATCCCCAGCCTTTATCCGCTTTCGGAGCCGCAGGTGCGCTTTCGGCTTTCGCTTCTTCTCCCGCGGGAGCGGCGGTATCGGTCGCAGTCGCTTCGGTTTTCGCGGGTTCTGCGGGTTTATCTTGGGCTAAAATTGCAGTCGTGGAAAGGGAAATCAATCCCGCAAGGATCAGCGCGCTTGCGATCCATTTAAAGTCTTTCTTTATAGAGGAAAATTTCATCGATATCTCCGATTAAAATGTGACTGTAATATACGAATGAATTGTTACCGGAGAATTACAAAAGAGTTACGGGTTGGAGACTTGCTCTTCGGAAGCGGGAAGGCAAACGCAAAAACGGCGGGGTGGGGATTCGATTCGTGGAAGCGTAGCGGGAAGTCGGGATTTCGATCCGTCGGCTGCGGACCGTCGGAGCGTTTTCGGAGAATAAAAAAACGTCCGAACCCGGGATCGGGCGCGGACGTTTTTAAACGAAATCGGGATGTCTTTTATCTTTAGAACGTCATATTCGCGCTGACGCTGTAACTCACACCCGTTCTATAGGAGCGGAAAAGACGATCTTCGTTGAAGAGTTCGTCCCTTTGATACACGCGATATCTCGTATCGAATATGTTTCTCGCCGCCGTTTTGATGGTGAAGTTTTCGCTTTTCGCGAACGTATAAACTACGTCGGTAAGACCGACCGCTCTTTCGATCGCGTCCGGAGATCCGTCGGATCCCGCCGCGAAGATACGATCGCCGAAGTAGTTATAGTAGACTCCGATCGCGTGTATCTTTTTGGCGTCGATGAAATAATCGAACTTGATGTTGAATACGAAATCGGATTGTCCCTGCAGCCTTCTCGAAAGATTCGTGGGGGCGTAAGCGGCGATCGTGGAATTCTTATCCAATATACCCGTGTTGATGGCCAGGTAATCGTTGTAGTTGAGGACCTGCACCCTCGAGTTGATGAAGAAGAGGTTCGTCTCGAACTTCAAACGGTCCGTGATCGATTTGCGGAAATCGAATTCGACCCCTTTGATATGCGCGTCCCTTGCGTTCGCATACGTGAAGTTGAACTGAAGCGCTCCCGCGATAGGCTGTCCTACGAGTTCTATAGGATTGCTCAACTGTTTGAAGAAGGCGCCCACTCCGATGTAATCGTTGTTGTTGATGTACCATTCCCAACGCGTATCATAGTTGAGGATGTAGGTTTGTTTCAAAAGCGGGTTACCGAAAACGCGGTCCGATCCGAAATACGGAGAGAATCCGAACGGAGACATTTCACGAAGATCCGGTCTCGTAACCGTTTCCGTATACGCGAGACGAAGGTTCATGTCCTTGGAAAATTCCCAGGTGAAATTCGCCGAAGGCAGACGGTTCACTTTATGGAATTCTCCCACCCCGTTGTTGAACTGATCGCAGACTTTGGCGTTGATCGCGAGAAGTCTTTCCTCTTCGTTGTTGAAACGGCAACCGTAGTCCACGTTCGTCAAACGAACGCTGTCCTTCAATGCGAAGGTTTTGTTCTTTTGATAGTTGTCCTCCACGCGGACCCCGCCCAAAAATCTCAACTTCGGCATAAGCGGAATATCGATCTGCGCGAAGTGTGCCTTCAGTGTTTGAATCGCGTCGTACGCGTTGGATTCCACCTGTCTTTCAGAGAAAGTACGGTCTCCTTTCGCGAAGAAAAGAGGGTTGAAGGTGACTTCGCCGGGAACGGGATAATTGTCGAACAAGGCTCCGTTCGCGTTATTCGGTTTTTGTCCGAATTCGCGGAAGCGGAAATCCTTAAACCGGGTCATATAAGTCGTTCCGAATTTGAACTTGGACTGAAGACCGTCCCATTGTTTGAAGGGAATTTCGTATTTTACGTTGAAACTTCTGACCGTATCGTTCGTGGTCGAAAAGAAGCGCGTTCCGTCGGGGTTGTTTCCCAAACGGGTATAATTGGTCAAAGCCCCTTCCGACTTTCTCCAGACTTGGAGCGCCAAATCGGGTTGATCTCTGGAAGCCTCCGCGTAGTTGAAGTTCCATTCCAATTTATGAGGTCTGTCTCCGAAGAGATTGAAGGCGTGATCGCCTCCGACGGTGTTGTTGAAGATGTTTCTTGCGATGAAACTGTTCGCGGTACTGATGAAGTCGTAGTTGTCGATCCTTTCCGTTCCGCGGGATTCCCGCACTTCCTTATCGGACTGATTGGTGTAAAGGAGTTTGTAATAGATCTGCTGTCCCTTCGTGTATTCGTACGCGAGGTTTAAGTTGGAACCCCAGAGCACTTCCTCTCCGTAGATATCGGAGTTCTGGGTCTGCGCGGGAATGAGATACTTACTTTCGTTAGGTCCTCCTCTCACTCCGTTGTCCACGAGGTTTCCGGCGAAGTAACGAGCGGTGGATTCCTGATAGAATCTATATCTTCTGTTATACGAAGTACCAACCAATACGCCCAATCTAGAACCGGATTCGTTCAACTTGAACGTATTACCGATGGAGAAGTTTAGGGAACGATCGAAAGAAGCCGTGGTCTTATCCGCGGAATAGGGAGTGTTGAATTGAAACGGCATAAACGACACCGCTTGCGGAGGAAGTCCTCCGAATCTGCTTCCGGGTTCGATCGGAATATATTCGGGAACGCCTTTGACCATGGAAGGAAGTTGTTGATTGGAATCGACCATACCCAACGCGTTCGGTAGGCTTCCACCGTTGAAGGTCTCCCACTTCTTTCCGGTGGTGTTCGCGTTTCCGCCAACGCCGATTCCGAGTTTCATCGTAAACTGGTCCGGATACTCCTGCGTTTCGATCTTCAAAAGACCGCCGGAGAATTCACCCGGATCTTCCGGAGTGAAGGTTTTCATAACGCGCATATTTTTTATCAAACCGGAAGGAAAAAGATCCAAAGGTATGATCCGTTTTTCCGGTTCGGGAGAAGGAAGGATGGAGTCGTTCACCAAAGTGTTGGAATATCTTTCCCCCAATCCCCGGACGAAAACGTATTTTCCTCCGATGATCGTAACTCCCGTAACCCTTTTGATCACGTCCCCCGCCGATGAATCGGGACTTTTTTTGATGTTTTCCTCGCTGATTCCGTCGGAAACGGAACCGGCTTTACGTTGGATCTGAAGCAAAGCCGATTCGGTGTTCTCCAAACCCCGTCCTTTCACTTCCACCGTGTCCAATGTCTTTAAGCCGAATATAATATTCTGACTTACTAATTGACCTGGAGTGACCGTGATCGATCTGGATTGAGTATCGTAACCGATCATCTGAAATTCAACCTGATAAGTTCCTGGAGGAAGATCTAAGACGTATTTTCCGTCGAAGTCGGTTCTGGTTCCCTTCTTCAGGGAGCGCACCACGATCGTGGCTCCGAATACCGGGTCTCCGGAATCCGCGTCCACGATTTTACCTCTTACTCCGGAGGATCCCTGCGCCGAAAGCGTAAGGGAGAAGCCGGCGTAGATGATCGCGGAGATCAATAACCATGCTAAGCGATTCATTTTTTTACCTTTATCTGTTTTTAAAATCATTGTGTGCCTGTTTGTTACGGAGATACGACTGCTACTTTGAATTGACCTTTGTGCTCGACGACGAGCTTTATCTGTTCGGAAAAGACGGTTTTTCCCGCGACGTTCAATTCCACCTTTTCCACTTCGTAGCCGACTAAGCGGTTCAGGATTCTTTTTTTAGGATTGAATATAACTCGTTTTACGGTGACGCGTTTGCCTTCCGTAGAGTCCGCGATTCTTTTGATTCCCAGTTCCCTTCTAAGCCTAAGCATTTCCAAGGCCTGATCGAGAGGAATATTGGCTACGATGCTTTTGTCTCCGATCAGATTCGGAAGAAGTATGTTTTCCGATTCTTCCCGACCGAAACTGTACTTTTCGACGTTCTTTTCGTTGGATTGTATGATTGCGTTTAAAAAGGAGCGAACGGCGGTTTCAGGGTCTGCGAAGGAATTTTCGATCACGTATTGTTCCTTCTGTTTTTCGAGAAGGATCTTTTTGGTCTCGTCCAGTTGCCGCTGATATTCCTCTTTCTTTTTTTGATTTTCGTCCTTGCAAGATGAAAGTAGGAGGAAGGAGAGAATCGATAAAGCGAGTATTTTATGAAAAACGAATTTAGATGCCATTTCTAATTTTAGGAATCGAACACGGCCCCTTTCGGAACCGTGTTTCTGTTTGTTTAAGGATTATCTTCCGCGATAAACCGTCCAACCGTCATACCATTTGGTCGCGTCTGGAACGGCTCCTCTGCCTGCCGTTACGGAAGTGTAGTCCGGTTTTGCACCGAATCCGCAGGATTCAGGAACCGAACCTTCACTCACGATAGGAAGCGCCGCGAGAGTTTTAGATGCGTTCAGAGTCAAACACTGAGAGCCCGCCGCAGGATCCGTTTTCGCCGCTTCGGTGAATACGGTTGCGTTGACCGTAGGATCGGTGTTCGAACCGCCCGCCGTGTTGTTATCACAACGGATATTTCCGGCTGCGAATCCGTAGATCAAACCGTTGGAGAAATTCCCCTGCATACCTTCACGATATCTTTGTCCGACACCGCCGGCGATGTTCTGACCGATCAGGGTGAACTTGTTCACGGTTGGGGAAGAAGTCTGGGAAGGCGCTACGGGAGCGGCACCACTGCTGTGGGATCCGTCCATCTCCATTCCGTGCGGATCGGTGGATACCGCGCCGCCGCAAGCAGCCGGATATTTGTGTCCGATCAAGCTGGTAAGAGTTCCTTGGAATCCTTCATCCATGTCGAAGTCGTCGTCCAATCCTCCGGTTCCCAACAAGTGAGTTCCTTGGAACGCGCCGCCCCACCATTCGAATGAATCGTCCAATCCTCTGTGAACTTGAACGTAGTTGAATACGGTTTGGTTCGTAACGGTGTAAAGGGAGATTCCGTTTAACTCGTCGCCGGGAGCCACCTCGTTTCCTGCAAATTCAACGATGGTATAGTTGAACGTTCCGGATCCGGGACCTGCGTTGTTACCTGCCGCGGTTCCGTAAAGTTGAGGGTTGCTTCCTTCGGTTTGTGCCGCGGTACCTCTCGTGCTGATACCGTTACCGATCATTACGATTCCACCCCAGTCTCCCGGAAATCTGGAGCCGGGCGCTTGTGAAGAAGTAAAACATACGGGATCCACAGCGGTTCCTTGAGTCACCAGGTTTCCTCCGTTTAACACGAATAAGCTGGATCCTCTGTCGCCGAACACGACCGCTCCTGCGGGAACGGTTACGGTGACTCCGTTAGGAATGCTTACGGTTCCTTGCAGCAAGCTGGACGGTCCGAGGGTTCTTGTGCTGAGAACGCCGGTGATCACTTCCGGAGAAGAAACTCCGAAACCGTCGCACTTGTTCTCTCCGATCGTAGGATTCGGATTGGAATAAACCCCTTTTACCGTGGAAAGAACTCTTGTGATGGAAACATTCCCTGCGGTAACGGCACCCGCTACTTGAGCGGAAATGTCGTTTCCTACATAGTTGGAAACGGTGACTTGAGTCAATGCGGAAGCGTTGGAGCTATCCACACTTACGTTCAGATTGAATGTGCCTGCTTCCAAGGAGTAGTTTGCGGGAACGTCGCAAGGGCTGTTGAGAGCAGGACAAGCACCCGCTAAAACTGAATCCGGGATCACGTAGATTTTTCCGGTCAGCGTAGTGGTCGGGCTGTTCAACTTGATCGTCAGACCGTAATCTCCCGCATCGTCGTTTCCACCACTCGCCGGTGCGAACGCGACCGTAAAATCGCTTGCTGAAGCGAGTAGGGAGGTGGTTGATCCGTCCGCCGGGTTTGTGATTTCGATTTTCGCCGGTTTAAGGTTCGAATTGGCAGGGTAAACACCCGCACCAGTTGCTTTTGTATAAGTTCCGGCTTGGGTTAATTTTCCGCCGAATGAAACCGTAGCTTCGTATTGATTGGCAAGTAAAAGTCCTGCAAGCAATGCGAGATTGTTGTCTTTAGAATCTTTCTTGCAATTTGCGACAGAAAGAAAAAGGACAAGCGCTACCAGCTTTGCGGTAATGAGCTTGGTTTTAGTGGAAAGCATTTTCGCTGTTTTCTCCATAAGTAGATTGTATGGGCCTACACCCAAATCGTTAGTAACATAATCAAAGAATGTTACGCGTATTTTACGTACCGGTTAAGTTCCTGTTGCTCGCGGAGTTTATGGAAGCAGAAGAAACAACAACGCCATCCCGCTCATGAGTCCGATTTCGAGCCAATCCTTCTTTTTGTTACCGGCCGCGTTTTCCTCTTTGGCCCACTGAACGTCCTTTTTCGTCACGGAAACCGCGTCTTTTTTGAATCCGCGTTTGGTTCCGTCCTCGTATTCAACGATGATACCTTGTTCGTTTTCGGAGGTTTTTACGTTTTCGATCACTTCTTTGGTTTTCGCATTCGTTACGGTATCCGCCAAAAGACCGCCGAATGCGCAAGTTAGGCAAAGGATAAGAACGGGAATCGAATAAAATTTTGTAATCATTTTGTAACGGGTTTCCTTTCTGGATGGCTACCCAATCTCATTTCGAGGAATGGTTACAAGATTAAAATCGCCTCGAATGTTACAAACGTGTTAAAGATGGAGGGGCGACCCCGGCGGAAGGTCCGTTTTTTCGGTCGGAGGGAACGTATTTATCCCGGAGAAGTGGAAAGGAAGGAAGAATTAGAAAACTAGAATATTACAAAACGATTGCTAAGTTTCCGGTTTTCAAACGGAGAGGGACGGGTCCGATCCAAATGACGAAGATCGGCCCGAAAACGATCCGGAAAACGGTCAGTTCACCGCCCGTAAGCGAATCGGAGGAGGAAACCCGTGGACGAAACTTTCCAAGGATTCGATCGGAAGAGGTTTGGAAAACAGGAAACCTTGTCCGCTTTCGCAACCTTGAAGCGTTAAAAGCTCCTTTTGACGCTCCGATTCTATACCTTCCGCGATCGTTTTTAGGTTGAGGCTTTCCGCGAGGGCGAGGATCGTTTTGATGATCGATTCGTTCGTCGAATCCTCGTTCAACCCTTTTACGAAGGATTGGTCTATTTTGAGGGTATGGATCGGATACTGACTTAAGGAACTTAGTGAGGAATATCCGGTGCCGAAATCGTCCAACGAAAGCGTGATTCCCGATTTATGAAGGGAATGCAGGACTTCCAGGGTCGAGACCGGATCGCCCGCCAGAGCGCTTTCGGTGATCTCCAGTTCCAATTCCTCCGGAGAAGTATTCGTTTCCTCTAATATACTCAATATGGTTTCGGTCAGGAATTTTTTCCTAAACTGGATCGCGGAAAGATTCACCGATACGCGGAAACCCGGCAGTCCTTTGCGTTTCCAGTTCTGCAGATCGATACACGCTTTTCGGAGAACCC
>NZ_NPEF01000014.1:0-16937 GCF_002811955.1 Leptospira ellisii
ACGCGTCAACGGAATCTGCCAAGCGATCAAACCCAAGGTCAAACCTCCGAGGGTCGTCTTCCAGTAAATCGGAACCGTTTAAAGAGCGTTCTTCGAACGGTTCCGTTGCGATTCCCACGCTGATCGTGATCGGTTTGAGTTTCCAGGAATGCGCGCGGACGGCTTCCGCCAGACGTTCTCCGATTTCGATCGCCTCCTCTTCGGACGTTCCGGGTAACGCGGCGATGAATTCCTCTCCTCCGTATCGGGCGAGAAGATCCGAACCTCGCAGGGTTCCCTCCAAAAGGGAGGCGACCGTGATCAAAACCCTGTCCCCTGCCGCGTGACCGAACGAATCGTTGAAATTCTTAAAATGATCCACGTCGATCATCAGTAGGGAGAAAAACGTGTTTTGTTTTTTGGATTTTTGAAGTATGAATTTCAGTTCCTCGTCGAAAAACCTTCTGTTTTTCAATCCGGTCAGAGGGTCGGTACAGGCTTGTTCGAACAACGTATCGTTGGCCTTTTTTAATTCCTGCGCGAGTTGACTGATTTTGCGGTTGGATTCGACGAGCTCCGTGATGTCCCTACCGGTGATATAAACCAAACCGGTTTCCAGATCGGGATATCCGGTCCATTGAAAGTGTCTGTAGGTTCCGTCTGCGCAGAGATATCTGTTTTGAATCGAGGAATTGGAAATTCCGTCCTTTAGTTTTTCGAATTCCCTCAACGAATGTTCCCGATCGTCGGGATGAAGTCTGTCGAAGGGGATGGTTCCGATCAATTCCTGCGGTGCAAATCCCAGGATTTTTTCGAAGGCGCCGTTTACCTGCAAAACGATTCCGTCCAAGGTTTGTATGGAAAGTAAATCCAAGGAATGCCTGAAAAATTTTTCAAAGTCGTAGTTCATATCGATTTCTTTTTTTCCGAAAGTTCTTCTTTGTTCGGTCGCAGATCCCCGCAAGAGGTCGTATCGTTTCCGAGTTTACATCGATCCATTTTCGTCGATTTTTTCGGAGAATTGATTTCGGATTATCACATGATCTAAATTTAATTCGAATCCGTTTCCCGAAAAGAAACCGGAGTTTCTCGAATCTTATACCCGGTGAATTTTCGTTTTCCGGGATGAATTTTGCGGATTCCGCCGAATCCCGTCCTTGACAGTCTTAGTTGGAGTTCCCACATTGAACCTATTCATGGGAAAAATTCGGGAACTCAGTCCGGAATTAATCAATCAGATCGCCGCCGGTGAAGTCATCGAGTCGGCTCATTCCGTCGTAAAAGAATTGGTGGAAAATTCCATGGATGCCGGCGCCACACAGATAGACATAGAATCCAAGGACGGGGGGCTTTCCCTGCTTCGGATTACCGACAACGGCTCCGGAATCGATCCCGAAGATTTGGAGCCCGCGCTTCGCCGTCACGCCACGAGTAAAATCCGGGAATACGGAGATCTGGAATCGGTTTTGAGTTACGGATTCCGAGGAGAAGCCTTGGCTTCCATCGCCTCCGTTTCTCGTCTGACGTTGGAAAGCGGAACCAAGAATCACAAAACCGCGTGGAGAATCCGTTCCGAAGGAGGGACGATTTCCGATCGGGAGGAAATTCCCGGTTTTGTAGGGACCAAAATTCTCGTGGAAGAACTTTTTTTCAACACTCCGGTCCGCAGAAAGTTTTTAAAATCCATCCGCTCCGAGGACAAAAAAATCCGGGATCGCGTCACCACGCAGGCTCTCGTTCGAGAAGACGTCCGCTTTCGTCTGTTTCAGGACGGAAAGGAAACGTTCGTTCTTCCGGCCCGGGAGGACAAAAAGGAACGGATCGTAGATCTTTTCGGAGAAAATTTCCGGGATCATCTTTTACCGGTGAGTTTGGAGCGCGGAGGAATTTCCGCGTCCGGTTTTATCAGCGATCCCGATTTTTATAAGTCCAATCGGACCGGTCAATTCGTCTTCGTCAACGGAAGACCCATCGAAATCAAATACGGATCGGCGCTTTTGAAAAAGGCGTACGACGAACTTCTTCCTCCGAACGGTCATCCGTATTGTTTTTTATTTTTCGAAATCGATCCTTCCCGTGTGGACGTCAACGTTCATCCCGCCAAGAAGGAGATCCGCTTTTTGGACGAGGAGGGGTTCAACGGTTTTTTTCTGACCCTGATCCAGAACGAACTGAGATCCAGCACGCCGGTGAGTTTTTTGGAACTCAAAAAACGCCTTCTTAAACCTTCGCACGATTCCTTCACTTCCTCCTCCTTATATCAGAATCGTTCCTCCTCCGCGGGACAAAGCCCTTTGCTCAGCCGAGATCTGTTCGCGGACGTTCCGCGTCAGGAAGGATTCGAACTCGACCGTATGGGACCGGGCGCTTCCTTGACGGCTCTTACGGATCAGGCGGTGAAACATTCCGCGTTCGTTCCCAAAAAACATTTCGGAGTTCTGTTCGAAACATTCATTCTCGCGGAGGCGGAGGACGGTTTTTACATCATCGACCAACACACCGCGCACGAACGGATCCGTTACGAGGAAGTTCTGCGTAAACTCGAAAAGAAAAATTACGGAATCCAACCTCTGTTGACCCCGATGCGCATCGACGTTTCCAAACAGGAACAGGAGGACATCCTCAACCGCAGAAAGGAATACGAGGAAGTCGGAATCCATCTCGACGCACTCGGAGAGGACAGCGTCGTGTTGCGCGAAATTCCCGCGTATTTGGAACCCGGGATGGAAAAGGAAACCATTCTCGATTTTTTAAACCGAACCGAAGGCGCCAAAGCCAGCGAACCGGAGTTATACGATCTAATGGCGAAATGTGTCGCTTGCCGTTCCGCGATCAAAAAGGGGGATCAACTTTCCGATCCCATTCTTGCGGAAATCCTGAACCGTCTGAGTTATTGCGAAAATCCGTCCCGTTGTCCGCACGGGAGACCCACCTTGGTGAAGTTGAGCAGAAATGACCTCGAAAGAATGTTCCACAGAAAATGAAGAAGTTCCCGAAAAGGAACCGGACCGAGTCGTCCGCAAGTTATTCCGGCAAACGTTAGTCGGAATCGTGATCCTATTGTTCGGGGTCGTTTTTATGGCCCGCGTTTTTCCGGAGCCGGTGCTCGCGGTTTCGGAGAAGTTCATAGAGATCACCGGAGTGTTCGGAGTCGGGATCGGAATTCTGTTGGCGGACTCCCTGCACGTATTCATTCCCCCCGACGTTTTTTTGATGATGGCGGTCGCCGGAAAACTCAATTCGATCCTGGTGATCGTTTCCGCGTCGATCGGAAGTCTGATCGGAGGGACGGTTTCCTATCTTACGGGCCGAATCCTTTTGCCGAAGATAGAACGGGTCGCGACCTTCGTAAAAAGACACGAACAAAAGTTGGAGCATTACCTTCATCGATACGGTTTTTGGGCCGTGGTTTTGGCCGCGTTGACCCCGCTTCCGTATTCCTGGGTTTCGCTGGCCGCGGGGACGATGAAAATGAGATATCTTCTTTTTTTTCAGGGTTGTCTTTTCCGGATTCCCCGTTTTATAGTATTCTATTATCTCATTCAATTCGGTTGGATCGGCGGCGGAATGTAGAATCCTTTCCGCAATGCGGACGTCCAATCTAAAGAAGAGTTTTGCAGAATCAGGTCGAACGTTTGGAAACCAATCAACCCGAACTATTTCCGAAAACGCAGGAGCAGATCATCCGGGAGAATCTGGATTTGTTCGATCTTCCGATCCGAATCCAAGGTCTCATCGAGAACATTCTCCGCGGAAATATCCGGGAACAATCCCTGGTTTGTTGTCACAGCGCCTGCGACGTCTGCAACGCGACGATCCGCACCTGTCTTCGTAAGATCAAAAACGAACTGGAACCTTCGTGAGCGATCTTTTCGCGAAAAAACCGATTCCTCCCCTGGCGCATAAGATCCGTCCCTCCTCCTTCGAAGAGGTGATCGGTCAAACGAGGGCGACAAAACAATTGGTCAATTACCGTTCCCCCGTTTCGATCATCCTATACGGACCTCCCGGCACCGGCAAATCCACGTTAGCCGGAATTCTATGCAGAAAATGGAATCTTCCTTTCGTGGAATACAACGCCGTTTCCACGGGAGTCGCGGAGATCAAAAAGTTATTGGAAAGAGCCGAGCGCGAAGGGACCGTACTCCTTTTTTTGGACGAGATCCATCGTTTCAGCGCTTCGCAGCAGGATAGTCTTTTGCGGGGAGTGGAAACCGGACGTCTCGTTCTCATCGGCGCGACGACGGAAAATCCCGCGTTTCGAATCACAAGACCTCTGTTGTCCCGATGTCAAATTCTTAAGATAGAACCTTTGAGTCTCGAAGAACAGGCGGCGCTTTTGGAACGGGGAATCTCCAATCTCACCACGGGGTTGCGTTTGGGAGAGGAGGCGAAGGAAACGTTGATCCGTTTTTCGGGAGGAGACGGGAGGAAACTTCTTTCCAATCTCGAGGGCCTGGGTTTCAGTTTCCCGCCGGATTCCGAAATATCCAAATCGGACGTGGAGGAATATCTGGAAAGCCGCGTCATCGAATACGATAAAAGCGGCGAATCCCACTACGACGTCATCTCCGCCTTCATAAAGTCCGTGAGGGGAAGCGATCCGGACGCAGCCCTCTATTATCTCGCCGTTCTTTTGGAGGGAGGGGAAGATCCCCTTTTTATCATGCGCCGTTTGATCATACTCGCGAGCGAGGACGTGGGCAACGCGTCGGTCAACGGATTGCCGCTCGCGGTTTCCGGCTTACACGCGTTAGAGGCGATCGGTATGCCGGAAGGAAGACTGATCCTGGCGCACGTAACCACCTTTCTCGCATCCTGTCCCAAATCGAACGCGAGTTATAAGGGATTGAGCGCCGCGTTGTCCTTCGTCAGGGAACGTGGAACGGGAATCAAAATTCCGAACCGTCTTAGGAACGCCCCCACGTTTCTTCATAAAAAAGAGGGCGCTTCGGAAGGTTACGTCTATCCGCACGACCACGGCGGATTTAAGGAACAAAATTATTTCCCGGACGAGTTCGCGGACGATCCGCCGAAATTCTATCATCCGACCGGAAACGGAATGGAGCTGAAACTCAAGGAATATCTGGATAAGATGTGGGAGAAGTTTCCCCGTAAAAAGGGGAGCTGATCATTTATCGTGAAGTTCGGGACGGATCCGGATCTGTTTGTTCGGGGATTCGACCGTTTTTGACGGACCCGGTTCGGACCTGTTTTCGCGGAATTTAGAAGCGGCGTTTTTGGAAAAGGAACCCGCTTTGTTTTCGATCACGGTGCGTTTTTGTTCATATTCGGAACGGAACATTTTCCCTCCTTTTCAAATGGGACCTCTTGTCTTCTTCCTAAGTTTCGTGCGCTGACGGAAAATCCTGAATCCTTTTTCCCATTTCTGCGTTACAAAAGAATTTCAAATCCGAATCGATTTGCGAAAGGTTTTATCGGAACGAAGAAGGAACTCTTGCTGGCGTTCCTTTCGGCGGGTCGCGTTTTTTTCCTTTGTGTTTACGTTTACGCGAATTCCTTCGAAAGCGCTTCGAGGACCCGGTCGTTTTGTTCCGGTCTTCCGATCGTGATCCGGATCGCGTTCAAGTCGTAACTTTTCAGATCCCTTAAAATGATTCCCTGACGCAACAGGGAACGGCAGATCTCATCGGAGGTTTTTCCGTTTTTTCTCGCGAACAATGTTATGAAATTCGCATACGAATCGATCCAGGTCAGTTCGCGTTCCAGTGCGAAGTCCTCGTAGCGTTTCATCTGCGCGAGATTTTTTTCCAGATAAAAATCCACGTGTTCCGGACGACGCAGCGCCTCGGTCGCGGCGAATGCCGAAAGATTGGCGATGCTGAACGGCGGGCGCATCTTGTATAAATTGCGGATCAATTCCGCGTCGCCGATTCCGTATCCGATCCTCATTCCCCCCAATCCGTAGACTTTGGAAAAGGTTCCCGTGTAGAACACGTTCGGGAAACGATCCGTAAGTTCCCTGGGGGACAGGGATTTTTCAGGATCCTTTTTGGCGGCGAATTCCATATACGCTCCGTCAATGACGACTAACGTGTCCGGGGACAAACGTTCCAGAAATCCGTAGACGTCAGTTTTCGACAAGGCGTCTCCGGCCGGATTGGACGGGGTGCATAAAAAGAGTATCTTCGGCCGAAGTAGTTTCGCGAGATCCAAAAACGCGTCCAAATCGTGCGGAACGGTTTCCGTGGAATGAATTTTGGCCCCGCATTGCAACGCGTAGATCTTATACATCGCGAAGGTGATCCGATTGATGAGAACGGAATCGCCGGGACTCAGTACGGAACGGCACGCGAAATCCAAAACCTGATCGCTTCCGTTTCCGGGCAGAATCCGTTCCGGAGCGACGCCGAATTTTAGGGAGAGTTCGTTTTTAAGATCCAGATAGGAATCGTCCGGATAGAGATACATTTGCGACGCGTTTTCCCGGATCCGCTCCGTCACATGAGGGGAACATCCGAACGGGTTTTCGTTCGAACCGAGTTTGATCACGTCTTCGGGCCGAATGCCGAATTCGCGCACGACGAGTTCGATCGGTTTTCCCGCTTCGTAACTTTTAAGGGAGCCCAAGACCGGGTGAAACTGAACCATCTTCTCCCATGGTTTTTTCCGGAAAAATTTTGGGAATCGATTTAAGAATAAAATCCCAAAGCCGGTTCGGAAAAGTGCGCGGCTTCGTTGGAACGGAACGTTTTTTTCCCTCTAATTCCCAATGTTTCGATCCGGCGAGTTCGAAGGGAAGGGTAAAGAAATGAAGTTTCACGATCTGGTGGACGAAAAAAGCGCGGACCTTTTGGAAGACGGGGAAAACGGAGAGGCGCTGCTCGAAGAGATCCTGAAATCCTTCGAACGTTTTGACCGCGAGTTGGGGAACTCGATTTCGGAATTCCTTTCGTCGGATCAGAAATAATTTAATTACAAATCTCTCGGATCGTTTTCCAACGATCCATCCGAATTCGCTTCGTTCCCATTTTCGTTTTTCTGGAATATTCCTCGGCGGTTTCGATGCGTTTTTTATTGTCCGGATGCGTGCTGAACCAATCCAGGATCTTTACCGCCTTCCATTCCGAATCGTTTTCCTTTTTTTGCGAGTCGGAAGGCGTCTTCTCTTTTCCGAGTTTCGTTTCCTCCCTTTGGAAGAAATCCACGAATCCTCCGATTCCCAATCCAGATTTTTTCAGACGTTCGAACGCGTAGAGATCGGCTTCCTCCTCGAATTCCCTGGAATAACGGAGAATCGCGAGCGTGTTCACAATTTCGGTTAACGTTTCCAGAGTATCTATGTCCGTGAATCCGATTCCCACGGAAAGTTTTACGACGATCGAAATCCCCAAGATGCGGATGAGCTGGCGAATCCCGTGCCGTTTTTCCACGTGTGCGATCTCGTGCGCGAGCACGGCGGCGATTTCATCCGGGGTTTCGGATTCCTCTAAAAGTCCGGAAAAGAGATAGATCTTTCCTCCCGGTAAGGCGAACGCGTTGACCTCGGAACTTTTCAGAACTCCGATCGTATAACTTCCGCGATCTTCGGGGCGCAGGATCGATTCCGAAATCGTACGCAGTCCCCGTTTTAACTTTGGGCTTTTGCATTCCGGGTATTCCGCCTCGAAACGTTTGGACAGAAGTTCGCCGAGGGATCGATCCACGGTTTCCGGCACGAATACGTAGGTTCTGTCCAATTTCGCGACGAGTAGATATCCGATTCCGAGGGCGGGAATTCCGGCTAACAGAATCTGTACGAAGGTCGGCAACAGCAAAAAACGTTTCAGCCAGCCGGTCGCCCCGTGTCCGAGCCTTCGTTTTCGGAACGTGCGGATTTTTTCCGCGGTTTCCTCTGAATCGAAGGTAAGTATGTAATCGTTGTTCGTATCTTCGGGATCGTCGAATTGAAGTCTGTATTCCTTTCCCAATTTTTCCAGGGATCGGAGATGTTTATAAGAAAAACGGAATGTTTGCGGATCGGATTCTTCCGTGATAAAACGCAGTTCTGTCGTTTCCGGAAAAAGCGCCCCCTCGATAGGGGACGCAGTTTTTCCGTCGTAAAGACGGTCGGACATCCTTTAACCGCCGAAGACGGAGTTGAAAGCCTCTCCCGCTTCCTGGATTCCGTCGGCGAGAGGGCTCGCTCCGGAATCCTTTACGCTTCGGATCGCGGTGAGATCCGGAGAGTTTTCCAAAGAGATGGATTGTATGAGGATTCGAAGCGAACGCAAGTAAGCCCAGGGAATTCCGATTCCCAACGTGAAAAGTATGAGTCCCGTGGCGACGAACGCGTTCTTAAGCAGGGTTCCTCCTTTAAGATCGGAGCGGAACGAAATCCCCTGAAACTTGGAGCGGTTCCAGTAATAATTATGGAGGTTTGCCCCGAACCAAAAGCTGTATATGCCGACCGTGGGAATCATAAGAAGAATCCCCTTGAGATAGATCTTGAAGAGCTCCTTGCCCTGTCCTTCATAGCGGAAGTCCGCGTCGCCTAAGTGTGTGTGTTCCGTAAAAAAACGATCCAGTTTGTTGACGAACCAGGGCGAATAGATTCCCAATGTGATCGCGGACAGGAACGCTCCCGGCACGAAAATTTTGACCAACTCGGTTACGGTTCCGGTGAAACGAAAGCGTACGTTGTTAAACGAAGTCCTACTCAGAAAGTATCTTCTGGATCCGATCGTTAGATAAGGGATTACGCAGAGAAGTCCCGCGTAAAACGATATGGATACGAGAATCACCGCGAACTTTCCGATCATGGACGCCAGCCAATAGATTCCCACTACGGCCGCGGCTCCGGCGAGTACGATCCCCATTCCTTTGAGAAAGCCGATAAAATTCTCCTTACCGGTTCCGTGATAGTCGAAACGTTGTCCGCGGAACGACACGTGGCGGAAAAGAAATTTCTGCGTGTTCACCTTGGCCCAGAAATAGTAGATTCCGATCGTGATGATCGTAAAAAAGATGTTTTTCAAATAAATGAGAAAGAGCTCTTCTCCTTTTGCGTCGACGGCAAAACGATTTTCGGTTTCGGTCTGCATTTTATTCCTCGTTACTTCAGTTTGATTGATAGAAGGGGATAGAAGCAGCACGGTAGAGCCTCTTCGAATTCGTTCAAGAAAAAAATTTCGAAAGAAACCTACGAAACGAGTTTTAGATACGTGGACGTGAAATCCTCGAAAAATCGATTCTGGTTGAGCGCGTATTCGAGAACGAGGGCCCTTGATTCGTCGTTTTTGAGAAGTTCCCGATCGTTCGGAATCAACAACGGTCCTTCCAAACCTGCCTTTAACAACACGTGGAAATAGCTGTTATCGAAATAATACGGGTTGGCGGTGAAGGATTCCCCGCCTAACCATCCTATGGTGCGCGCTCCGGAGATTGCGACCAGATCCTCGATCTTCAGATTCATCCGATCCAGACAAGGAAGTTGATCCTTTTGACTTTGCATTCCCAGAGGTAGAATCTGTTCGATTCCTTCGAACGTATCGTCGTTCCTTCCGGGAACGATTTGAATCCTAGGGCCTCCCGATTTTTCCAACGCCACCGCTCCCGCGAGCGCCAAAAAATCGGCGAGGGAAAATTCGGTTCCGTTTTTTCCGATGAAGTCGTTTCTGGATCGGATCAGACGATCCAGGTTTTCGATCACGTCTTCGTTTTCGGGTAGGGCGCGAAATCCGCCGAAGGATGCGGCCGCTTTGAGACCGAGCCAGTTTTTATCCGAATCGAATAGACAGGCCGCGTGATATACGAGTTTGAGCCAGCTTCCCGTTTCGCGGACGAGTATGACTCTTCTTAAAAAATTACGGGTCTCCTCCCAGGCGTTGACGCTCGCCTTGTTCAGGATCTCCCTGATCTCGTAGAGTTTATAGTCTCCGGTTTTTCCCTTGATCTTCGTGGAAAAAACCCTGCCTTTTTTCACACGGTCGCGGATCTGTGCGTAAAAGGATTCGGATACGAGCACGGTCGCTCCGGCTTTTTTGGTCTTCGATTCGATTCTGCTCGCCATGTTCACGGAATCTCCGATCGCCGTATAAGACATGTTCGCCGGATGTCCTAGTTGTCCTAATATGCAAGTTCCATAATGTACTCCTACGCCGATGCGGAACGAGATGTGGAAGTGCGACTTGAGGTATTCGTTCAGGGAATACAACTCCAATTCCATCTCTTTGGCGGCGCGCAGCGCGGAGATGCAGACGTCCTCCGGGGAACCTCCTTCCGTTCCGAACAACGCCATCAGTCCGTCTCCGATGTATTTGTCTATTTTTCCCCCGTGTTTGAGTACGACGTCGCCCATCTTATAAAAGTAACGGTTGAGAATGTGGATCACGTCGTAGGGAAGATGCGATTCCGAAAAAGAGGTGAAGTCGCGTATGTCGCTGAACAGGATCGCTATGTCCTTCTCCTCACCCGAAACCTCGGCGGAACCGGGAATAGTCAGGTTGTAATCCTCGTCGTCCAACACGATTCTGCGGATTCTGACATCCCCCTGCACCTTCGCTTGACAAGCGAGTCGCACGGACTCCGGAAAACCTTTTTTTTGCGATAGTTCCCTTTCCTTCTGTTCGGGAGCGGAAAGATGGGACGGATTCTCCAAAACCAAAACGCGGCAGGTGGAACAACGCGCGTTTCCTCCGCAGGCGTGCGTGTGGGGAATTCCGTTTTCTAAACTGATTTGCAACAGGCTCTTGGGAACGGAACTTTCGGGTAAACTAATTTCTTTTTCGTTTTCGAAATTTACTAAAATCATAAAACCTTCCGGACGGATCGGAGATATTAAAAAAATAATTGGCTTCTGATAGGGAAGGATAGAATTACAAACCCCGCTGTCAATAGAAGAACGACCGTATCCTGGATTCCCGCGGAGAAGAACGTTTCCGAAGAAAAACTAACGCGGGTTTGTGGGAAAGGTCGGAAAGATAGGTTTCTTATATATTTTTGGTACGATGCGAATGAGCGAATTGGAAAACTCCGCCGATAATAACCGAGAATCGAATCCGGTCATACTTCTCGTGGACGACGAACAGATCATTCTCCGCGGATTGAAGGAACAACTCAAGCTGGCCTTCGGCAAGGAATACGATATCGAAACGGCAGAGGACGCCGAATCCGCTTGGGAAATTCTGGAGGAATACATAACCAGGGGAATCGACGTTCCGGTCGTCGTCTGCGATCAGGTGAGGCCCGGAGTCAAAGGCGACGAACTTCTGATCCGGATCCACAAAAAACGTCCGGAAATCCGCAAGATCATGCTCACCGGTCAGGCTTCCGCGGATGCGGTGGGAAACGCGCTCAACCACGCGAACTTATACCGTTATCTTTCCAAACCTTGGGATTCCAACGATCTGATTTTGACGATCCGGGAGGCGATCAAGTCGTATTTCCGGGACGCTTCTCTTTTGGAACTCAACCGTAAGTTGGAGAACACGCTTTTTTACGACCGCGAAACGGGACTTCCCAATCTGGAAAGTCTTCGGAAGGTTTTGGAGGAACGCGAAATCGACGGCATTCCTTCCACGTTAGCCGTCATCCGGATCGAATCCTCCACCGCCACGACGCATCATTTCGGGGTCGGAGTGTATCAAAAGGTGCTGCATCAGTTTCTGGGTTCGCTTTCCACGTTTCTGGGAAAGTCGGGCGCGGTTTTTCATCTGTATCAGGACGAGGTCGCGGTTTTGTCCAACGTGGACGAGAGTCAGTTTTATTCTCTTTTGATCGCGTTCCGGATTCTGCTCAGATCCGAATACGTGGAGGCGGACGGAATTTCCTTCCGCGTAAACGTTTCCGTCGGAACGGCGACCGACGTTTCCTCCTTATACTACAAGGCGCGGATCGCGATGATGCACGCGTCCCAGAATTCCGAATCCGAGCCGATGCGTTATTCCAACTCGATGGAGGAGGGCGATCAGTATCAGATCAATCTGACCCTGGGAAGAAAACTGAACGACGCGATCAATGCGGGGAACGTGATCCCTTTTTTCCAGGGAATCTACGACAACGAACTCGAAAAGATTACGAAATTCGAATGTCTTGCCCGGATCCAGGAAGGGGATCGGATCTATTCCCCGGCGAGTTTCATCTCGATCGCGAGATCCACGGGCATCATACGTCTTCTGACCCCCATCATGATCGAAAAGTCGCTCCGATACTTCTCCCGATATCCGGAATATTCGCTTTCGGTGAACATTTCGGAATCCGACCTCGAAAAAAAGGGATTCGCCTTATGGGTTGTTAGTCGGTTGCAGCACTACGGAATAGCGCCCGAACGTCTGACATTGGAGATATTGGAAACGGATCGTCTTCACGGAGCGGAACGCGGCATGGAAACGTTACGCGAATTGAAGGGATGCGGCTGTAAGATCGCGATCGACGATTTCGGAGTGGACCAATCCAACTTCGAACGTCTGATGAAGATCGATCCCGACTTCATCAAAATCGACGGAAAGTTTATCCAGGGAATCCATCTCAGTAAAACCCCGTATCTTCTCACCTCTGCAATGACGGAAATGTCGCATCGGATCGGAGCGAAGGTGATCGCGGAATTCGTTGCGGGAAAAGAAGAATTTGACACGGTGCGATCCCTAGGTATAGAATATTCCCAGGGTTACTATATCATGCAGCCCTCCGCAGAAATCCTTCCGATCCCGGAAATTCGAGTTTGAGAAGGATCGTTTTTTTCAAAATTGACTTGCCATTATTTTTTTTCCAAATACTGTAACGCCTTGCGTTTTTTGAGAATTCGGCGAGTCGAATAGATAGGTGAGTGATTCAAGTTGGATAAGGCAATTCTTTTCGTAGACGACGAGGCGTTGATCCTCATGAGTATGAAATCCCAGGTCAAACGGCATTTGGGGGACGGATATCGTTATGAAACCGCCCTGGACGCCGGAGAGGCTTGGCAGATCATCGAGGAATTGGTGCATGAAGACGTGCGGATCCTAGTCATCATATCCGATTGGCTGATGCCAAATGTTAAGGGCGACGAATTTCTCAGACAGGTTCACAGCAAATATCCGGACATCCAAAAAGTGATCGTCACGGGACATGCGGACGATTCTTCGATCGAGGCGCTGAAAAAAGAGATCAATCTCCGTTCTTATCTCAAAAAACCCTGGGACGAACGGGAGCTCGTATCCACGATTACCACCGCTCTGCAAAGTTGAAGTTCCGTTTCAGACGAGAATCGGAATGTAGATCTTAAACGAGGTTCTTCCCGGTTCGCTTTCCAACTCGATTTTTCCCTCGTGTTTTTGTACGATCTTCTTCACTATATCCAGACCCAGTCCGCTTCCTTCCCCCGGAGCCTTGGTGGTGAAAAAAGGTTCGAAGATCTTCTCCTGAATTTCTTTCGGAATCCCCGGACCGTTGTCCCTGACCTCCACCATCAGTTCGTTTTCCAGTCTTTTTAAACGGATCAAAATGGAACCTTTGAACTGCATCGCCTGCAGCGAATTGTAGATGAGATTGGTCCAGATATGGAGCAGATCGTCCGGAAAACAGAGAACCGCCGGAACTTCCTCGAAATCCTTCTGCAGATCCACTCCTTTTTTCAACTGATTCTGATAGATCGTCAGTACTGTTTCTATGGTTTCCCTGACCGAGGCGAAGGTCCTTTCACCGCCGATGTCGAAGTGGGAGAAGTTTTTGAGCGCGTATAGGATTTTGGAGATCCGATCTATGGCGATGCGGATCGTTTTTGTGTTTCTGAAAAAGAAGGATTCCAGGGACGTGTATTCGAGGATCAGAGGGGTCTGTTCGAGCACGAGCAGGGGGATAAAACGCTGCGGAAGCTCTCCGATCCCCATGTCCACCAAGGTATCCGCGTAGGCGACGGCGGTTTTCGAAGGTATTTTCAAATATTCTAATATACTTGCGATCGCTTTTTTGCGGTTTCTCTGCTCCATTCCCGTGAAATTCTCCCCGCTGGCGATCGCGGTTTCTATGAGATCGGCGCATAACGTCCTCGTTTCCTGTCCCAAGGAGGTCATCACCGACTGGACTTCCGGCAATAGGCTCCGGAATCTATGTAAACATTCCTGAATATTCTGACTGGAGGCCTGCACGGCCCCGATCGGATTGTTGATTTCGTGCGCTATTCCGGCCATCAACTGGCCGAGCGCGGCCATCTTTTCGGATTGGATGAGTTGGGACTGGGTTTTTTTGAGGTTCTTTAACGTGGTTTCCAGTTCGGATTTTTGGATTTCGATCAATCGATTCCGAACGAGGATTTCGTTGTTTACGATCCTCAGTTTTTCCGCTTCCTTAAACGGAGTTGTGTCGATGATGTTGATCGAAAAAAACTCCCTTCCCTTGTCGACGAACACGGTATGACTGACGACCGACGGGAACAGATTCCCGTTTTTCTTTTTCGCCACGACCTCGATCGACTTTTTACCTCCGAACACGAATTTTTTCCGAAGCAGATCCCGCAACGAATCCCGGGAAAGGAGCCGCAGTATGCTGAGGTCGGCCGCCTCTTCGGAAGTGTAGCCGAAAAGTTTTTGGAAGGCTTGGTTGCTGTCGGCGATCCTGTTCTTTCCCTTTTCCAAAAGAAGAATCGCTTCGTTCGAGAATTGGTAAAAGGTCTGGAATCTGGTTTCGGACGCCTTGAGCATCTCCTCCGCCTTTTTCTTTTCCGCGACGTCGATCATCGCGCCCAAAATCCGATTCGGTTTTCCCGCGGAGTCGAAAAGAAAAACTCCCCTGTCCTCTACGAAGGTGTATTCGCCGGATTTGGTTCTGAATCTGTACGTGGAACGGAAACGTTCCCCATCGTTCATCGCGGTTTCCAGCGCCGATAAAACGAACGGCAGATCGTCCGGGTGAATCGAAGCCTGACAGGAATCTACATTAAAATTTTGGAATTCTTCCGGATCGTAACCGGTCAGGGAATGTACTGCGCCGGCCCATTTGATGCGGCCGCTTGCGAGATCGTAGTCGTAGACGATGCTCCCCGTCTGTTCCGCGACCGTTCGATAACGATCCTCGCTCGCCCTTAGATCCCTTTCTTTGAGGACCTGATTCGTGATGTCGGTGATCATAAACGCGAGTGTCTGAATTTCGCCGTTCCGATTTTTGACCGGAGCCCCGTTGACGGAGATGAATCTCGTCTCTCCGTTTTCGGTCGAGATCGAATGACGTATGTCGTAGACCGGTTTACCTGTTTTGAGCACCTGCGTAAACGGTTGATCCTCCTCCTTCCATTCTTCGCCGTCGAGGGAAGCGGACTTCCATTCCGGAGAATCGTATCTCCTCGACGTGATCTTCTCCGATCTGATTCCGAGGATCGTTTCCGAACTCGGATTGGCGTACAGAATTTCGCCTTCCGGATTCAACACCACGACCGCGGTCGGCGTGTTTTCCATGATGGAGGAGAATAGGTCGCGTTCCTGTTTCAGCTCCTCTTCCACCCGTTTTCGTTCGAGTGCGTTGATGATGATTTCCGCGAAATTTTCGAGGAGCTGATTCTCCAATCGATCCAAATCCTTCTCTTTGGGGGAGGTTTTTTTACTTCCTCCGAATCCCAACCTTCCCTTGAGTTTGCCTCCGATCAATAACGGAACCGCGATGTAAGTCTGGGTTCCGTTCCGCAAAAGGTGTTCCCGGTCGGATTTCGCGTCAGCGGGAAGATCGTCGATCGTGTTTATCTTGGCGATGCGGCCAGTTTTCATCACCGAAGTGAAAAAGCTCATCGGATCGATCGGTTCGCGGTGACCCAGATAACTCGTTTTGATCTCCGAGTCCGGATGGATCCATTCGTAGGCGATGAGACGCTCCGTACAATCGGCGTTATAGAATGCGATGACCGCGCGGTTCATGGATAAAAAGCGTCCCGACTTTTCGAGACCGTTGCGGATCGTCTCCTCTATTTCGGAGGAGGGAAGGTTGATGATGTTTCTCGATACCTCCGTCGCGATCGTCTCGAATCCGAGCCGGAACTGCAAAAGCCTTTCGTTCTTCCTTTTTTCGCTCACGTCGACGACGGAACCTATGATCTTTACGATCCTTCCGTCCTCTCGCCGGATCAGTTCGCTTTGATTGAGGAGGACCTTGATTTTTCCGCTTTCGGTCGAGATTCTATATTCTATTTCTCGAATATAATCGTTTGATAATGCCTCTTCGAAATAGGAACGCACCCTTTCCCTGTCCTCGGGGTGGATGTTGTCGAAGGCGTAGATTCCCTTCGAGGAAAGCTCCCCGCGTTCGTACATCCCGGCGAGCTGTTCGGAGACGTTCATCGTCGAGTCGGAGAGATCGTATTCCCAGGTGCCGAGTCCGGCCAGTTTTTGAAAACGGGATAGCGCGGCCTCCTTTTCCGAAAGTTCGCGTTCGAATCCTTTTCTCTCCTCCGATCCTTCTTCGAAAACGCCCGCCTCGCGACACTGCGCGTGTACGAGATCGGCGAGATTCGGATCGGATTCCAACTCGATTCGAAAGGGAAGGATTTTTCCGGATCGGGAAAGTAGTATCCAGTGAAATACCGCGGATTCTCCCTGGGAAACCTTAGCCAACGTTTCGGCCCAAAACTCTTCGGAACGATTTCGATCGAAGGGAAAGGAAAGATCGATCGGTCCCATTCGCGTCAGTTCTTCGAGATCGTATTCGAAACGTAATGCCGTCTCTCGGGAAACCGATCGGAAGTGAAAGGTTTCCAGATCGATGGAAAAACGATACGAAGGAACTTCGCCCGAACCGCCGGCGGGGAGCTCGTTTTTGAAAACGGATTTTTCCGGAACATACGAGGTCTCCCGGTTCCGACGCATACGCGCAAGAATCCGATTTCGCATCTCCGAAACGTTATCGATTTCGGACGAGTGTTCCTTGTTTTCCTGTTCCTGATCCATATTCCCTAACAACGGTCTTCGAAGAACTTCAAAGATTTTGGTTTATAACATGATACATCATTTCGAAACTGCGGTTTCCGATAGTATCATCTCGCCGTTTTATGTCTTCCA
>NZ_NPEF01000014.1:17069-30525 GCF_002811955.1 Leptospira ellisii
CGATTTCTTATGTAGAAGCTCCTTCGCGGTTCGCCGGACACGACGTTAAACGTCCGTTCCAAAATTGCGTCTTAATTTTTAGATATTTTGACGAAAAAAGACGCAGTTTTGTCTCAATTCGTTTCGCTCGGAAACCGTCGCGGAATGGACCGTTTGAAAGATCGCCTAATTCCATCTCGTCGAAAGAAAAAGTTTTTTCCGAGTTGATTCTTCCTATTAGTTTTTGTCTTTGTAATTCTCTTCTCGATTACGAACGACGGAAACATCCGGATCGGGAAATTTATTTCCGACCGGTATGCGAAAAAAGTAAAATAAAAAGATAAGGTTAAAGTATCATGAAGTTAAAAGCGGCGGCTTTCGTATTTTGCGTTTCTTTTTTTTCCGTTTTCTCCCTCGCGGCTGCGGACATTGTCCGTTTAAAAAACGGACTGATCTATCGGGGGAAGGTGCTTTTGGACGACGATGAAAAGGTCCTTCTCGCCGAGAACGAGGATTTTATCCGATATATCGCCAAAGAGAACGTGGTGAGCGTCATCTATGAAAAACCGCTGGATAAATCAAAGAACGTATTCGCGGGAGAGAAATCCTCCGGAGCGAACGCCAAGTCGGAACCGGCTCATCCTTATTCCGGAATCGCGACGCCGATAGAACGGGAACCTCCCCATTCTTCCTCGCAGGGAAACGACACTACGATCGACGTTACGCACGAGATCGTCTCTGACTTTATTTGGCGCGGCTTGAGTTTCTCGGGAGAGATGGCCAACCGCAGACGAAACGACAGTTATCCTTCGACCACATTCGTTCCCTCGTATCAACCTACGATCAACATCAACACTCCGTTAAAGGGTTTTATGGTTCAGTTTTGGGGAAACTTCCAATTGACCGAGCGCAACGACCGGGACAACGACGGCCGGTTTCAATTGTATCCGGGAGGTTCCGGCCCCGCTTATCCGGGACAGGGAAGTCCTTATACTCCCGCGGATCCGGATCTTCAAAACAACAATTGCGTGTTTCAAACGCAGGATAACGTGTTAAACGGAACTCCGGGACCGGGTCCCACCTGCGGCGGATTGATGCCCAAACCGTATAAGGAACAAAACGGTATGAAACGGGCGGACGGTTTGTTCTACGCCTTTTATTACACCTTCGAAAAGACGAGCTGGGGAAAGTTTACGGTGGGAACCTGGTTCTACAACACCTTCAACAAAAATCCGGCGTACGCTTCCGCTCCGCTCGGCGGTTACAATTCCCTCGCGGCTCAAGGTGTGGGGAGTTCCAACAACTATTCCAATCAGGTGATCCGACTCGCGTGGCAGGAATATTACTTCTTTTGGCAGCTTCCTTTTCTTTCGTATCTGACGCCCACGATCTCGTTTTATACGCAGATCAGCGCGGAGAACGCGAGTTTGGCGGCCGGGAAAAACTATCTTTCCCTTTATATAAGCCACGAGTACTTCAGCGATAAGTTTTTCAGGATCACTCCGGCGGTGAATGTCGGTTATGCGATGTCCAACAACATCGTGGACAACCGAAACGGAATCCAGGACATCACGAGCAGCTTGACGTTTTACTTCGGCAAATTTTTCATCAAAGGAAACCACGTGTATAGACCCAATTTATACATGTACGACACCGACAATTACTACGGGGCCACCGGAGGATACGTTAACCGAAATACGAAGGACGGTCTGATCGTGGACCCCTCCAAGGTGAACGGGCCCGTGAACCAGTATATCCTGGATCAGATCGCGAACAGTCCCCTGATTCCGGACGCGGGCGACGGTTCGCTGAGACAGGCCATCCGGGAATCGTATTTGTTGCAGAAAATTCCGGCGCATTTGTTCTGGTTTAGCGTAGGGTTTTCGCACAGTTTTTAAGAAAGGATCCATAATTAGGAAGACCAATGAGCATACGGTTTAGAATTTCCTTATATCTTTCACTCGTACTTCTGGCCGGTTCGATCGTGATCACGACCGTGAATACGATCGCCACCTATTTCAAACTTTCGAAGGATATCCGGGATTCCTCCTCGCTGGTCGCTTCGCGATACGGCTTCGAAGTTCAGGATTTTTTCGACCGCGCACTCGGCGGTTTGAGAGGATTGGAATTTCAACTAACGCACGCGAGACCGAGTCGGGAGGAGACGATCGAAACCCTCAAGGATCTTGCCCAATCGGATCCGAATTATTTCGGGGCCTGGTCGGTTTTTGAAGCGGGAAAATTCGATTCCAAGGATTCCCAATACGTGGGAAAACTCGGATACGATTCCACCGGAAGATTCATCCCCTACATCAACAAGGCGGCTGGAGCCGACAAACCGCTTGTACTCGAACCGGTGATCTACTACGAAAACCTGGACGCAAGCGGTTACTTCTACAACATTCCGAAAAAAACCGGAATCGATTTCATAGCGGATCCGTTTTCCTATCCGGTTTCCGGCCGCGAAATTCTGATGATCTCGGTCGTTAAACCGGTGCGTAGAGGAGGACAGTTCGCCGGGGTCGTGGGAATGGACGTCACGATGGAGAACATGCAGAAGATGTTGGCTCCGATACGTCCGTATCAGGGAGAGGGTCATATCAGTCTCATTTCTCCCGGAGGATATTACGCGGCAAACGGACAGGATGCGTCTCTGGTCGGAAAGGAAATTCAGGATCCTGAATGGAAAAAAAATATCCTCGAAGGAAGCGCGAATCCGGAGTTGCAGACGGTCTATCGGGACGGCGCTACCCACTTCTTCCATTCCTTCCACCTCGGAAACTACGATAAAAAATGGATCCTGGAAGTGAGCGTCCCCAATTCCATCTTTTGGATCAACCTATCCAAGATCATTCTGGAGACGATGGTCTCCTCGTTGTTGACGATGGTGATCATCGTAATCGTATTAAATCTAATATTCCAAAAATTGATTACGAACGGAATCAACGCGGCGATTTCCTTTTCCGAGGAGATCGCCTCCGGAAATCTGATCGTGAGTAATTCCTACGAACGAGGGGACGAAATAGGAAAATTGTTGTCCTCCCTAGATCGGATGAAGAACAACCTCAAGAGCATCATCCTCGAAATTAAGGGTTCTTCGGAATCGCTCAATTCCACCTCGGATAAGATGGCGGACGCGTCCCGCAACTTCTACGACGTCGCGCAGGAGCAGGCTTCGGCTTCGGAGGAATCCTCCGCCGCGATCGAGGAATTGGCCGCCTCCGCGGAGAACGTCGGCAAGTCGATGGAAAGGGCGATCTCGCATATGAAGGACATCGACGGCAACGTCATCCTTCTCAAGGAACAGATCGAACGGATCAACGACGAGATGAAGTCGCTTTCCTCCCTGGCCGGGGATTCCCAAAAACAGGCAACGACGGGTGAAGGTTCCATGAATCAATCCACGAGGGCGATGGACGAGATCGGAGACAGCGCTTCCCGGATCAACGAAATCCTTTCGATCATCACGGACATTTCGGAAAAGACCAACTTACTCGCGTTAAACGCCGCCATCGAAGCGGCGCGTGCCGGCGAGGCCGGAAAAGGTTTTGCGGTCGTCGCGGAGGAGATTTCCAAACTCGCTTCCCAGACTTCGAACAGCGTTCAGGAAATCGGTCAACTCGTGGATTCCACGAACCGAGCCGTCATGAACGGAACGAGCAAGGTGAAGGAGGCTTCCGACATTCTCGCCAGACTCAGAAGTTCCGTGGATATGTTCGGCGTTTCCGCGAAAACGGTGTTGGAATCCGTGAACACTCAGGAACGGAACACCGAAAAAATCCACCAAAGCGCGAGTTCCCTGATGAGTTTCAGTCTTCAGATCGAGGAGGCGGTGCGGGAACAAAAACGCGCGACCGACGAAATCACGAAAACGATCGTAAGTATCTCGGACGGAACCCAGGAGATCGCGAGCGGAGCCGACGACCTCACCGGTTTCTCCGGCAACATGCATACTCAATCGGAAGGTTTGTTGCGTCTCATCGACAAGTTCAAGATATAGCGATGGATCCGAAAAATTCGGTCTCCGAGTTTGCGATTCGTATTCCGGAGGAAGAAGTTGACGATCTGAAAACGAGATTGAAGCAAGCCCGTAGTCTTTTCCAATCGAAGATTCGGATGGATCGGGCTGACGGCATCAAGGAAACTTCTCTGTCCGCGTTTTTTAGGACCGGTTTCTTGACAAGAATATCATAAAGTCTTGATGTTGTTGGCGGCGACCCCAAAGATAAAGATCGTATGTCGAAGTTGTCCAAATATATAGACAAGGATCCCCGGAATCTATTCCTGATCGACGGTTTAGGGGCCGCGTTTTCCGCGTTCGTGTGTGCCGCGGCGCTGGCCCGATTCGAAAACGTTTTCGGAATTCCCGCGAGGGTCCCTTACTCGCTTTCCGTCGTCGCCTTTTGCTTTTCCGTTTATTCGTTGTTATGTTATTTTATCGAACCCGAATCCTGGAGGATTTTTTTGAGGGCGATCGCCGCGGCAAACCTGTCGTATTGTGCGGCGACCGCGTTCCTTCTGTTTTATCATAGAGAAACCGCGACGTTTTACTGCGTAGCCTATTTCATCTCCGAGAAGGTCGTGGTGTCGTTTTTGGCCGCTCAGGAATTGAGATTCTCCCTGCACGGTTCGTTCAGGGAGTAAAGAGTCTATCCAGAAATTCCTTCTGCTTTTTACAGCGTCGTTCCGAGATTCCGTTCTCCATCACGAACGTTTTTTTGCCATTCTGACGGATCGTGAGGCGCCAAATTTTTTTCTGAAGGATCGTGTGAACGTACGAGACGAAAGATTCCGCGAAAAAATCGTCTCCGTTCATCGCGGAATAAAGCGTGGGAAAAGGAGTGGAAAATAGGATCGGGTAGATCGACTCCCAATCTGACGCGAGATCCAATGGTTGTTCCGCGTAAAATTTGATCCGTTTGCGTTGAGGAAATTCCGGATCGAAGAAACTTGCCGTTTCGGTGCTCCAAATACCCGAGGAGAATTCGAATCCTGAAAAATCGCGATTGCGGTTCCGAAAGTCCGGAACGATCTTCCGTTGAACGGAGATTATATGACCCAATTCGTGCAGAAGGATATACTCCAAAGCCGCTTCGACGTCGTTCTCCGTTTTTTTC
Organism: Leptospira ellisii; assembly: GCF_002811955.1. Lineage (GTDB taxonomy): Bacteria > Spirochaetota > Leptospiria > Leptospirales > Leptospiraceae > Leptospira > Leptospira ellisii. The sequence continues at coordinate 22,166 of NZ_NPEF01000014.1, forward strand.
TCTATCTCCACGGAAAGTTCGATTCCCCGGGAACGGAACGCGGAGTTCTCCTTACGCGTGATCCAATCGTTCGCGTTCCGGTTCAACATTCCCGAATCCAGAAAGACGATCCCGCCCACGGGACCGTTTTTATCGTAGACGAAACCCGTCACTCCGGTCCCGCCCAAGTTTCTACAAAGGATCACTTTCAAAAGGGAACGATCTAAAATGGAATTTACCGATTCGGGAAGACGACTCCTAACGGTGCGAAGGCGGTCTTTCCAAGGTTCGGGATCGGTTTCCGGCTCGGGAGAATCCTCGAAACCGTCTATCTTGTTGAGCTCGCGGATAAAGTCCCGCTCCGCGGAATCGAGCGCGGAAATTCTGGTTTCCCAAGTCCCCGTTTCGGAATATCGTTCGGCCTTCGTCACCTCGTGTTCCGTGAATAGATTCGCGTACGGATTATTTCCCATTGCGGAAGGTTTACATACTAAGAATACGGAAAAGACAGATACGATCCATAACGTTCGGAAATGTTTTTCCGGGACATATCCGGGCAATAAATTCATAGGAAAGATTTTTCCAGATTCGGCCCGAAAAGTAAACCTCATTCCTAAATCGGGAATTTCCTAAAAAAATAAGGAACCGGATCGGAATGGTTTGCGCTATTCCGGGAGAGTTGTAAATTTGGATCCGAAATTCCCCGGGCGGGAAACCGAAGAAACGCGATGTTTTATTTCCTGCTTCCCGTAGTATTTTTTTACGTTCTCCCCGTTTTTACGGAAACCAATCCCTGGAGTCTTTCGATCGAGGAACGGATCGTGAACCGCAAACACGTGTCGCACATCGTGATCGAATCGCGCCCCGATCATTATCGGGTGACGCTTTTGTTAAACGAACGTTTCCCGTATAACTTTAAATCGACGGCGGCCTTCTTTTTCATCCGCGTCAGGAACGAAAAAGAGGCGATGGACGTTTCGGAAAAACTGGATCGTTATTTGGAATCCGGCTGGAACATGAAACTTTATCTTTCCGGATCGGAAATCACACGGTATGACTTGGATAAAACGATTCAATAGTTTTAGATCCGGTTTTCTGAATCCCTTCACCTTTTTCGAAAGGGAATTCAACTATAGCGAAGCCGAAGCCTGGAAGAACCAGACGCGCATCGATCAATCCTTTATCCGTCTCGCCTTTCTGCTTCATTTCACCATGTATTCTACGTTGGCGATTCCGGAAGTGAGGAACTCGGAGCGCGGAATGTTTTACCTGGGGACCATCTTTCTCATCAACGTTATGGGGCTCGTGCTTTCCTTTCAGGAGAAGTTCCTTTCCTGGGTGATCCAGATTTCCAACTTCGCGATCATCTTTCTGATGATGAATCTGTTCCACGAATCCTTCTACAATTCCCACGATCCGGAAAGTCTTCAGATTTATAACAATTTCTTTCTGTTGATCTCTTTGATCGTGATCTTTCAGATGTTTCGTCTTAAAAAAGGCTCCTGTTTTTTGACCGGAACCGTGGCGATCGTTCTGCATATCTTCTTCATCTCTTTGAAACGCGTCGAACTCGGTTTGGACGAATTCCCCCGTCTTCTTTTCGTACCGGACGTGGTTTACGCGCTTTGTATCGTCATCGGAACCTCTTCGGTGATCATCGTAAAACGTCTGATCTCGATCTCCTCCGAACTCGATCTGGAATACAAATTCATCCAGCAGGATTTGATCGTGGCTAAACAGGTTCAGGAGAATCTTTTTCCGGGAAGATTGAGCATCAAAGGCATCAAATACGAGGTCATGCGGATCACTCCGAATCATATCGGCGGGGACTTTTTCGATTTCGTCCAATTGCGGGAGGGGAACACCGGAATTTTTCTGACGGACATCGCTGGACACGGAATCGCCTCCGCTCTCGTCGCTTCGATGGTGAAGATCATGGTTTCTACGATGCCTTATATTCTCAAGGTACATCCTTCCCGTTTGATGGATTACATCGACGATTCCCTGCAGCAACAGTTTCAATCGTATCACGCTTCCGCCGTTTATATGTTTTTGGATTTTATTTCCAAGGAGATAACGTTCGCGAACGCGGGACATCCGTACGTGATTCAGGGATCTTCCGTCCGGGAATTCCACGAGATAGAAACGGTGGGCGCCATTCTGGGATTCGGGATCAAAAAACCGATCGCGGAACAGATCAAACTTCCCCTCGTATCGAAGGATCGTTATTTTTTATATACGGACGGTCTGATAGAAAACAAAAGCGAGGACGGAAAACAGCTTGGAACGGAGGGCCTTCTCGAAATATTGAACGAAAATCGATCCGAAACGGACCTCGGGGTTTTTAAGGCGAAGGTTCAAAAGGCCGTGGAAAAATTTTTCGGAGACGTAGCACTGGAGGACGATACCCTCTTTCTCATCGTGGAAGTGGAGTAAAAAATAGAATGAGTGAAAAGCTGATCAACGTAACCAAGGAAGGACAGATTGCGATTCTTACGATCCAAAGACCGTCCGCTCTCAACGCCCTCAACCGCGAGGTTTTGACGCAGATAGGGAACGAAGTGGATTCCCTCGAAAAGGACAATGATATCCGGGTATTAATCGTAACCGGGGAAGGAAAAGCGTTCGTCGCGGGAGCCGACATCGCCGAGATGAAGGATCTGAACGTCGCTCAGGGGCAGGAATTTTCCGCGTTGGGAAACAGAGTATTCCAAAAATTGCATAAATCAAGGATAGTTTCCATCGCCGCGATCAACGGTTTTTCATTGGGCGGGGGAATGGAACTCGCGCTCGCCTGCGATATCCGCGTCGGTTCCGAAAAGGCGAAACTCGGTTTACCGGAAGTTTCCCTGGGATTGGTTCCCGGGTTCGGAGGTACGCAGAGATTGGCCCGTTTGATCGGATACGGAAGGGCGGTCGAACTCGTAACTACTGGCGAAATGATCGGCGCCGAGGAAGGTTATCGGATCGGAATCCTGAACAAACTGGTGAAGGAAGGCGAAGATCTATTAGGATTTTGTAAAACGATTGCGGGATCGATTCTGAAAAAAGGTCCGCAGGCGATCGCACTCGTGAAAAAAACGATTCAAGAAGGTTTAGACGTTCCTTTGCAGGCCGGGATTTCGATCGAAGAAAAGGCGTTCGGATCCTGTTTCGACGGCGGTCAATCCAAGGAAGGAATGACCGCGTTTTTGGAAAAACGACCGGCGCAATTCTAAGGAAAAACGAAACCGTTTTCGATACGACGACCGGACCTGAATCCTTCCGTCGTTGTTCCGATGTCTTTCCGTGAAACTTCGGCCCCACCCGGAATCGGGTGGTGGAGGAGTGGCGGCGGGAAAAAAATCCGGAAAATTTTCCTATCACGAAATCCGGCTTCCTGCAAGCGGAATTTTTCCGTTGTTTTTCGGCGGAATTACGACCGAATCCGTCGGTCGACAGCCGACATCGGTCGGAGCGCAAACGGGAAACGTCCTAAATTCGATCTTAAATCCGCGCCGATATTAAAAACGAATCCCCTCGAAAAGGAGAATACGATATGTTTCCGAATCGATCCAAGCTCATATTCCTATTTCTTATTCTGCTTTCGATTACGCCTAACGTGCAATCGAAGGATCCGGAGAAGATCACGATTTACGTGGACGACCATCCCTTGCTCGTCGAAGTCGTCAATACCCCCGCGGACCGCGCCAAAGGATTGATGTATCGTAAACATTTAGCCGAAAACGAAGGGATGTTGTTCGTTTTTCCGGAACCGGATTATCTCAGTTTTTGGATGAAGAACACCTGGATCCCTTTGAGCATCGCCTATTTTAACGCGGACCGCAGGATCACCGATCTTCACGATATGAAACCGAACCAGACTTCGGAATTGTATCATTCCAGCGAAAAGGCTCTTTACGCCTTGGAAACGAACCAGGGTTGGTTCGCGAAAAGGAATATCGGAAAATACGGGGTGTTAAAACTGCCGGATCGAATAAAAACGGCGCGTTAGTCGCGCTTTTGTTCGATCGTTTCCCGCGCGTCCGTCGCGAAAACGAATGTTCTCGGACGGACAAAGAAGTCTAACGTGCGACGGGAATTAGAGGGATTCCGATACGAATTTTGCTTCCAGATCGGAAACCGTTTTCGCGTCGATGACTTTGCTCGATTTTAATTTTCCTTGTTCCGCCATCTTCAGAATCATTTTGGATCCCACGGTTTCGGAGGTCACGACGATCTCTTCGAGCTTTCCGTTTTTCTCGGTGAAGAACTTTCCTTTTTCGGAACGGAGCGCGGTTAAGGTCTGCGTTTTACCATCCTTTTCGTGCGCCAAATCCAAACGGCTTCCGAAGTTGGAATAGGTTAAAGTCAGTTTTTCGCCGTTCTCTTCCAGCGTTTTGACGAATTTTCCGTCCTGATCGTATTCGTTCAAACCGATCGGATTGCTTCCGGACCAGAACTCGATCAGGTTGAAAAGAAAGAAGTCGAAAAGCCCGCCGATCAACATCAAAAATCCGAATGGGATATAGAAAAGAACGGTTTTGATGATTTTCGCAAGCATTCCGCTTCCGATATTCAAATCGTCGTTTGCGTTGTAGAATTTTCTGAGAACCGCGAACTTACCGAAACAATTGGAAAAGGATATCAACGTTATCATCGGAATGAGTAGGGCTACGAGGGTTTTACGAAACTTGTTTTGTTGCATGAAAATCAACTCCTTGGATCAGATTTTTGAGAATTGAATCCTTCGGCTGAAAATATGCAAGGTTTTTCTTTTTTTAGGAAAGAATTTCGACTTTTGCCGTGGGAGAAGAACGATCATAATTCCTTGACCGGAGGTCGACGTGGAAAAACATGAGAGGAACCTAAGGAGCGGAATTTGCTTTTTCCAACTTTAGAATTTTTCGTATTCTTCGTCTTCGTTTTCCTGATCTATTGGTACGTCATTCCCTTCTTTTTCGGCAAAGACGCGCGCGCACTTTCCGTCACCCATTATTTTCTGCTGATCGTCAGTTATTACTTTTACATGAGTTGGGACTGGAGGTTCGGAGGATTGATCCTTCTTTCCACGGTGATCGACTTCGTTTTAGCGGCTAAAATCCATTCTTCCGAGGATAAGAACGTCAAGTTCACCCTGATCACGGTCAGTCTCGTTCTCAATCTGGTCTTCATCCTAGGCTTCTTCAAATATTATAATTTTTTTGCGGACTCGCTCAATCTTTTCCTCGGGACCTTCGGAATCAAGGGGGCGCTTCCCATCCTCAACATCATCCTTCCCGTGGGAATTTCTTTTTATACGTTTCAGTCTTTGAGTTATACGATCGACGTGTATCGCGGGCAGATCCAACCGGAAAGAAGTTTCCTAAGGTTCGCGTTATTCGTCTCTTTCTTTCCGCAGCTTGTGGCGGGACCGATCGTCACCGCGAAAACCTTTCTTCCGCAGATGGACACGGTGAAAAATCTCACCGATATCCAATTCAGAAAAGCGATCCGTTATTTCATCATGGGTTACTTTAAGAAGGTCGTCCTATCGGACAACATCTCGCCGATCACGCAGTTGATTTACGCCAATCCGCAGGACTACGGAACGGCGGCTTTGTGGTTGGGGGCGACCCTGTTTGCGGTTCAGGTTTACTGCGATTTCAGCGGTTATACGGATATGGCTTACGGCAGCGCGCTTCTTCTCGGTTACGAACTTCCCGAAAACTTCCGTATGCCGTATGTCGCGAGAAGTATCACGGAACACTGGAGACGTTGGCACATGACCCTGTCCACTTGGCTCCGCGACTACGTGTACATTTCCTTGGGCGGAAATCGCGCCGGTATTTTTAGACACCGTTTTAATCTTTGGTTTACGATGTTCGTGGCGGGTTTTTGGCACGGAGCGAATTGGACGTTCGTTCTTTGGGGAGCCTGTCAAGGAACACTTCTTTTGATCGAATCGATTTACGGAAATCTAAAGGACAAATACTTTCCCGAATTCCGCCTATTGCCCGATAAGATTCTCGCTCCGATCCAGATTTTGATCACGAACTTTTTGGTGGTTACAGTCGGCACCAGTTTTCGGGCGGAATCCCTGACCAAGGAATGGATCATGCTCAAACGTATGTTCGTGTATACGGAAGGAGGTTTGAGACCTTATATGCTGAAAACCGGTATTCCGGTTTTATTATGTATCGCTTTGGGTCAATGGCTCGGTTTTCTCATCTTCGAAAAGAAAAAAAGCTGGGAACCTCCCGTCTGGCTCGAATTCGCGTTTTACCCGATCGTGGCAGTGGGGTTAGCTCTTCTTACTCCCGATTTGGAACTTCCTTTCATCTATTTTCAATTTTGAATCTCTCGAATTCGGCTAACAACGACTAAGCGGTAGATCCGCTTCCCGTTTAGGAACGAAACGCCCTTTCGGACGGGGAAGGCGTTTCTACGCCGCATTCTCCGGGTAAAAACCTTCTCGACAAACCCGTATTCCGCTGTAACCCTGATCTTGATGTCCGGAAACCCAGATCAACAACCGAGAAGTCATCGATATTATCCGAATTCTTTCGCGGACTATATCATACAAATCGAATTCGGTTTGATAACGCTTCACGCCAAATTGGGAAACATTTCGGAAACCGGAATCTGTCTCATCTTCAACGGAGAGGATCTGGATCCGATGGAACCCGTACACGGTTCCGTCATCGAGAAAAAATCGGGGAAACGTCTCGAATTCGAAGGCGACATCGTTTGGGCCGGACCGGAGACGATCGATCACAAACGCAAATTCGTATACGGACTTAGGTTCAGAGTGCCTTTGATTCTCACCGAAACCTTAGTGCTGATCAATCTTTCTTTGCAGGATCCCTGAGTCCGTTCGGGTTCGAATTTCCGGATTGCCATATCCGCTTCCTTAAGGATTCTTGAATCAGGACTTCACCTTCTACAAGCATGGACCAAAAACAAATCACCCCTAAAAAACCGACCTTGCGCGAACTGGAAATCGCGTTGTTAAAACGAATCAAGGAAGGGGACGACGAGGCTTATATTCAACTCGTAAATCCGTTCCGGGAAAGGTTGTATCGGAAGGCCGTATCCATGGTGAAAGACGGAGACGACGCCGAAGACATCGTTCAGGACGCGTTGATCTCCGGTTATCGATCGATCCGTAATTTCCGCGCGGAATCGGGAGTTTACACATGGTTGTATCGGATCGTCGTCAATAAATCCAAGGACTTGTTAGCGAAACGGAAACGAGCTAAAGAGAATTCCATGGACGATAAGGAATATCAGGTGACGGACGACCGCGTCGGATTCGAAAAAAAAATTGAACTTAGCGACGAGTCCAACTATCTAATTAGCAAAATCAACGAGTTGGAAGATCTCTACAAAGAGGTGATCGAACTCAGATATTTCGAGGAAATGTCCTACGCCGAGATCGCGGAAGTGCTCGGAACCAACGTAGGGACCGTAAAGAGTCGGCTCTTTAAGGCGAAAGAATTCCTGAAACATTTGATATTACAAGACGGCAAGGGTGAAGGATACTTTAGGTAAGAAAAATGAAACGTTTAGATTCTAAATTTAAGGTGCCTCTTTTTCTCAAACGGGAAGACGGGGATCTGCTGAAAATCGAACATTCTCTGATTAAGACCATGTCCGAATTAAGAGATCGGGAACTTCGTTCCCTTCGAATGAGTGATGATTTTTCGATCCGATTGAAAAATCAACTGAGTCAAATTCGCCCTGAGCCGGAAAACGGATGGTTTAAAGTCCGGGAATTGGTTTTTGGAAACCGCGGGTTGCAACTTTCCTTGTCGGCGGCTTTGGCCCTTGCCCTCGTTTTTGCGGTTTATAATCGTGTTCAATCCTCCAATTTGCCGATTCAATCCGAACGTTCCGGAACCGTTTTCGGTCAAAACGAAACGGGTAATTTTCAGGATATTCCTTCGGCCGGAAAATTCGTTTCGGACGGCAACAACGTTTATTTGCGGGAAATTCCTTCCGGCGCCGAAGCGAAGAAAACGATCGATTCTCTTCAGCGGTATTTTTCGGACAAAGGGGATTTGAGAACCGCAGAGGAATTAGGAAAAATTCTCGAACTGACGCAGGGGATTCCCTCCGGCAAATAATTTTTGAGAGGGACGCGTTCGTTGGAAGCGCCGGTAATCCTTGCGGATTCCCGGCGTTTTTTGTGCGTGAGTTCCCGCACTTGTTTTGCGTTCCAACGGAGTTTGTGCACGTTGTTTTACGGAGAACTGCGTGAGTTCCCGCACTTGTTTTGCGTTCCAACGGAGTTTGTGCACGTTGTTTTACGGAGAACTGCGTGAGTTCCCACACTTGTTTTGCGTTCCAACGGAGTTTGCGCACGTTGCCGCTTCCCCGCTTCTGCTACTTTCCGATTCCTTGTTGCCGTCTTTGAAAAA
>NZ_NPEF01000140.1 GCF_002811955.1 Leptospira ellisii
ATAATTTTAGAATCTAATAAACGAAAAATAAAAAATCGTTTCCGAACAAAATATCACCCAATGATAGGAATAAAAACATCCCGCTCCTTCAATCGTTCGTTTTATAATACGAAATCGATCCCTGCCTAAAAATCCCGCCGATTTCCGACTCCTTTCGAAAAAATAAAACCTATGCCTGTTGAATTCGACCAGGGATCGATCGGAAATTTTAGATTTAGATTCCGATCGAGAATCCGAAAAATGTAGATCGTAGCCGGCGCGGGACGACCGGCGAAATCGAATCGTTTCGGTCGTTTTTCGCAAAAAGGAAGTTAGGCGGCGGGTCTCGTTTATACTTTTAGTAAGTTTTGTAAAAACTTTCCTTTCAACGTTTTATAAATGGAAAAATCAGAATCGATACTAATAATCCGTTCAATTTTTTCCCTTTCCGCGATACACATTAAAGATACATCGGCCAAATCCATAGGCAAATCGGAATATTTTTTCATCCGATTTTTTATGTATCGAAGATCTTCCAAGTTTATATCTAAAATTCGTATACTGCCCCTTTCAATCCATTCCAAGAAATCGGATTGAGCCTCTATCGAGAAAGAAAGTAAATAAACGGCTTCGGTAACTATAGGCCACGACGAAAATAGGGAACCTTTATAGGAATCTAATAAATCTGTAGGTGGACTTGTGAAATTTATCGTTAGAATTAAATAAAGCGACAATCGGACCTGAATCAATCAGAGCTACGTTTTTCATTCTTATCCTTAATAAATTGACGAAGGCGTTTTTTCCGATTTTGTGCTAAATCCGAAATGCCGGAAGCGTGTTTCCCGAATAGATCCTCCCCTAATTCAAATGGAGTTTTTATACGCCCGTGATTTTTTATGTATTCTAAAATAGAATCTTTAACTATCTCTGAACGACTTTTGCCTTCAGATTTGGCAAAAGAATCTAATTTTCTTTCTAATTCCGGCGGCAGGCGTAGACTTATCATATTTTATATGTATCACAGATAAGTATCACACTCAAGGAGCTTAAATTAAAAAACTTTTATTAGAAGTCGATTTACGACCTCGCGCCTAACGCTCCTTTCCCTGTGTGGAGATCAAAGGTTCCTTCGGAGAAAGGAAATATCCGCTCAAACTGGCGATCAAAACGGGAGTGAAACTATACAACCCGGTAAGTTCCGCCAAAAGGATCGTGGTGGAAATGGGAGTTTTCGTGACCGAAGAATTGACCGCCGCCATAAGACAGATCATAAAAAAGGACTCGTTTTCCGAAGGGAAAAAACCGGACAACAACTTGCCCGCACAAGCTCCTAAAAAGAACAAAGGAATGATGATCCCGCCCCTCCAACCGCTGGCTACGGTCGTAGTGATCGCGACGGTTTTCCAAAAAATCAAAGCCGCGAGAAACAAAAGCGTAAATCTTCCTTCGACGATCTGATTCAATTGATCGTGACCGAAAAAACGCGTCAACGGAATCTGCCAAGCGATCAAACCCAAGGTCAAACCTCCGAGGGTCGTCTTCCAGTAAATCGGACCGGGGATACGGGCATAGATCCAACGATTGGTCAAAAATAATCCGTGGAACAGCCAACCCAAAGCCGCTCCGATCGCCCCCAAACCCAAGGCGTATAAGAAATCTTGAATGTCTCCGGGAACGTACTGCGGGAACTGCCAGGTCGGTTGTAACCCGGCGTGGGTCATCCAGAGAAACACGAAAAACGCGGACGTACTCGATAAAAACGCCGGAAGCAACGCCTTGTAGTATTCCACCACGTGCCGATGTTGTAGTATCTCAAGCGCGAATAACGCGCCTCCCAAAGGGGAGCCGAAAAGAGAAGTGAATCCCGCCGCCATTCCCGCGATGGTCATGGATCTGTATTCCTCCCCGGTGAGTCCGATTTTTTCGGCGAACCAATTCCCGAAAGAACCGGTGATCTGCACCAAAGGAGCCTCCGGCCCCGCGCTTCCCCCGGCGGAGATGCTCAAAATGGAGGACAGGGCCATGGAAGGGTTTTGCCCCGGCTCCAACTTGCCGCCTCGAAATCGTATATTATCGATTACTAATGAAATTTCGCCCGGTTCTCCCAAAAGATGGATCACGAACCCGACGAGCAGACCGGCAAGGGTCATCACCGGCACCGTATAAACTCCGGATAAGGAGGAGAAAAAACGGGTGAGATATTCCAGAAGCATCCAGAAAGCGGCGGAGAATAAGCCGCCGATCACTCCCAAAACCACGTAAAAAAACGTGAGTCTGGAAAGCATGAACGGATTTTTTCTGGATAATACGAGCGCGGGAGAACGGAGCAGATCTCGAAGCGGGAGCATAATAATCCCGTTAGACGAATAGAACTTCTTCTTTATTACCGGAGACGATCTCTCCGATCAAATGAACCGATTCCCCCGTAGACTCCAGAAATTCCTTCGCCGAATCGACGTTATCCGAGGAGACGACGAGCATATAACCGATTCCCATATTGAACGTCGCGAACATCTCCAGCTCTTCGAGACGATGATCTTTCTTAAGTCTTTCGAAAAAATATCCGGAAGGGATACGATCCTTAAAAAACCGGGCCGCCGCTCCTTTGGGAAGAACCCGGGGAACGTTTTCCTGATATCCCCCGCCGGTGACGTGTATCATTCCCTTCACCGGAACCTTTTGCAGAAGTTTTAATATACTTTGTACGTAGATCCTCGTCGGTTTTAACGCATAATCCCTCAGAAAGTCCGTCGCTCCCGGGTCGGAGGGAAGATATTTTCCCTCCCTCAAAAGAAGTTTCCGGATCAGGGAAAATCCGTTGCTGTGAGGTCCGCTGGATTCCAATCCGAGGATTTGATCCCCCGGAACGATCGAAGAGCCGTCGATCATACGATCCTTTTCCACCGCGCCCACGACGAAACCGGCGAGGTCGAATTCGTCCTCCTTCATGGTTCCCGGATGTTCCGCGGTTTCCCCTCCGATCAAAGCGGCGTTCGAAAGTTTACAACCCTGTACGATTCCGGAGACGATACGGTCCATTTTTTCCGGATCCAGTTTGCCGCAGGCAATGTAATCCAGAAAAAAAAGCGGTTCCCCTCCGCAAACGAGAATGTCGTTTACGCACATCGCCACCAGATCGATTCCGATCGTATCAAATTTTTGTAATATACGTGCGAGTTCGATCTTGGTTCCGACCCCGTCGGTCCCCGAAAGAAGGACCGGTTGATCGAATTTTTTCAGAAAACCGGCGTCGAAGGCCCCCGCAAAGCCGCCTAAACCTCCGAGCACTCTCGGACCGTGTGTGGACTCGACGTTCCGTTTGATCCTTTGAACGAACTCTCTTCCTTTTTCGGTATCCACACCCGCGCTTTTGTAAGTGATCTTGTCTTCCATTCTCCGGTTCCGAACTCTTTTTTAGAATAGCTTGGAGAAGACGAAATCCCTGCACACAAAAAAAAACCGGATCCACGCGGGAAATCCGGTCTTAAAGACGAAGATTCGGGAATTCAGGAAATTATTTCATTTGGTCTATCTGTTCCATCGCAGCCAATTCCTCTTTGGCGGCGGTTCTGAGTTTCAATTCGGCTTCGCCCGGTTTTAAGTCCAGCGCCTGGCCCGCTTCGATCAGAATCTTTCGATTGTCCGATTTTCTCGTGATCTCTACGGCCCCTTCCCGAACCGCGAAGGTTCCGGATTCGTCCTTACCGTTCACCCTTCCCCAAAATTGGGTTCCCCGAACGGCGGCGACCACCGTGGGCGTATCCACCGTTAGAGTTTGTTCTTTGGAAAGTTTGGAGGACTTTACGAGAACGTTCCCTTCCGAAACCTGAAAACGCGCCGCTTCCGCGTTCAACGCCGCGACGTTGGCCGTACTTCCTCCGAGAAGACGGAAACTTCCGAGTTTGGAAGTCAGATCGACGACCGCGTCCGCTTCCGTTTTCACGGATTGTTTTTCGACGACATTCGCCAAAGGAACAAGTCCCTTGCCGGTTTCGAGAATTACGGCCTTTCCTTTTAGGAAAGTGACCACTGCGTCCGAACCCTCCTGCGTTTTCGGTTTGCATACGGTGAAACTGGATAAAACCGCGATCGCGGCCAAAACACGGATCATAAACACTCCGGATTGAATCCTCATAAGAGGAGTTTTCGTATTATACTACGGATCACAACAATCGGATCATTTTTTTATTTCGGAAATAATAAATTTCATAAAAATAAACGGCGACAAAATCGGGAAATTTATTTCCAAACAGGACGAGTTTTAGAATTCGGAAAAATCGGAGGCGCCGGCTACGATCAGGAATTCCGCTCCGGAGATAGTCGTGAACGTATCGTGTTCGGAACCGGACTCCGCACGGTGAAAATCCCCGGCACGAAGCGTATGTTCCGCTATGTTCAGATCCCCCGCGATCAGATAACAATTCTCCGCGGATCGGTGCGTATGTCCCGGAAAAACCGCCCCCGGAGACATTCGGATCACTAAAGTTACCGCGTCCCGTAACCGGTCATAATTTAGAATTTTATAATCTACTCCCGCAATGGAACTCCGTCTCCATACGTCCTTCCGCGAACCGATCACGAAGGAAAATCCGTCCGCGTCGGGAAGGTTCCGATAAGGTGCGGTGGCGGGGGATTCAGAGGTTGTATTCGGGAATGTTTTATCCTTTTTTACGGACCGAAGAACGGTCTCTTTCAGGGACGCGGCAGGAAGTAACGAAGGGGCGGAAACGATTCCGAAAAGATGAAACGCGTCCTCCGAGGAAAAAGAATCGAAATCCTTTCCGAAAACGGCTTTGGGAAAAACGACCTCTTCCCATTCCTCGTAAATTTCCTTCGACCGATCGTCTTGATCCGAATTCATATTGATTCCCCGTTTCGCCGTGCGCGCGACAACGCCACCCATCCCATAAATCTATGCAATCGGCCTTCGGTCGGATGCGAAAATTTTCGACAAAATCCGACGTTCGGCGAAAGGAATACGAAACCAGTTTCAGAAGCAGCTTTCGCGCTCATACGTTCCAACCTTTCAAACGATGTCTCAACTCGGCCAAACCGACGCGGATTCTGGACTTGACCGTCCCCAACGGAATCCCGTGCTTTTGCGCGATTTCGTTTTGGCTGAGTCCGCTCCAATACGCCTCCTCCAAAAGAAGGACGATTTCCGGAGACAAAGAGGACAAGATTTCTCGGACGGTCTTTCGAAGCGATTCGTCGAGAATCCGGGAAAAAGCTCCCTCCTCCGCGCTTTCGGACGATCCCATGAAGGAATCCCGAAACTCTCCGGTTCGGGAGCGGTTTTTATAGTCGGAAGAACGCAATTTGCCGATCGCCGCGTTACGCGCAATCGCAGTGATCCAAGTGAGGGGAGAGGATCGGTCGGATCTGTATTGGTCCGCTTTGGTCCATACGGTCTGGAACACTTCCTGCAGAACCTCCTCCGCTTCCTCTCGGTTCATTAAAATTTTATAAATTACGGAGAATAAGATCGGAGAATAAAGATCGTAGAAGGATTCGAAGGCGCGGACGTCCTTGTTCTTTACGCCTTCGATCAGACGTTGCGGTTCGGACGCGCCCTTCTTCGGAGGATCGGATTCCAGGTTTCCCTCCTCCACCGCGTCAGTAATTCTCCCGTTCCGTCAAAAGACTTTCCGCAAAACGGAGCCGATCCCCGTCGTCGGTGTTCAACTCGATCCGATAACGGATCGAACTTTTTTTTTCTTCCTTAGAACCGGAAATTTTTATCGAAAGCGAATGGAAAAGATGCCGCACCGTCCCGGCGTTTCCGTCGAATAATTCCGCTTCCGGATAGAGTTTCATAACGATATGCTTAAGAAAAACGTAATGTGTACATCCGAGTACTATCGCCCTTACGTTCCGGAGTTTCAATTCCTCCAGGATCGGAAAAAGATACGCCTCCGCCTTTTCGAATTCTCCCAGATCCACAAGAGCTGCAAGACCGGGACAGGAAACGGGAAGAATCGAATCCTCAGCGTTCAATTCCTTTTTGAGCCGTTGCAGCTTCTCCTCTTTCTGCGTGACCGGCGTGGCAAGCAGCGCGACCTTACCGCCTGGATTTTTGAGAACGGCCGGTTTGATCGCGGGTTCCATTCCGAAAATCGGAATCGCGAATTCCCTACGAAGAGTTTCCGCCGCCGCGGAAGTGGCCGTATTACACGCCAGAAGAATCGCCTGCGCGCCTTCCTTCGCCAAACGAGAGCAGACGTTACGCGTCAGCTCCAAAACGACCCCCGCGGATTTTTCCCCGTACGGACCGTTACGAAGATCCCCGTAATAAAAAATCTCAAGATCCGCGTCGTATTTTAGAATTTCCTTAAGAACGGAAAGTCCTCCCGTTCCGGAATCCATCAGACCGATTTTAAGCGGAGGCGATATACTCACCGATTTTTTCTCGGAGCGTTTTGTAGATCCAATGGAATTTATTTTCGTCCTCTTCCAACAAGGTCACGCGGAATCCGTCCTTCCGCGTACAAAACGCCGAAAGCGGAACCACACAAATTCCCGTGCTGGCCAAAAGGTAATATACGAACCTTCTGTCGTTCGCCGCCTGATCCAGAAGGGGCCGGATAAAATCCGCGGCCTGTCGATTTTCAACGTTCAACTTCATGGAGGCGTTGAGGATTCCGTCGTCGAAAGCGACCGTAAGATAGAACGCTCCCTTAGGCGCGATCACTTTCACGCCTTCGAGACCCGCGAACATATCCGTCGCGATCTTGGCCTTCCGCTTGAATTTTTCGTTCCTCCGTTTTAGGTGCGGCAAAAATTCCGGATGCGAATACACTTCCGGAATCGCCATCTGCGGCAGCGTGGTGGAACATACCTCGAGCATTTTAGCGTCTAACAACGATTTTACATAACGGCTGAAGACGGGATCCTTGTCCTTGTTGAAGATTTCGAGCCATCCGCAACGTCCGCCCGGCCAGGGAAATTCCTTGGAAATGGAGCGGAGAGCCATACCCGGAACCTTTTCCCCGATCACCTCGGATAGATGCAAAGGACCGTGATCCGAATAATTGACGTGCGCGTAGGTTTCGTCGCAGATCAGCATCAGATCGTATTTTTCGCAGATGGAAACGATTTCCTTCATTAGAGTTTTATCATATACTGCGCCGGTGGGATTGTCCGGATTGATCAAAAGGATTCCCGCGATGGAATCGTTGTAACGGACCTTGTTCTCCATATCCTTCAGATCCGGCATCCAGTTGTTTTCCGGAAGAAGATCGTATGTCAGATGTTCGTATCCGCTGTGTGCCGCCTCCGCCGAGGAAATCGTGGAATACGCCGGACTGGGACCGAGCACGCGCGCTTCCCTTCTCATAAAGCCGAAGATTTTCGCGACCGCGTCTCCGAGTCCGTTGAAAAAAAGAAGATCGTCCGCGGTGATCTGTGCCCCGCCCCGTTCGTTCACCTTTTCGGCGAGAAATTTGCGGGTGGGTTCGTATCCCTGCGTCGCCGTATAGGCCCAGGATTTATCTTTGAGAACCAGATTGGAAACGATCTCCTTCATCCAGTCGGGAATGGATTCTCCCTTTTGAATCGGATCTCCGATGTTTTCATAGGTGATCCTAAGACCCAAGGCCTCCAGTTTTTTTGCGATTGCGACGATCTGTCTGATTTCGTAGATCAGAGCGTCCGCTCCGCTATGAACGATATTTCTTCTCATCCCGTTCGAATTCCTGTCGCGAAAATTTTTGTATTATTTCTGAATCAGCTTCACCGAAAGTTCGAGCATCGTTTTCTCCCGGTAGATACGGAGCTTGATCTTGCCCCCCAGTCCCACTATTCCAACCTGTTCGCGCAGATCATTAATATTTTTGATCGGGGCGCCGTTGGCTTCCAGAATAAAATCGTAACGTTTAATTCCGCCGAGTTCGGCCGAAGACTGAGGATCCATATCGTAAACGAGAACCCCGGTCCAGGAAACGGGGATTCCCAAAGCGGTCCTATGATCGGGAAGCGGAACGGTGGCCATCACTCCCAAGATCGCGGGCCGAATATGACGGCCTTGATTGGTTTCGATCATACGTATGATCTTGAGGGCGTAGTTGCTCGGAATCGCGAAACCGATCCCCGAATTGCGTCCGGTTTCGCTTCGGATCAGACGATTGATTCCGATCACTTCTCCGTAGATGTTCAAAAGGGGACCGCCGCTGCTTCCGGGATTGATCATGCTGTCGGTTTGAATATGGGTTTGACCGGTTTCGTCCAAGTCCTCCCTGTATTTTGCGGAGACGACTCCGACGCTGAAGGAGCGTTCCAAACCGAACGGGGAACCTATGGCGATCGCCCAGTCCCCCACCTCGATCCGATCCGAATCTCCGAAGGTCACCGCCTTAAGTCCGGAGCCTTCCCGAATTTTCAAAAGCGCGATATCGGCGCGTTCGTGACTTCCTACATACCGAGCCGGGTGAATTCCACCGTTGGAAGTGATCACCTCGATACTTTCCGCGCCTTCGATGACGTGGAAGTTGGTGACGATATAACCCTTGTCGTGCACCAAAAAACCGCTTCCGAAGGAAGCGAGTCTTTCGTTTCTGAAATCGAAATAATGATAGGGACTGGAAATGGATTCGCTTTTTTTGGTGCGGATCGAGACGACCGAGTCTTTCGCGAAGCGATAGACGTTTCGAAACGAATTTTGGATTTCGATCGCCGACTTCTGCTCTCCGGGACTGATCGGGCGTTTGCCGGAGAAAAGGGAAGACAACGAACAATCCTTCGGAAAAATCAGGATCAAAATGAGAGCCGTCAAAAGAAATCCGTTGATAAGAACGATCTTAGGAAGCGAACGTAAAAATTCCATGGTAAAATCCGAATTCTATCCTTCTGCGACATACGACGCTTGTAAATCCAAAACCGGACGAAAGATCCGAAGAATCCTGATCTTATTTTTATTCGGCGCGAGTCTCGAGAATTGCGCGGGTTATCTCTGGCATTTGGGAACCGGTCAGCTGGATATATGGGCTCAAAAACGGCCGATCCAGGAAGCCCTGGAAGACCCGACACTTAAGGAAGAAACGAAACAAAAACTCCGCGAGGTCGAAACCTTCCGCGAATACGGAATCGCGCGTTTGGGACTGGAACCTTCCGCAGGATTTCGTTCTTTCGTTCAGTTAAGACGGGAAGAAGTGGGGTGGCACGTGGCGGCTTGTTATCCGTTGCGATTGGAATCCTACACTTGGTGGTTTCCGATCGCGGGAACCGTTCCTTACAAAGGTTACTTCGATCTGGAAAAGGCCAAGGAAGAGGAGAAAAAACTCAAAGAACTCGGCTTGGACACGAGAATCCGGATCACCGCCGGTTATTCCACGTTGGGCTGGTTCGAGGATCCCGTTTTTTCCTCGCAGCTCCGTTCCGAATCATACGAAATCGGTTCTCTGGTGTTCCACGAAATGGCGCACGCGACCGTTTATTTTCCGGGGGATTCCTCATTTAACGAGAGTTATGCGAGTTTCGTGGAAGAGGAAGGGACTTTTCATTATTTGGAATCGTTGGAAGGAAAGGACGGACCGATTCAAAAGGGAATTCTGAAACGAAAAGAGGAAACGAGAATTCTACGTTTTTTTATGATGGAAACCGCTCAAAAGCTCAAGGCGTTGTATAACTCGGCGGAAGACGACGATAAAAAACGGGAAGGAAAACGTCGGATTATCGACGAGTTCAAAAATTCGCTCGTCTTGAAAAAAAACGAATTCAAATCGATTTCGGTCGAGAAATTATCCAAACGCGATTGGAACAACGAAGACTTCGTGGGATATCTTCGTTATCATTCGGGAACCTCGTATTTTAAAAAGGAATTCGAATCCTCAGGGAAGGATTTTCGGGAATTTCATACGAGAATGAGAAAGCTGATTCGTCTTTCAAACGAGGAGCGAAAAAAACTTCTGGAATCCGACTGAGGAAAGATTTGTTTGTCGGGAAAGTCGCGATCTGAGACCTGTCGTCGGAAAACCGAAAAATTGTTCAACGCGCGACGTGACGTGAGGCCGGTTTGGTCTGTCGGCCTTCGGTGATTTTTTAGTCTGACTGGTCGGTTTATTCCAGCTCTCGGAACCATTCTCGGTATTCGAATGTGTAAAAAGCGGACTCGGGGAGGCATTGGAGCTTCCGGGTCACTCGGTTGAAGGTGAGATCGAGGTGGAGGATATAACTGTAGTTCTTGTGAAAGGTGGGAACTCCCTCATTCAGCATCTCTTCGATAGAATCCCCGACTTCCGATTCCTCCAAATACAAAAGATAATTAAACAAATAACAACGGGACACTCCGTGCGCCTGCGCCAAGGCTCCGAGCAGAGTCCAACTTCCCGTGCCCAAACGAACATTGATCCGTCGCAT
>NZ_NPEF01000141.1:0-3987 GCF_002811955.1 Leptospira ellisii
GTTTTCCCAATTGACCGAGTGAAATCCACTCTTCAGTCAATGATTTCTAATGAGAAGTTTTTGCCCGCTTTTACGGAAGCCGCGGTAAGGATGGCGCGTAAGGACTTCGCGATTCTACCGTTTTTTCCGATGACTTTTCCCACGTCTTTGGGGGAAACTCTGAGTTCGATGATGTTTTGTTCTTCCCCTTCGATTTCCCGAATTACGATTTCATCCGGGAATTCTACCAAAGAAGCAACAATGTACTTCAGCAATTCTTCCATTACTTTTTAAGAGTCGTTTTATATTCTGCCCAAATTCCGGCGTTTTTGAAAAGGTTCAATACCGTTCCGGTAGGTTGTGCGCCGTTTTTCAGCCAGGTAATGATTTTTTCTTTGTTGAACGTAGTCTGCTCTTTGATTTGCGCCGGATGATAGTGTCCCACGATATCCACGAATTTTCCGTCTCTAGGAGCTCTGCTGTCGGCTGCGACAATTCTATAATGAGGATCGTGTTTGGTTCCGGTTCTTTGTAATCTAAGCTTTACCAAGGGATCGTTTTCCTTTTTTCATTCTGCGATTTCGAAACAAACTTTCGAAAAAGAATGCATGATTTTTACCAATATTACGCAATATGTCCCTCTGTCAAGAAAACATCCTGTCACCCGGAAATCGTAGTATGCGAAGAATCTAACGGGTCGCTAAGGCCTTTAGATTCTTCGCATTTTCTACGGGGGTCCCCGTTTTGTACAGACCGGCTCCTACGACCACGATATCCACTCCGTTTTTCTTCAATTCCTGGATATTGCTATCATTGACTCCCCCGTCCACTTCGAGTTCGATCGGGCGAGAACCGATCGATTCTTTGGCCTTGCGGATTTTTTCCATTCCGTTCATGATGAATTTTTGTCCGTAAAATCCGGGTTCGACGGTCATCAAAAGAATCAGATCCACATAGGGTAGGACGTTTTCCAAGGAAGACACCGGAGTTCCCGGGTTTAAGGAAATTCCCACCTTGGCGCCGTTGTTTTTGATTTCCTGCGCCAAACGAACCGGAAAGTCCGTGGTTTCGATATGAAAGGTGATACAATACGGATTGAGTTCGTAATATTTCGCCACGTGGTTTTCGGGTTTGGAAACCATCAGATGAACGTCGAGCGGAATCGAAGTCAGTCCTCTGACTTCCTTACTCAAGGCTTCTCCGAAGCTGATCTGAGGTACGAAGTTTCCATCCATAACGTCCATGTGCATCAGATCTATGGCGGCCGGATCGTAGTCGGGAACCGTGGATCCGAGTTCGGTGAGTTTTGCGGCTAAAATGGACGCGGAAATTTTCAAAGTTCGCTCTCGTAGGATTTGGATTTTATTTTGGAATCGGAGGAATCCAAAAGGGTCAGCTTTACGCTTCCCTTTCTATAGAATACGATCTGGAATTTGTCTCCGTCTTTGAACGAAACGGGCAACGTCAAAACGTCGGATTCCTGTTTCGTTTCGGATTTTAGAACGGCTTTGTATTCTCCGTTGTCTCCGATTTCGTATGAAAAAAGTTCGTAACCGCTTTCCACGGACATTTCCGGTTCGAAGTAATACACTTTAAATCGAATTTCTTCTCCATCAAGACGCGCAGATTGTACCAATCCGTTTTCGGATCGAACTCTCGTTTCCACCACTTCTTCCACGCGGCTCTTGATTCCTGAACGGGTTAAACTTTTTTGAACGAGTGGAAAGGACGCTCCCTGAAAGGACGTCGGAGAAAATTCCTCTTTCGTTCTGCTCGGCGCCTTGGTCACGAGAAGAAATACTTTCTCGCGGGCGGTGGCATTTTTTCCCGGTTCCGGAATTTGATCGATTACCGTGTTCGGGAGCTGGTCCCCTTCGGGTTCTATGTAGGTGATTCCGCCGATCTGAAGATCCACATAAGTGTCTCCGGAAAGAACTTTCTGAAGATTGGCTTTGGCCGAGTCTATGGATTGGCCCCTTACGTCGGGAACGATCAAACGATCGAGTCCGGTGTTGACCGTGAGCACGATCTTACTTCCGGCTTCGATTTCCCTTCCGGGACGAATGGATTGATAAAGAATGATTCCGTCGGTTTGGTCCGGATATCGTTTGGTTTCCAAACGCACCTTCAATTGAAGACGACCGAGTTCGTTGTGAACTTCAGGATAGGATTTGCCTACCAGATCGGGAACGATGACTTTAGCGGTACTTTTGGTTCTGACGAAAACCACTAAGAACGCGGCGCTGAAGAATAACAATAAACCGGCCGCTAAAAATAAAACGTAACCTCCGATCGGAAGATACTTTTCTTTGATTTGTTCCTGATTCACCCGAATGTTTCCCCTTCTTGGATTCTGGAACCGTTGAGAAAATCGGATGCAGACATCCTGTTTTTATTTTCCGGTTGTAATTCCAGAATTTCCAGAAATCTACCATCACCACACTGCGTAAGAAGGCCTTTTTTGTCCAACCGTTTCAAACTACCGGGTCGAGGATTCGATTCCGCCGTCAAGGAAGAGGTTCTGGTTTTTAGAATGTTTATTCGTTTTCCTCGAAACGTGGTAGTTCCCACCGAGTCAGGATACAGGGCTCGAATCCGATTGTGAAGTTCCTCCGCATTCAAACCCCAATCCAAAATCCGATCTTCGGGTTTGATTTTGCCGCAATAGGTCGCGAGCGCGGAATTCTGCGGGGTAGCTAAAAAGGGTTTTCCGTCGTATTCCCGTAAAAGTTTTAGAATCGCTTCGATCCCTGCGTCGGTGATTTTGTTCATCAGAGTTCCCGTGTCGTCTTCGGGAGAAATTTCCACTTCTCGGGCGATCAGGATATCGCCTTCGTCCATCTTTTCACCGATGTATTGGATCGTGATTCCCGTTTTCGTATACCCTCTCCACAGCGCGGTTTGAACCGGAGAAGCTCCGCGCAGATCGGGCAATAAGGAACCGTGCAGATTGATCGAGGTCAAGGGTGCGTGTTCGTACACTTCCTTCGGGAGAATCGAACCGTATGCGAATACCACATACAGATCCGCGGGAAAGGGGCTCCAATCGGCGAGAGCTTGTTCTTTTTCCTTTTTGATCGACTCATATTGAAAGACGGGGAGTCCGCGTTCGAGCGCGATTTTTTTTACGGGACTCGGCTCGGGAGTTTTGCTTCTTCCCTTGGCGCGGTCCGGATTGGCGACCACGCAAAATTACATTCAATTTTACGAATCCGAAATCCTAGTGCGAAAGGATCTTTTTTATCCTCCGCGACCTCCGCGAGATCCGAATCGACGAGCGTCTGCAATAGTTTTGCGGAATGTTCCGGGGTTCCGAAATAGCCGAGTTTCATGTTACACCAAATCCAAAGGATCGAAATCGATTTCAAGATATACTTTTTTGGAGAGTTTCAACGGGCGAACCTCTTTTTTAAGGATTCCCCTCCAAAAATTCAGGGAAGAGGTTTTGAGGATGATATGATTTCTGAAGTTGGAATCGATCCTGTAAAAAGGACAAGGGGCCGGGCCGAGTAGGATCGTATCCTTGGAAGGAAAGAATTTTTTGAGAACGCCGAACACCAGTTCGATGGTTTCGAGGGAAAGTCCTTCGTCTTTCGATCGCGAAACGATCCGTACGAGTCTCGAAAACGGAGGATAAAAAAGATCCTTTCGCACTAGGATTTCGGATTCGTAAAATTGAATGTAATTTTGCGTGGTCGCCATCCGGATGACGGGATGATCGGGCGCGTTGGTTTCGATGAGAACCTCTCCTTTGAGTTTGGAACGTCCCGCTCTGCCTGCGACCTGGGTCAATAGGGAAAATACCCGTTCGTTCGCGCGAAAATCAGGAAGTCCGAGACCGATCCCCGCGTTTAAGACCCCGACGAGCGTCACCTGAGAGGCGTCCAGTCCTTTGGCGATCATCTGCGTTCCGGTGAGGATGTCGATTTCTCCGCCGAGTAAACGGGAAATGACTTCGTTTAACAAACTGCGGTCCTGGATCGAATCCTGGTCTAGACGTTCCACTCT
>NZ_NPEF01000141.1:3997-10155 GCF_002811955.1 Leptospira ellisii
CAAAAGATTATCCTCCAGTTTTTGGGTTCCCGTTCCTTTGAGCGTCAGTGTTTCCCCCATTCTTTTTTCCAGAGAATCGAGGGATTCCGTATGTCCGCAGAGATGGCAGATCGCCGTTCCTTTTTTGTGATAACAAAGATTGGTCGTGCAGTTGGGACAGGGAACGTAGGAAGCCGTGGAAGGGGAATAGATGAGAGGACTGTAACCCCTTCTGTTTAAAAGAAGAATTACCTGTTCCTTTCTGTCCAAACGTTGTTTGATCGCGAAGGAGAGTTCGGAACTGAGCACGTTCGATTCCTTCTGATTCTCCACGATTCGGACGGTCGGAGGTTGAACCCCTTCCGGTCGTTTCGTCAAAGTATGAAGGTGAATTTTTCCTTCTTTCGCTAAATGATAAATTTCCAAAGAAGGCGTCGCCGTTCCCAGAACGAGAACCGCGTCGTTCGTTTTACATCGTTGCATCGCGACTTGCCGCGCGTGATATCTCGGGTTCGAATGTTCCTTAAAGGAGGAATCGTGATCTTCGTCGATGATGATAAGACCCAAATTGGAAACCGGCGCGAAAACCGCACTTCTGGTTCCGACCGCGATCCTCTTTTTTCCGTTTAACAATTCGTTATAGGCTTTGAACTTTTCGGAAACCTTAAGCGCAGAATGAAGCACCGCGAGTTGTCCAGGGAAGATCAATTCCAATTTGCGGATGATGTGAAACGTCAAGCTGATTTCGGGAACGAGAAGGATCACGGATCGTCCGGGGGTCTCGAGCGCCTTTCGTATAAGATGGATGTAGACTTCCGTTTTTCCGGAGCCCGTGATTCCGAAAAGGAGATGAACCGATGCTTCGCCGAAAGCGGAGACGATCTTTTGATAAGCGACATTCTGCTCTTCGTTTAACGTGACCGGTTTTCCCTCCGCGTCCGAAGGAAACGCGTCCAGTTTCACCTGTCTTCTTCCGGCCGGAATCATCTTGTGGATACATTCTCCGAGGGAAGCGACGTATTGGTCCTTCATCCAATATGCGAGTTCGATCTGTTCCCTGAGGACGATCGGAGTTTTATCGATCACCTTTTCTACGGCTAACACCGTATAGGCTGGTTCGTTGTTGTGAACTGAGACCACGATCCCCTCTTCTTCCCGGTTTCTCAGTTTGGCGAGAACCCGGACGCCTGGTTGTGTGCCGTCGGGGACTTCGTATGTGAACGTGTCCTCCTCCAATGGAAGGTCGAAGGCGACTTCCGCGTAAAGGATCAAAGCGCGTCCTTGAGTTTGTCTTGAAATAGAGAGAGTTGGGAAAGAATGCTTTCCTTGATGGACACTTCCTCTTTTTTGATCGTTTCGAATTCGAAAGAGTCCTTATCTCCTTTGAAGTTCTTACGTTTCGTCTCCACTGCGGCGATCGCCTCCGGAGAACGTAGGACGACCATGGGAATTCCCGGAAGGAATTCGAGGGTGCGGCCCATCATTTCGAGAGCCTTCTCCTTTCCGTAAACGGCGATGGCGCTCGTTCCCAGAAGTATGATTCCGCGTATCTTTTCGGAATCGATCGTCTCTTTCACCTGGGTTTCGCATTTTTCCGTCCGGAGTTTCCAGTCGTTCGCGTTCGATTTGGAATGCGCGAAAACGCAGGCGGGGTATTCCTGATAATAGAATTCGCGATGTCCGAAACCGAATTGTTTGCGGATCATTCTGTCGAAAAGATCCTCCGCATCCTTGGTTCTGAATACCTGGTCCGGGGTCGTTTTCGTAAAGGCGGGTCTTCCGGGTGCTATCTCTCCCGTATAATGAAGTACTAATATGGGTTTTCTCCCTTTGACGAGAAAGTTGCGCACCGCGCTGATCCGATCCCCGCAAAGTTTGCAGGTGAAGTTTCGCTCCGCGGCGCGTGCGGGTCTACGAACCTGGATCCCTTCCGATTCGAGTTTGAGATCGTTTTCCGAAGAGGAACTCCATTCCTCCTCCTTCCAGACGAGTTCGGCCGTTTCCGGAGGTTTTTCCCCCGAAAATTGAAGAATCGGAAATTGTTTTTTCTGGATCAGGAATTTGAAATCACCCAATACCCTGGTAAGATCGTTTAAAACGCGTTTATCCATCGGTGTACTGATCCGAAGAAATGTTCAAGGACTTCATCTTTCTGTAGAGATGGGAGCGTTCGATCCCGAGAACCCGAGAAGTGCGCGTAACGTTCCCTTCGTTGGTCTGGAGCGTTTTGATGATATATTGACGTTCGAACTCCTCTTTGGCCTTTCGAAAATCTCCGATCTCCACCATCTCGTTTGCCCTTTTAAATCCGGTGAGCGCGTCGCGAGCGTCGTTTGCGGTGATGACGGTTCCCACCGTCATAATACATAAGCGTTCCATAATATTCTTAAGTTCTCGGATGTTTCCCGGCCAAAAGTGGTTTTGAAGGATGGAAACCGCCTCAGATTCTATTTTTTTCTGGGGAAGAAGGTTCTCCTCCAGGGTTTTCGCGATATAATAATCCACCAAAAGGGGGATATCGGAAGTCCGCTCCCGCAGCGGTGGAATGGTGATCGGGATTACGTTCAGACGATAATACAGATCCTCCCTGAATTTTCCGTCCCGAATCGCCTCCTCCACCGGTATGTTCGTGGCGGCGATGATGCGGACGTCCACCGTGATCGTCTCCGTGCTGCCCAGTTTTTCGAATCTTTGTTCCTGAAGAATCCGCAATACCTTGGCCTGAGTGGAAAGAGACATGTCGCATATTTCGTCCAGAAACAGCGTTCCTCCGTTGGCCGCTTCGAACTTTCCGATTCTGGATTCGGTCGCTCCGGTGAACGCTCCTTTCGTAAATCCGAAAAGTTCGGATTCGATCAGTTCCTCCGGGATCGCAGCGCAGTTCATCTCGACGAAGGGTTGATCGGCTCTTTTAGAATTCTTGAATATGGTTTTGGCGACCAATTCCTTTCCGGTTCCGTTTTCGCCGTAGATGAAGACCCTTGCGTTCGTAGCCGCTGCTTGTGCGATCGCGAACTTCACCTTTTGTATCGCGGGAGAGTTTCCTAGTATTTCATCATATTCTAATCTGATATCGGCGGATTGATTTTTTTCCTCGGGTTGTACGGCGTTGTCCACCGCCTGTAATACCTTTTCGATGGAAAGCGGTTTCTCCAAAAAATCAGCGGCTCCCTTTTTCGTCGCGGAAACCGCGATTTCGATGGTTCCGTGACCGGAAATCATCAGTATGGGAAGCGTGGGATAGAGTTTTTTACATTCGTCCAAAACGACGATTCCGTCCTCCTTCCCCAACCATACGTCGAGAAGAACGAGCGCGGGTCGTTCGGTGCGTAGATGTTTTAACAGAGCCTTACCGGTGGAAAAGGTTTCCGCCTCGTATCCTTCGTCCTCCAAAATCTCCTTTAGGGACTTTCTGATTTCCGGTTCGTCGTCTGCGATGAGGATTTTCATTCGAGTTTAAGAGATCGGTAGTTCGATCTGAAATCGGCAACCGCCCATACTGGAAGAATCTACGGAGATATGCCCGTTGTGGTCAATCACACTTTTCTGAACGATGGCGAGACCGATTCCGGAGGTGTTGTTGTTTTTCGTGGAATAATAGGGTTCGAACACCTTTTGTTTTAATTCGTTGGAGATTCCGATTCCGTTGTCTTCAACTGTGACGATCGCGACCCTTCGCATGATCTTTCTCGTGATCGAAGCGGAAATCAGGATCGATCCTTCGAACCCGGGATCGTCCTCTTTTTCCCGTTTTCGTTCGATCGCTTCTACCGAGTTTTTTACGAGATTGGTGAAGACGCGGAGAATCATCTTTTGATCCAAAAATAGCTGCGGAAAACCTTTGGCGAAACGGGTTGTGATCCGCAGTTTAGGCGTGTGTTCGAAAAGTTTCACCGCTTCCTGGATGATCGGTTCCAGATTCTGATTGATGAGTTTCGGAGCGGGCATCCGCGCGAAATCGGAAAATTCGTTCACGAGATGTTCCAAAACCCGGACTTGTTTGATGATCGTATCCGTTCCGTTGGTGACGATCTCCTGGAATTGCTCCCAGTTTTCGGATTGCATCTTTCTTCGGATCCTCTCCGCCGAAAGTTGGATCGGTGTAAGGGGGTTTTTGATTTCGTGCGCCATTCTCTGCGCCACCTCCTTCCACGCGGCGATCCTTTGGCTTTGCATCAGTTCCGCGTTTTTGGATTTTAAATCCTGCACCATCTGATTGAAGGAATCGATGAGAGCTCCGATCTCCCCCGTCTCCCGGATTTCCAGACTGATGTCCGTGTCCCCCAGCGAGATTTGTTGGGTTGCGTTCGCGAGTTCGATGATCGGCCTGGAGATTTTTCGGGCGAAAAGAAGGGAGAAGTAGATCGCCAAAAGAAAGATGGAAACGGTAAGTACGCTAAACGTTAGACGAATTCGATACGGAAGTTTTTCCCTGGCGAGATCCGCGCGGTCGTAGTTCCTTCTGGTCGATATAAGGGAATATACGATCTTCTCCTCTCCTTTGTGGATCCTGATGCCGGTGCGAAGTGCGTATTGTCCAATCGGAAACGGAACCCGGATAAAATACATACAATAGTCCGGTTTATAACTCGGAAAATCCTTCCAGTTCGAATTTTTGGAGACCGGTTTGAATTCCTTATCGAGCGGTCTGTATTTTAAGCCTCGATTTTCCAGGATGGGTTTTTGGTTTTCGTAAATGCCGACGTAGAATTCGTCGCTTTGGATGAGGTTGAGTCTGGACGCAAGCGCAACGAGGGATTCGAGATTGACGGGTTGAATCCGTAGAAAACTTTCCAACAGTTTGGTCTTTTCGGCGAGCAGTTTCTTTTTCGGCTCCTCTTCGTTTAACACCAGGGTTTCCCCGGAGGCGAGGGCCTCCTCGACGTCGATTCCGTAGAAACGTTCGTATAATTTTCCGGTGACGTTCGAGGAGAGAAAAAGGATGGGAACCGAGGGTAGAAGTGCGACGAAAATGAAGGATAACGTTAAACGATATCGAATCGAACTTTTAAGTCTTCCCGTTTCGAGATTCCGTTTGTTCCTGTAAAAATAGGAGATCAAAAGGGAAAGGGAAAACAAAGGGATAAAATAGAAGATATAAACCACGATCCGGTCGAGAAAACCGATCCCTTCTGGGTCGGTTTCCCTGTCCGAAAGTTGGATCGTTTCCGCCAAGATTACGGACAATACGATGATCAGCCCCAGGATGAGAAGGTCCCGTAGATGATATCTGGTTTCGTCGTTCATGGTTCGGA
This sequence comes from Leptospira ellisii, assembly GCF_002811955.1. Lineage (GTDB taxonomy): Bacteria > Spirochaetota > Leptospiria > Leptospirales > Leptospiraceae > Leptospira > Leptospira ellisii. The sequence goes on from NZ_NPEF01000141.1 coordinate 9,232, forward strand.
ACCGATGTCCGTTAGACGAAATCGTTATTGACTATGTTGGTCAATGCGTCCAGTGCCTCGTCCTCCTTTTCTCCGGAGGCTTGTATCCTGAATTCGTTGCCGGGAGCGAGAGCGAGCATCATCAAACCCATGATACTTTTGCCGTTCACCTCCACGTCCTCCTTGATTACGGTGATATCGCAGGGAAATTTGGAGGCGCAGTTTACGAATACCGAAGCGGGCCGCGCGTGCATTCCGGTGCCGTTCTCATTAATTTTGAGGAGGATTTCTTTCACCTTTACCCTGCTGTAGATATTGACTGAGTTTCTGATTGAATTCCTGGGCCGCGTTTTTGCCGAGTTTACGCAGGCGCTGGTTCATCGCAGCCGTTTCAACGATGATCGGTATGTTTCTTCCCGGACGCACCGGAACCCGGATCAGCGGTATCTGCACGCCTAAAAGTTCCTCGGTTGGATTTTCCAGACCGGTCCTATCGAAGTCCTTGTCCTCGGTCCATTCCTCCAGATGAATGATTAGTTCTATGAGTTTGTGATCCCGGACGGAACCGATGCCGAAGATATCCTTAATATTCAAAATCCCTAATCCTCTGATCTCCATATGATGACGGAGAAGATCGGAACAGGTTCCGATGAGATAACTTTCCGAAAGCCTGCGGATTTCCACCATATCGTCCGCAACGAGTCTGTGTCCCCGTTCGATCAATTCCAGCGCCGTTTCGCTTTTGCCGACGCCGCTTTTCCCGGAGAGAAGGATTCCGATCCCGAAAACTTCGATCAAAACACCGTGTCGCATCGTTCTGGGGGCTAAACTTCTGTCCAAAATTCCCGAAATCAAGGTGATGAACTTATGCGTGGAAAATCCGATGTTGGAGGAGGAATATCCCTCCGAACGGAACAGAACCCCCGATCTCTACAGCCGAGACGA
>NZ_NPEF01000142.1 GCF_002811955.1 Leptospira ellisii
GAGATATCGAGAACGATCACCACCATCAACGAACTCAAGTAAAAAGTGCTTTGTTCCCGAAAATAGTCCCTTCTATCTATTAGATTTTGGAAAAAAATTTCCGTTTCAACTTTTTTCGAAAAACCTTCTTTCCTCATTTTTGCCTTCCCGAAGGAATCGAAGTTACGTTTCGTTTTCGACTTCGGTTTCAAATTGAAAACCATCGAACTTCGATTCTTTGCACGGTAATTTGACCGGTTCGATTCTCTCGAAAAACGGTTCGTTCCCGAGTCCGAATCCTGAAGTCCTCGGCTTTCGTTCCTCTTGACAGTAGCCTTTCCGGTATCTTTATGGACGTAAGGGGAGGGACCATGTCCTCAGAATCAGGAAGAATTACGGGCGCCAGATTGATGGTGGAACTTCTGGAAGAATACGGGGTGGATATCGTTTTCGGATATCCCGGCGGAGCCATTCTTCCCTTTTACGACGAAATTTATAAAAGCAAAAAAATCAAACATATCCTTGTGAGACACGAACAGGGAGCGGTTCATATGGCGGAAGGATACGCCAGAGCCACCGGAAAACTCGGAGTGTGCATCGCAACATCCGGTCCCGGCGCCACCAATCTCGTGACCGGTCTTACCGACGCCAAAATGGATTCGGTTCCCGTGTTGGCGATCACGGGTCAGGTCGCGACCAATACGATCGGAACCGACGCTTTCCAGGAGGCGGATATCTTCGGAATCACGATTCCCATAACGAAATACAACGCTCTTATGAAATCCGCGGACGATATCGCCCGGCATTTCGAGGAGGCCACCTTGATCGCGTTAGGCGGAAGACCGGGGCCCGTGCTTCTGGATTTTCCCAAGGACGTGCAGACGGAGTTGACTAACGTGCGTAAGGCGACCAGGCTCAAAATCGCGCAGCACCATTACAAAAAACCGGAAGTAAAGGGTAACGTGGAGGAATTCGCCGAAGCGCTGAACTCCGCTAAAAAACCGCTTCTGTATGTGGGAGGCGGGGCGATCAACGCCTCGGCTCATAAGGAGATATTCGAACTTGCCGTGCAGACGCCCACCGCAAACTCAAGAATTTCAAGGAATCGGAAATTTATTATATGCAGGCCCTTCAGATCAATCCGAAGGATCAGTACGTCATCGTGGGTCTGGGCCACCTTTATTTCGCCTGTCAAAAATACAAGGACGCGATCCACTGGTGGGAAAAGCTGCTTCTGATCCAACCGGACAACATCAAAATTCTCACCGAAATCGGAAACTCCTACCGCAAGATCAAGGACTACGACGAGGCGATCCAATACTACCACCGCGCGGCGGAGTTGGACCGGAAGAACTTCTTCGCGTTGTACGGTCTCGCGGAAAGTTATCGCGGTAAGAAGGACTTCCACAAAGCCAACCAATATTGGGAACGGATATTGGAATTCGACCCGGACAACAAACTGATCATCAACCGGTATGCGGACAGTCTGCGCGGTATGGGGGAATTCGACAAAGCGTTGGAATGTTTCAACCGGATTTTGGCGGAAGGAGAGGACTACTTCGCGCTTTTGGGAAAAGCATCCTCCTTAAAGCTGATCGGAAAACGGGACAAGGCGGAGGAGATCTACGTGGATCTTCACAAAAAATTCCCGATGGATCCGAGACCCCTTCTCGAACTTTCGGACCTTTACGCGGAATCCGGAAAACCCGCCGAAGCGATCCGTCTTCTCGAAGACTTCCAAAAAAAACAGCCGCTCAACGAAGAGATCAAACACAAACTCGAAGCCATCAAAGGCGAATAACGTTCGTTTTTACGAAACGCTCCGCTCCGTTTTCGGAAACGGACGAGTCCGAATTTTCCCGAACGGAAAATCGCCGTGTCGTACCGAGTCCGGAAGCATCCGATCCCCCAAGGGCGGAAATCCGAACGATCGGGAGAGGATCCGCGACTTCGGATTTTTTATAAGACGTTAGTTTCTCCTTGTGCTGGGATAAACGAATCTGGAAATTAACCGGTAAGAAACAAAAAAACCGTGTCGCCTAAGCCGCGGCCGGAAGGGAATCGGGCCAGTCTTCGTATGGATGAAATCACTCAGTCGATCCGGAAATTTACCGTACAATTCATTGTCTTGACCGAAGTCGTCAGCTACGTGGTCGCCATCGTGACTTCCGTCGTGTTCTATTTTACCTTTTTGGAATTGGATTCCGAACAGGCGAGAATCGCCGTTTACCTGACTTTGGGAACCTCGGTATTCACTCTGCTGTATACTTTTTTTTCCGATCGAAGACGTTTGTCCCCCATCCAAAAATACCGGGCCACGGTGGAAACCGGAGTCATCGACCGTGAAACCGCGATCCGCGCTCAGAAGTCCGTACTTCGGCTTCCCCTATTTCAAGCGTTGGACGTTTCCGGCAGAATTTGCGTCACCGGTTTTATCGTCATCGTTTCCCTGGGGAATTTCGCCGCATTGGACAAGGCGGATTATTACAATCTTTTCGCCATCCTGTTTCTTTTGTCCTTTTCCTTGGGCGTTTACACCTTTCTTATCACCGAACGACTCACTTCCCGTCTGATCCAATCCGGAGCATTCAGCAACATCGATTCCTCCAGTTTCGTCAAAATCCGGCTGACGAGGTCCCTTACGTTCACTTTCTTTTTTATCGTAATCGTCCTGGCTATCGGCGTTTCCAGTCTCGTATTCAAACTCAATTATACGGCGATCCGGAATTCCTACTTCAACCAAATGGTGAACGTAAACGAAACGCTCCACATTCTCACCGAGACGATTTTCGAGGAGGTGCAGGGAGACGCGGACCGGCTTCGTTCGGACGAATCGTTTCTTGCGTTGCTTGCTTCTTCGAAAAACGCGGAGATCTCCCGGATTTTGGCGAATCTTTTGGGACGTTCTCCCAAATACGAATCGATCTCCGTTCTCCAAACCGACGGTTTCACCTGGAAGGTCGTCGTAGGAACGGGAACCTTGGCTCCGGACGGAGCCACTCGGCTTTCCGAGTTTCAACTTCCCTCTTTGAACAAGGTGGACGAAGCCATCTCCAAAAATCGCATTTTTTTGAGCGAACCGATCGCCTCTCCGATCAGCGGAACTCCGACAGTACTCGCGCTTGAGGCGATTCCAGGAAACCCTTCCCTGTTTCTGGCCTACGGTTTGCGGATCGCGGATCTTACGAGTAAACTGATCGGAGCGATCCAGATCGGCAAGTCCGGATATCCGGGGCTTCTCAATCATACGGAGATCGTGATCAATCACGTCAATCCAGCCCTCAATCTGAAGAAGTTGAAGGACTTTCCGTTTTACGAACAGGTGAAGGACTACCAAGACAACGTTCCCGTACGTTATCTGTTCAACGGAAAATACAAGTATATGCTTCTTCGTAAGAATCAGAAATACAACTTCATCACGTTCGCTTCGATCGAAAACGAGGAGATCACCGAGGACGCGATCGTTTCCGTCTACGCGATGGCCGCCATTTCCGTCATCGGACTTTTGTTCATCGCGTTTTTGATCTACATCATCCTTAAAAAAAGGCTTCATCCCCTCGAGGAAAGTAAGGACGTCCTCGAATCGATGGCGGAAGGGAATCTCACCAAGACGCTAAAAGTACTTTCGATGGACGAGATCGGGGAGATGGCGATCTCCATCAATTCGTTTAACAAAAAGGTGAAAACGATTCTCGGAAAAATCGTGGAGGCCTCCTCCAACCTGGCCTCCTCTTCGGACGAAATGTCGGGAGCCCTCAACTTCATCTCCGACAACGCGCAGAATCAGGCGGCCTCCTCCGAGGAAATTTCCGCGTCCATCGAGGAGATCTCGGCGGGAATGGACGGAGTGGAAACGCAGACCCGGGAACAGGTGGGCCTTCTCGACCGACTGGCGCTCGATATGGAAAAATTCTCCGATTCCATCCACGAAACCTCGGCCAACCTGGAAAAAACGATGTCCGAAGTGGAAAAAATCACCGAGGACGCGAAACAAGGGGGAAGCTCCCTCGAACTGACCAATCATTCCATCAACAAGATCAGCAAAAGCTCCGAAGACATCACCGGGGTGATGGAGATCATCAATACGATTTCGGAGCAGATTCATCTTCTCGCGTTGAACGCGGCCATCGAAGCCGCGCGCGCGGGCGCGGCTGGAAAAGGATTCGCCGTGGTGGCGGACGAAATCTCCAAACTCGCCGATAAAACCACACGAAGCATCAAGGACATAGAGGAGATCATCCAAAGTAACGAAACGGAAATAGGTCACGGAATCCAGAACATCACGAACACGGTGACCATCATCTCCGGAATCATCAGCGGGATTTCCGAGATCAACCGTCGTATGAAGACCGTAAACCAATTTATGGAGGATCAACTTTCCAAAAACGATCAGATGAACCTCACGGCCAAGGAGGTGAAGGGAAGATCGGACGTGATCCAAGTCGCCGTTCGGGAGCAAAAACTCGCGATCGAAGAGATATCGAGAACGATCACCACCATCAACGAACTCAACCAATCTTCGGCCGCGTCTTCGGAGGAACTCAGTTCCAGTTCGGTCGGGTTGGCGGGACTCGCGGAGGAACTGAAACGAGAAGTGGAATTTTTTAAATTATAGTTCGCTTTCGAAGGATCCGAGTCGGCGGAAAACCCTTGATTTTTCAACCAGTCCTTTTAGCTTGCACTTTATGGAATGGGAAAAGATACTTAGAGACTCCGTAAAAGACAATAAAATCAAGGAGTTACATCTTAGAAAGGTCCCCACTCTCAAAACCTGCGACGACTGGAGCAAGGTCCGGGAAATCGGACTGATCGACCACAAAACCAAATACGCCCACTACAAAGGCGGTTTGGTGAAATACGGAGACGCTCTTTTTTTCGTGACGGACGAAAGACTACAAGCCATCGCCCCTTATCGTAAGTGGGAATTTAAGACCAAAATCAAAGTGGAAGAATGATCGGCTCTTAAATCGATCATTTTGATCCGATCCGCGCCAATCTCAAAAATCTATTTTCTAAAATACCGGAAAAAGACGGGAATCTTTTATCTCGTCAGGTTTACGATCAGATTGAGTTTTTCGGAAACGGTGATGACGTCCTGCACACGGTTTTTATCCACAAGAACGGCGGTCGGAGCGATTTCATCCAGAACGATTTTTTTACCTTTGATCTGTCCGAGCAGAAGTTCCATCGTATTCTGATCCTTCGTGCGGACCAGAACGCAATCCTCCGTGATGTCGACGACCGGAAGATTTCCGCCCCAATCCTCCAATAAGAAGAGAAGGTTCTGCGCCAAATCCGCCTTGCTGGAAGACTTCAAAAAATCGATGAATTCGGAAGGTTTATAACCCAGAAGGATTCCGAGTTGGAACGCTTCCTTGGTCAATACGAACGTATAAACCCGGTCGTAGTCCTTGAGTTCGGTGAACGCCTTTAAAAGATGCAACCCGTGGATGGAAACACGATCCGGAAACGCGATGATCGTAAAATCCGGATTGATCGTAATTCCGCCTTTTTCCGTTTTGTGGGAAAGTTCCCCGGTTTGGAAAAAGTATTCTCCCAAACGGGAAAGCGTCAAAAACCGATTCGGATATTCCACTTCCAAAAGTCCGAAAAGATGCAGATAAAAGATGGCGCTCATGATTTCCTTACGAAGCTCCGCGAGATCGGACTGGAAATTTTTCGTCCGAAACCCGGGAGAAAGGATCATGTGCTCGCGGATGATATTGGAAAAGATCACGGAAAGATGGATGCGTTTCGCCTTGATGATCAGACTGACGCACTTGTCCAATATGAGCTTATCGTAAAACGGCATTTCGGTGGCGGTAAATACTTCCGCGGGAATCACCCGTTTCATCCTTGCCTCGTTGACTTCGTGAACGACCAGTTTCATGATCTCGAAAATGTCCTTTTCGATAAAACCGTTCACGTCCCCTTTGAGAACGATGTTCTCCCCTTTGATATCCACCAGGTTGAGAAGTTTCAAAACGGGAAGAATCAGCTCCATCTGATAGATCTGACTTTTTTCGGGGAAAATTCCTATATCCGGATTGAGCAATTCCTGTTCGGTCCGTTTGTGATCGGCTTGTTTCACCTTTCCGGACTTGGCGAGAACCAAACCTTTTCTACTGATATAAGAGATGAGTTTTTTGGTATTGAGAAAAAAATCCAAATCGTTGGAGGCGAGTTTTTCCGTTCTTTGTTTGGTTCCTTTCTTTACGGAAGGAAGAATCGGGTGCGTCTGCACGTATTTCAGGATCTCGTCCGGAACCGCGAACACACGCACGAATTTTTCGTCGACGAAACAGACGTCCACGACCAAACCCTTCTCGATCAATGCGGGTACGACCTGTTCGTATTTGCCTCGGCTGGTCACTACGTAACTGCGGATGTCCTCCGCTTCCGAAACCCCACCGCTGAGATAAATGCGGACCAAAGTATCCCGTTCCAGATCCCCCAAGGATTGAAGATTGAGATCGATGCCTTCCTCGGAGGAGGCGATCTGATAAAACTTCTTTACGGAATCGAGTTGTTTCGGAGCCTTTACGGCCGCCTTCCACACATCCGTGATCTCGGTCGTTTTTTTACGATCGAGATACTTCTCCAAGGAGATCTTGTATTTTTCCCCTTTGAGATTCTGATCCAAAGGAACAAGATCCGCGATCTCTTCAAACGCATGATATTTATCTAAATTATTGGTGAGTCTTTCCCTGTTTTTTCTCTGATAAACGAGTTGGTATTTACGAAGAAGGTTGAGTTCCATCTCCACGTTGATCGGGGGAATGTTCACCTTCCTCGAAATTTCACCGAGAGTGAGCACGTTTTTATTCTTAAGAATGCTGGTATAAATGGTTACCTGAAGCTGCGTTAGTTTCTCCAGAACCCCTTTCAGATAAAATTCGTCCTGAAAGATTTCGTAAAGATAGGTTACGTTTTTGTTTTTTTCTTTGTAGGGAAGTTTACTGAGATTCCAGAGGGTGGCGACTTTCTTCAGGTCGTTGAGTTCCAGTTTATCGAGTTCCTGAAGTAATACCGAATCGCCACTCATAGAAAGGATACGCCGAGAAGGTGTATTTTATGTAGCCATAATCAGAATTTGACCTGGTTCGTAAACAAAAAAGCGGTTTCGGCCCGTAGACGGGGAAGGAATTCGATCGTTTTTTCCCGCTTCTTTCTCTGTTGTATTTTGAGAGGAACTTGGAAATCTTTGTGAATATGGCAGGATTTTTTGATTCCCTGAAAATGGGATTTGGAGGCGCCTCCCGAATTTTAAACAGCGGCTTTGTATTCTCCACAAAGACCCTGTTGCTTCTCAAGGACCTCGCTTTGGGAGGGGACTCCTCGGAAACGTTCGCGATCCGACTCAGGGAGGCCTTCGAAGAACTGGGCGCCACCTACATCAAGTTAGGTCAATTCATAGCTTCGGCCCCTTCCCTCTTTCCGGACGAATTCGTGACCGAAATGCAGAAGTGTTTGGATTCCATCAGACCGCTTCCCTTTTCCACGGTGGAAAAAATCATACGTAAGGAATTGGGAGGAAAACTCTCCGATCATTTTTATTCCGTGGAACCGGTTCCCATCGCTTCCGCTTCGATCGCTCAAGTTCATTCCGCCGTGACCAAGGACGGACTGGACGTGGTGATCAAGGTCCAAAGACCCGACATAGAATCCACGTTATCCGCCGATTTAAACCTCATCTACTTTACCTCCGTGCTTTTCGAACGATTCGCGCCCGGATTGAGCAAGTCCGGGATTTCGGACATGGTGGAGCAGTTCCAGACCTCAATATTAGAAGAAATTGATTTTTATAAGGAAGCGGACAACATCGAAGAGTTCGAACGCGAGCTACTATCGATGGGAGAAACCCGCGCGCGCGTACCCAAAGTCTATCGGGAACTTTCCACGAAAAAAATCCTCACGATGGAAAGGTTCTACGGCGCGCCGATCACGGACGAAAATTCGATCCGAAGATACTCCTCCGATCCTCAAAAAACTCTGACCGAGGCGCTCGAGGTCTGGTTTTCCACCTTGGCGCGGAACGGTTTTTTTCACGCGGATGTACATGCAGGAAATCTAATGATTCTCCGAGACGGAACCGTGGGGTTCATCGATTTCGGAATCGTTGGCCGCATTTCCCCCCGCGTTTGGGAGGGCCTTATGATCTTTTTGGAGGGTTTGAGCCTCAACCGCACCGAAAAAATCGCCAAAGGTCTGATCCAGATGGATTCCACCGCGAAGGGCGTGGACGAGAAAAAACTTTCCAAGGATCTGGAGAAGGTGTTTTCACGTATGACCGAAATGGTGACGAAGGTGCAGATGGGCGACCTAGAATCCCTCGACGATAAGAAATTAAACGCGATCCTTTTCGAATTCCGGGAAATATCCTCGCGCAACGGTCTGAAAATTCCCAAAGAGTTCGGATTGTTGATCAAGCAGATCCTTTACTTCGACAGATACGTAAGAACCATGGCCCCGGATATCGACCTCATACGAGACCGGGAAAAATTCCTTTTATGATCCGATTCCTAAACGAATTAAAAAAAGGGGAAACCGGTTCGATCCTTTCCTTGGAACCCCGCCCCGGTCAGGAGGAACTGTTCCGCAACATCCTGGACGTGGGTCTTCTGCCGGGAACGAGGATCCGCGTTTTGGAAAAGTACGAATCCCAGAAAAAGGTCGTTTTACGCGCGGGAGAAGTCGAGATCGCGCTTCGGGAAACCGAGGCCGCGCTGATCCGGATAGGGGAAACGACCGATGGCGCATAACGTGACCTCCGGTTCCAAAACGGAACGGATCCTTATGGTGGGAAATCCGAATTGCGGTAAAACCACCTTGTTCAACCGCCTAACGGGGCTTAGACAAAAAACCGGGAACTACCACGGAGTGACCGTCGAAAAGGCGGAAGGGACGCTGCATTCCCGCGAAAATTCGGTTCGGATCCTCGATCTTCCGGGGGCCTACAGTCTCGGAGGGAACTCGGAGGACAAACAGGTTACGAGCGGTGTTTTGATTCGTCACAAGGAAGGGGATAGGATCCTTTTCGTAATGGACGCTTCCCTTACGGAGCGAAGTCTACAGTTTCTTCTGCAGCTTCTGGAATTGAATTTGCCGGTTCTGGTCGCGGTTACGATGCGCGACGTGCTCGAAAAAAAAGGGCTTCGTCTCGATCCGGATTCCCTTTCCCGGGAATTCGGAATCGTATTTCAATTCGTAAATCCCAAAAGCGGAGAAGGCGTCGCCGAACTAAAGGAATTACTCGGTTCTCCGGGCGCCTTCCGGTTTCCCATCAAATCCTTTCGCTGGGATAAGGACCGGGAAAAATTCCTAAACGAAATCCTGGCTGCTATCCGCACGGAGGACGCCGAATCGTTGAAGTTCGTCCTGCTCAACTCCCTCAAGGAATTATCGGGGGAAACCCTGCAAAAGGGACTTCCCGGTTTGGAAGTCCTCAATCCGGAAGCCCGCAGCCTGTTGGATAATAAATTCAATTCCTCTAATATACGTTTCACTTACGTGGAGGAACTGACCCAGAAGTCTATATATATTAAAAAAGTTTTAAGTTCTTCGCTTTCGGGAAATCCGTCCTCCGCGGGAGGGGGACTTCTTTCCAGAGCGGATAAAATACTTCTGCATCCGTTTTGGGGTCTGGTTTCTTTTTTGGGGATCATGGCGTTGATGTTCCAAACCCTATTCACCTGGTCGGAAATTCCGATGGATTGGATCGAATCCGCGGTGCAGACGTTAGGCGAAATCGCCGGGAGTTTTCTGGAGGAAGGTCCGCTGCGCTCCCTCGTTCAGGAAGGGATCATAGGCGGCGTGGGGGCCGTTCTCGTTTTCATACCGCAGATCAGTCTATTGTTCTTTTTTATCGGAATCCTCGAAGAGACGGGATACATAGCAAGGGCCTCGTTCGTAATGGACCGATTTATGGGCAGATTCGGTTTATCCGGCAAGTCGTTTATTCCCCTACTTTCCTCGGCCGCATGCGCGGTTCCGGCGATCATGGGAACGAGAACGATCGAAAACAAAGCCGACCGTATCACTACGATTCTTGTGTCCCCTCTGATCACTTGTTCCGCGCGTTATCCCGTGTATATCTTGGTGATCGGAGGAGTATCTTCGGATCGAATTTTCGTCCGTGATCGGCGCGCCGTAGAACC
>NZ_NPEF01000143.1 GCF_002811955.1 Leptospira ellisii
GTGTAAACGTTGTAAGGTGGAGATTCCCCCGTTTTTTCCTTTGGTCGAAGCGACCTTCGTCTGCGTATTTTTGTTCTGTCTTTATTTCACGAAGAACGCCCCTTTCAGTCTCGTCTTTTTGTTTTTCTGCGGACACCTTCTGATCTCTTGCCTGACGGATGTGTATCGTTTTTCCCTCGACTACGAAAATCTTCCGTGGATCCTTTTTTTCGGAACGGCGAGCGTTTATCTTCTCGAAGGAAAATTACCCGGCTGGACCGAACTTTACGTGTTCGCCGGATTTGCGTCCTGTTTTTTGGCGTTGTATTTTTTATTTCCCGGAGGAATCGGATTCGGGGACGTTCTGTTCGCCCCGGTTTTCGCCTTGGTTGCAGGTCATCCGTGGTGGATGTTTTTTCTGAACGCTTCCTACATTCCCGCGGTTTTATTCACGCTCGTGTTCCGTAAAAAAGGGGCCAGCCTACGTAAAACACCGATTCCTATGGGGGTTTATTTCAGTTTGGGAATTTTTCTCACCTTTTGCGCGAGGATCCTTTTCGATTCGGGAATTTTTACGTTCGTATCCCCGTTCGAAGAAACATAAACATCGATTAGGCGGGGTAAAACACCAATCCTCCCATAAAAATCAGAAACCAAAAACCGGTCTCCACCGTCTCGCTCAAGGGCTGAATCTTGCGTATTCCGCCGTATGCGTGAACGAGGACCATCAAACCGGTGCACCCCAACAATATATTAAAGAAAAACGGCTGCCAGACCCTGTTTCCCGCCGCCACATATCCGGTATAACAGAGCACGGCCATTACGCTCGCCAAACAACGTCCGTAATAGATGGAAAGATGATTGGCGGAATCCGTCTTCCAACCCAAAAAAGAGGCCCAACGCAGCGGAAACAAAAACATAGGCAACGCAAAAACGAAAAAAGTGGAGACAGTCAAAACGTACAGAAAGATCCCCGATTCCTCACTTAAGTAACCGATCATAACTACTCCTATATGCGATATTTATTTTTCAATAATGTACAAATGTGTAATTTATTGAATCATATTTTTCTTAAATAAGAAAAATATGTAAAAATGATGTGCACTTGAGAAACAAGGAACCGTCGACAGAAATTCACGCGCACAACGGTGCTCGAAAAGGAATCGGGGGAATGTTTCATCCTTCGAAAGACGGATCCCTTCCGGTCGCGGATTTGCGCGCAGGAAAACGGGAATCTTTTTATAATTAAATTCCCGATTTTTCTTTGCGAATACTTTCGCGTCCTCGCGGCGTATACGGATTCGGTGATTCGTTTCGGATTTTATTTCTAGATCGGAGCGGAAGGATTCGTAAAAGTCGTTTTCGTTTTCGTTTTCGTTTTCGCGTAAAAACGAATCTTTTTCGTAACCTTTTCGGGAAGCGGTCGTAAGCTGGATTTAAAAGTAAACGACCCTAAGATCCGTGCCTCCGTGTGTGACGTGAACCGTTTCCGTTTTGATTCCGATTCTTTGAACGAACGCGGACCAGGTTTCCTCGTCCGGACAAAGCAGAAACCCGTTCAATTCGGCGGGGAGTTCCCACCAAAGTTTCAACTTCTCCCCCAACCTTCTGTAAAACGCGGAGGGAGAAACCTTTTCCATACGCAGACCGAAAGGCGGATTGAGAGGCATCCAGATCCGTTTCGGTTTTTTGGATCGCTCCCAGATTTCGGCGGGGGAATAGGAGAAAAAATCCCCGAGGGCGCATTCCAAACGCACCCGGTTCTCGAATCCGGAATCCATTAGAAATTTAGAATATTGCAACATTCTTTCTTTCGTATATTCGAAAACGGCCGGATCCAGCTCGTTCCACCAGACGGCAACGGTCGTTTCGGATTCGGCAAGGATCCTTTTTTTCAGGAAGTCCCAGGTAGCCAGAGGAAACTCCGGAAGTTCCTGGAATAGATACGTCCTCGGATAATGGGGAAATCCGATTCCGAAAACAGAATCCAGACTTTCCCGTATCAAAGTTCCCGTACCGGCAAACGGAACGAAGAGACCGTCCGGGTTCGGAAGGATTTTTCTGAGCTTACGGATCAAAAAAAGCGCCAGATCTTCTCGGATCGGCGCGGATTTGGAAAGCGGCCTAAATCCTCCCCGCTGGTTGAGAGGTTCCCCCGCCAGACTCAGATTGAGTATGATTTCGTCTTCGAGAAGCAGGGCGCTCAGCTCCGTCGTACGTGCTCCGTTAGGCGGAGGAGCGTGTTCGGTTTCCCACAACCTGTTCAGATCCTCGGCACCCCAGTCGTTCCTTCCTTTGATCTGGGGATGAAAACGGATTCCCCACTCCGGAGGCAGCGTTTCCGATTTTCGGAGAGCCTCCTCCAAACCTTCAAAACCTAACGTGCGTTTAACGGGATACATACCCAGATTCAGCCTGAAATCGCGGACCCAGGGAATTCTCGCCAAGAACTCGAGGGCCTGACGAAAATTCGCGTTTTCCAAAAGAAGTTTTCCCGCCTGAGGTCTTAAAAACGGAGAGGACATTTTGGGAAGATAAGGATCGGTCAATATTTTTCTGGCGAAGGTTTCGGTATCCTTTGCGGATCCCGTGGGAAGCAGATATTCCCACCTTCTTGTTTGTCCGGCTTTGAATTTGGGAAACTTCCATCGCATAAACCGAGACTGAACCGGTTTCGTTTACGGCCTATCCGAAAAACGGTTTTGGTTTAATTTATGAAAGGACTCGAGCCTCGTTCGGCGATTTCCCGTCGTTTTTTAGGACACGATCCTTCCGTCGACGAGACGGATCTGGCGTTTTGTTCTGGAGGCGAATTCGTTGTCGTGCGTAACCACTATGATCGTCGTGTTCTTTTCGCGATTCACCTTTTCGAGGATGTTCATCACAACTTTCGTGTTAGTCGAATCCAGGGCGCCCGTCGGCTCGTCCGCGAAGATGTATTTGGGATGCATCACCAAAGCCCTGGCGATCGCCACACGTTGCGCCTGTCCTCCCGAAAGTCTTCCGATCCTGTAATCCATCCTTTCCTTCAGGTCGAATTCCTCGAGCAGGTGTTCCGCATAACTCTGCGATTCATTGAGAGCCCCCGCCTTTCTCGCGGGCATAAGCACGTTTTCCAAAGCAGTAAACTCCGGAAGAAGATAATGAAATTGGAATATGAATCCCATCTTTTTATTCCTAAATTCGTGGATTTCCTCCTCCTTCATCCTATACAAATCCTCTCCGTCGATGCGGATATTACCCGAGCTGGGAGGATCCAAGGAACTGATCATATAAAGGAGCGTACTTTTTCCGGAACCCGATTTTCCGGTCAGGGAAACGTAATCTCCCTCCTCTATCTCCAGCCCGACTCCTTTGATGATCTCCGAATTTCCGAACGTCTTTCTGAGATCGTTCACTTCGATTCCTACTTTTTTTATCGCTGCACTCCGATTCGTTTTCATGGCATTCTATTCTCCCCGTATGATTTCGATCGGAGAAAGTTTTCCGGCGGACCTGGCCGGTATCACGCTCGCGATCATAGTCGCCGCCATGGACTGAAGAAAAGCCTGAACGTATATCGAAGGGGCGAAGGATACGACCATCGTTCCCCCTCCCGCCGAAAACAAAGGATTGGTGAACGGCAGCGATTCGATCTTAAGACAGATCAAAAATCCGAGTAAAAGTCCGATCAGACCTCCGGAAACTCCCAGGACGATTCCCTGGAGCAGGAAGATGAGCAATACGTCTCCGGGACGATATCCGATCGAGCGCAATATCGCGATCTCCCGCTTTTTTTGATTGATAATCACATTCAAAATATTATATATTCCGAAACCGGCGACCGTCAGGATCGCGGCGGTCATGGAATAACGGATCGCGTCCTGCAGCTTGAAGATCGCGAAAAAGCTCGTATTCGCCTCCTGCCAACTCAGGATTTTGTCGTCGCCCCATAGCCTCCATTCCTCCGCCTTATCCAAAGAACGGTTCACGTCCTTGAGACGGACCGCGATGTCGGTGATTCTTCCGCTCTGATCCGTCAACTGTTGCACCTCGGATAACAGTCCGTAGGCGATTCCGTCGTCCAAAGCCTTGTTTCCGGAACGGAAGATTCCCGAAATTCGAAAAGGGGTTTTTTCCCTTTGCCCCGCGCTCACCCAGACGGTTTTATTCAATCCCAATCCGAGCAGTTGCGCGAGCCCTTCTCCCAAGACGATGCGGTTTCCCGCGGAAAGGGATTCGACGCTTCCTTCCACGATGTAATCCGACAACGGAGTGATTTGGATCTGTCTGCCGGGAATGATGCCGATGATCTTTCCCGCTTCGTGGTTGGAACCGGAAAAAAGAAAAATCCTTCCGCTCACTTGCGGAGAATAAGCCCGCACTTCGGGATCGGCGTCGAGCCTTTCATACCAAAGACTCGCGGTTGCGAGATGATCGGAACCGCGTTTCCCGGAAGGAGGCGAAAGCCAGAAAACGTTTTCGTTCGGAAAAAGATCGTCCATGGAATCCGGTCGGATGATCTCCTGTCTCGATGATATGCGAACGTGGCAATCCGCGTTGATCAATTGATCGACGAGATATCCCCGAAACCCGAGCAGAACTCCGGAGATGATGATGAAGGCGGCCGTTCCCAATACGATTCCGAACAAAGTGGTCAAGCTCTGCTTTCCCCGTGCTAACATCTGTCTGAGGGAGATAAAAAGCATCACCGAACCTCTGTTAGTTTATCCCCGGGCCGAATGTCTCCTTCCTTAACCTCGATGTAACGTTCCGATTTGAGGCCGGGGGTGAACGTAATCAGGGAAGATTCACCATTTCTGAATATTCTAACTTTCTGTTGTTTCTCGTATTTACGGGGAACCAGAACCGCGTTGTCCTTTTTGGCGATTTCTATGGCCACGTCCGCGGTCATACCGGGAAGGACTCCGTCCGGAAAACGTTCCGTTTCGATCCTCGCGAAAAATTGACCCGCGTTGGAGAACGTTCCGCGCACTACGCCTAACACGACCTCGTCCGGTTTCCCTTCGAAACGGACGAGAGCCCTCTGCCCCTTGCGGATCGAAAGGAGGATCTGCTCGTCGAGGGCCACCAAAAGATACTTGGAACCCGTTCCCAAAATCTCGACCGCGTTGAAATTCTGAAACGCAACTTCGCCTTCGTGAAAACCGACTTCGGAAACGATCCCCCGGATCGGAGAACGTACCGTGCTCAGACCTTCCAGCTGAAGCAGTGCTTGTCCGGGAACGACCTCGTCCCCTTCCAAAACGAGCACCTTAGTCACCTTGGTTGGAATCGCCACCCGAAACCGGAACGTATCGAGGGAATGCACCGTTCCCAATCCGTAGGCCTTTTCGGAGATCGGACCGACGACGGCCTCGTCTTCGACGCCGGCCTTCTCCTTGAGCGCGAGAAAAACCATCGACGCCGCAAGAACGGCGACTAACGCGGGAATCAGAATCCGGTATGGAGCCCGTAAACCGCGGTATTTCGCGGAAACGGACCGAAAAATCCGAAGGACGACGTTCATAAATAACTCCTTAAGTAGAATTTCATAAAATTCTAATTTTTTTTCTTTCCCGGCTTCGCGCCTTTGCGGGCCGGTTTCCTTTTTTTGGGGATACGTTTTCCGGCGGGTTTTATCGTCGCGATCTCCGGAGTCAACCCCCTGGCGATAAACTCGATCGTCCGTCTCGTCTCCGCCTCCGCATCCCAATCCTTAGGTTGATAAAGAATTTCCGTAAGAAGAATATAGCCCGCAAGATTGGTGGCGACGAGTCTCAAAACGGAATCGATCGGAATATTCCGGATCAATCCCCGCGATTGAAATTCCGCAAAACGTTCCCCGATGATGGGAAGCAATCTTTCCTTAAAGACGCGTTCGAGAAGGGAACGAATCTCCGGCGAAACCATCGCCTCTTGTACGATGATCCGGATCAGGTTTTTATTTTTTCGGATGAAGGACAATCTCTCTTCGAAAACGGCGGCGAGGATCTCCTCCAGCGAGGTGAATTCCCGTTCGAAAACGGCCTTTAATCGCCGTAAGGTGATCGGCGCGATGAACCCTTCCAGGATCGGCATCGCCAAACTCAAAAGCAGATCCTTTTTGCTTTTGAAGTATTTGAAGATGAGCCCTTCGGCCACGCCCGCCTTTTTCGCGATCTCTCCCGTCGTGGTCGCTGAAAACCCCTTTTCGGCGAAAATGTCCATCGCCGCGAGAAATATCTTTTTTTGCCCCTCGGGCCAATTCGGATCCAGCTCTATCGATTCTTTAATTTCTTTCATGGTGAGTGATTACTCACTCATTATTCTTTAAAAGTCGAATCCTGTCAAGAGCAGAATCGCAAAATTCTTCCTTTTTTCATCGAAAAATAATCCAGAAACGGAAGCGTTTTTTCGGAGAGCCAAAGCCGCTCCCGCCGAGTCGCTTCGATGAAGAAACGCGGCGTTTTTGGCTTGAGCCTTTCGGTCCTTCGCCGCTAATGATACGAACGGGGATCGACCGAAGAACGGAGCCCCGCATACAAAACTTATTTCGCAAAGAGTCAGAATGTTTCAACGTATTCCCACCCATTTAAAACTCATCCTAGGTTATGTTCTTTGTTACTCCCTCATTCTTCTTCTTTATAAGATCGCATTCTTAGCGGCGTACTCGTATCGATTGGAAGGGGTTCCGTTCTCCGACGTCGCACTCGCCTTTTTACTCGGATTCCGTTTCGACTTCGCCGTGATCGGAATGATACTCGGAGTTTTCGCGTTTTTATCCGTTCTTCCCTATCTCAATCGTTTTAAGATCTATCGATTCGTCTGGGGTTACGTTCCGATCCTTTTGGGAATCTGGATGATCGCGCACCTGATAGCGGACATCATCTACTTCGAAAACGCGAACAAACATATCGGTTACGAAGGATTCGTATTTTTAGGAAAGGATTTGGGAGTGATTCTGAAATCCGCACTCGAACAGAACACCGTAACGTTCCTCATCGGAATCGTTTTCCTCGTCGTGTTTCTTCCGGTGTCGACCTGGTTGTTTTTGAAATACAATCCGTATCGATACGAAAAGGAATCCTGGAAAACGGTCGCAATCCAAATCGTGTGCGTGCTCGTCGTAACCGTCGTCGCGGTTCGAGGAGGCGTCCAGGAATCCCCGATCCGCGCCACCAACGCGATCGTATCCGGAAACAACTTCGTCAACAACATCGCGTTAAACGGAGTTTTCACTTCGGTGATGGATCTGAAAAGTCAGTCCATTCCGAAATTTCTCAGACTGGAAACCGAAGAAGCGGTGCGTATCGTCAGGAAGGAAATTTCTTATCCGAACGCAGAATTCGTCAGCGAAAAATATCCGATCCTCCGCGTCCAAAAGGAGACCAACCCCGGAACTCCTCCGAACGTGGTTTTGATCATGCTCGAAAACTGGACCGGTAAATTCATCCGTCCGATCGGAGACGGTCTCGTCGAAGGTAAGGAAGTCGCTCCCCACTTCAATCGGCTGTTGAAAAAGGGAAGATTCTACAACCGCTTCATCGCTTCCGGAGGAAGGACCACCAACGGGATGATGTCCATCCTTACGGGAATTCCGGATCGCCCCGGACTGACCGTCGTACGCACGCATCAGGTCCTCGGAAATTTTTCCGGGATCGGAAACGTCTTCAAAAGAATGGGATATGAAACCTATTTCGGCACGGGGGGGGACCTCAGCTTCGACAACAAAAGCACTCTGATGCCTCACTGGGGTTTCGATACCGTCGTGGGGGAAAAGGAGATCGCCAAATTAGGAAGATTCAAACTCGGGGCCTGGGGTTACGACGACGCGGACGTATTACAATTATTGCATGAAAGGATCTCTTCCTCCAAAAAACCGATCCTCGGACTGGCCCTCACGCTTACCACGCACTATCCGTATCGCACACCTTCGGAGAAGTTCAGGCTTTTCGGGCCGGAGACAAGAGACTACGACTTTTTGAACGTCTACCACTACGCGGACTGGGCGGTTCATAACTTCATCACCCAAGCCGAAAAGTCCGGTTATTTTAAGAATACGATCTTCGTGTTCGTGGCGGATCACACGCACCATAGGTATTTGGATTATTACGAGGACCGCAACGTTCCGTTCCTGATCTACGCCCCGGGTAGGGTCAAACCTGCGTTAGACGAAACCATCGCCTCGCAGTTGGACATCATTCCTACGATCCTCGGTCTCGTGGGCAAGAAGGTCGCCTTTTCCGCGATGGGGCGGGATCTTGCGGCTTCGGGAAGAACGGAGACCGCCTATTTCGCGTATGGAAACCTGTTCGGGTGGATCGAAAACGGCCTTTTTTATCTGCGGTTTTTCGACGGAAAGGAGGATCTCTCCTACAACATAACCCCGCCCCGGGAAAAGAACAACTTCTGCGAAAAGGACCCGGTCGTCTGCGACGATATGAGCAAAAAGGCGAAGGCCTACCTCAATCTGAGTTACGATCTTCTCAATAAGAACGTCGTCTTTCCTCCCGAAACGGAACTGATCAAGGAGACGCAGCGGTAGGTAGAAGCCGGTCTATTTTCCGAAAAGACGAGTTCCAATAATATTCAAATATTGGAATATTATAACTTTAAACCGGAAGTGGAATACAGATCCTGGCAGAGGCCGCATCCTTCCAGCTCTTTGCGGATTTCCCGCTTCTTTTCGGGATCAAGACCCGGCCACAAATCGTTTTTTTCCGCGGGATCGGAATGGATATCGTACGCCTGTTCGTCGGGTGGGAACGAATTCAACCGCAGCATGTAATGGATTTTTCCCTTAATATAACTCATCCCGACCCGATACAACGAAGTCTCGTTGTTGTTGGCGATAAAAATCCTGCGATCCCGGGGAAGTTCGGAAAACAAGGATCGGCCTTCGAGTTTGGAAAGATAACCCTTTACGTCCTGACGTCCGGAAACCCCTAGAATATCCGCGATCGTGGGAATCAGATCCGTATTGGAAACGTTGTTCTCCGCGTTTTCCCGAAGACGATCCAAAGGAACGTTCTTTTTTAGGGAATTCGGAACGTAAAAAAGCATTGGGATCGCGACCGTTTCGATGTGGTTGCTTTCGATGTGACCTATATAATCGTGTTCGAATATACCTTCCCCGTGATCCGAAGTGAATATGACGAGGGTCTCTTTGGAAAGGTTTTCCCGATCCAAAAAGTCGAACACCTCCCGCAAAAGGCCGTCCAGATATCTCACCGAATTATCGTAAGGCGCCTGCGCGTCCTTTCCGATCGGAAAGTGGATCGATTCCTCGGGAATGATGTACGGAAAATGATTCGTGTTCAGATGCAACACACCCGCGAAGTTCTCTTTCTTTTCCTTAAGAAGACGCACGCGCGTTTCGAACTCCTGAACGGTCTTACGATCGTCGATTCCTATATCGTTGAAGACGTTCAAACCGCTGATCTCCTTATTCCATAGAAAATCGATTCCCGCGTTTTTGAAAAAACCGGAGAAGTTGTTCCATCGAAAACTGTGACTGGAGATATAAAACGTGGAAAGTCCCGCGGCTTTTCCGTATTCCCAAAACAAAGGATAACCGTGCGTCATCGAAACGGGTTGGATCGGGGAAACCCCGGAAAGAAGACTAGGAACCGAAATCAAAGTGGAACTGGAATTGGAGAACGCGTTTTTAAAAACGACCACTTCGCCTTCCGGAACATGTTTCGCCCAACGATTTAAAAACGGAGTTGTATCGCGTTCGTACCCGTACAAACCCATGCTCTTTCTGCGCAAACTCTCGCTCAAAACGATCAGAAGATTCATCTTCACAGGCCGCGAAAGTGGAATTAGGATCGGCTTGTTTCTGGATTGAAGCCCCGCGGAACCCAATCGATCCCCCGTCGCGAGGTTGTATAAATTGCGATTGATGAACGAAATCGAGTTCGTATCCGCCACGTAGATCTGATCGTTAAAACGGGTGTTGTTGTGGAAGAATGCGGTCAACAACAACGTTCCCGCGATCAGTATCGAGTAGACGATTCCGAAGAAGCGGGGACGTTCGAAAGAGGACGCGGAACGGAAACAAAGGAGCAGGATCCGACCAAACTTACGGAACTTCTGATCGAAAAGACCAAGCAACAATTGGATCCGGCTTCCG
>NZ_NPEF01000144.1 GCF_002811955.1 Leptospira ellisii
ATACTTGAAGGGCTAAGGGGACGACCGCACCTTGATTCCAAGTCCGATTGGAAAAGATCGTATACGGTCCGTATTTTCCCTGGAGAGGTTTTTCCCAAGCTCCGAAATATTCCGCCAAATCCTTTCGAGTGATGGTTCCGTCGTTTTTTTCGTGCGCTTCTACGATCCTATCAGCGATCGGTCCTTCGTAGAAATAATTCCTGACCGAGTCCAAAGCACGGTTTCTGTCGGCGCCGTTTCGTTTCGATCCGGCTTCGGCGTCCGCCAATCGGCGGAACGTTTCCGCAAGACGCGGACGTCTGAATATTTCCTTGTGATAAAGAGGTTTCCACCATTTTCGATCCAGGTAAATTTCCGCGTTGTAGGGAAGCAGAACCGAAAAGCCGATCCGTTTGAAAACGTTCATATTCAGATTTCGCATTAATATCCTGTGAACGGGGAAACCTTTCTCGGCGATCCTGATCGCGGGAAGACTGACTTGTTCGAAGCTCATCGTTCCGTATTTTTTTAAAAGAGATACGATCACGTCCGGTGAGGCTGGAATCAATTGGGAGGAATATTTTAAAGTCGGAATGTATTCGTGTCCTCTCGATCGAAAATATTCTATCGTCGCTTTGGACGGGGCCTTTCCCGCTCCTATATAACTTTCGACACGATCCGATTCGGCGTCATAATAGAGCAGCGGAGCCACTCCCGGAAACGAAGCCTCTTCTCCCTGAGTTACGTTTAACACCAATAAGGCGGCGATACCAGCGTCGGCGGCGTTTCCGCCCTGCGACAAAATTTCCAAGGCCGTTTTCGTGGCCAAAGGATGACCGGAAGCGACCATAAACGTTTTACCTTCCGCCAAAGGACGCCCTCGATGATAGGGATCGTCGAATTCCAAAAAACCTTCCGGTCTTGAAAACACATAATATGAAACGGCAAGGAGCGCGATCGAGACCGCTGCGATCAAAAAGACTTTCGAAATTCGATTCATGGAATTCTCCTTATTCGAACGAGAACGATTTCCCTGATTCCCGTCGGAAACGGGATTAAACCTCGCACGTTTCTATTTTTTCGAAAGAAAAAAAAACGCTTCGGCGGGAATGTTCTAAAAAAGGCAATGAACCGCAGCACGGTCGTCTTTACGCAATCATAGATCGGAACCGAGTAGTATATCGTTTTCGGAGTCGAACAGTGATTAGTCGTTTAATCCTTTTCCTTTAAGAATCCGAGGGATATTTTTTTCAATCCTTGATTCCCTGGTTTTGGATTGTTTGGGTGCGGCGAAATGAAGAATATAGGCTCTTTGTCTTCCCGGTGTTAAAGCCTGAAAGGCGGTTTTTAACGCGGGAAGTTCATTCAACTTAATTCGAAATTCTTCCGGAATCGCGAATTCGGAGGTTTTTTTATAATTCACTTCCAGGCCGGCTTTTTCCGTTTTTATCGCTTCTTTGATATAGGTTTTTAGGATTGTTTTTGTCTTAACGATCTCATGAACCTCGGTAAAACGGATTTGTCTGGCCGCTTGTACGTTTTTCGTTTGTTGAATTAGAATTCCTTTAGGATCCTTTAACAACGCCCCTTTGAAAAACAGAAATGCGCAGTATTCTTTGAAACCGTGTATCAGAACTATATTGCTCCCTTGAAACGTATAACAGGGATTTCCCCATTTAAATTCCTCGGTAAGGCCGCACTCAAGAGCGACGGCTCTCAACGTTTCGAATTCTTTCCGCCATTTTTCGGACTCAATTAAGAACTTATCCACCTCGGGATTTTTCGTATTTTTTACCATAGTATGTTATTCTAATTCGTTTATCGTTTTTTTTGCGTAACGAACCTTCATCGATTCGCTTCCAAAAGCTCGAACATATGTTTTTTGGCGTTTTCTTCGTCCGCCGATTTGCCCCAAAAAAAGATCCGTTTGATCGTCCAGTCGCCTTCCTTTTGGAGCCAGGGAATTCCGCTTTCGACCGTCGCGTTTTTTAAGGTCTGATTGAGTTCATACGAAATCACGTCGCGTTCCCGAACGCACACGATTCCTCCGAATCCTATTTTTTCGGAAGCGTCGACGGGGATCACGGTTTTCATCGGATCCACGATCTTTAAATCGACGGAGCTGGAGGCTCTTCCGGTCTGCGTTCGAAAAATTCCGGTCGTTTCTATCGTCAAAAATTCCACTTCCTTTTCGATTCCCGTAACGACGTAATACGAGGGATACGTAAAAAACCAGTGCGTTAAGAGCAGGACGTCCACCGCGTATGTCGGGGCGCCTTCCTTTTTTTCGATCAGTTGGACGTTGTTCTCGGAGAGTCTGATCGTACCGCAGGGTTTATGACCGGATCCGCTTTCGTTCTTACAATGTTTGGTCAAAACGGTTTTCGAGGGAAGAACGGGAAAAAAACGGTACGAGGTATAAGATTCGATGAATTTTAATTCGGACAACAGATAGATTCCGAATCCCACGGATTTGTCCTTATCCTTGTTATGTTCCCTCAAAACGTACTTAGGAGAAGCGCAAAATTGAAAGAATAAGAATATTACGAAAAGCGATTTTTGCATTCTTCGTCTCCGGGAAAATTCCGCTTCCGGCCGAAAGGAACTTCGAAACTATGCGTAATTTAAACCGAAGAAGTAAAGATGCAAGAAATATTATATTCTTGTCCGGACGCAGGGGGCCGCGAAGGAAGAGGGATTAAAGTCCGGTCAGAATTCTTCGTCCGAAGTGTAGGTCAGGATCAAAGAGGCCAGAAAGGCGAGTAAAAACTGAGAGAACACCCAAAGCCAGACGATCGTGGTCGGAAGAACGTTGATGAAATTCAGAATCGAGATTGCGGGCCCTACGTACGCCGCCAAGGAAAAACAAACGGCGACGATCAAACCGCCTACGATTCCCGTCGGTAGAGAATCTTTCGCGAGGCGAATTAGAATTCCTAAAAAGAAAACCTGAATGAGATCGGCGACGATCGGCCCCACCCAAAGGATCATTCCAACGGATTGGAAAAATCCTTTATAGGTAGGGTCGTAGTAAAAACGGGAGAATAAAAGACTGCGAAGCGGTATGGAGATTACTTCCCAAAAACCGAAGGCGATAAACAGCCTTAAAAGAAATTGATTCCAATCTTTCGCAGTTCTTAAACTCATTCTTATTTTCCTACGATAAACACCACGTTCGTTGTTGCGGATCCGCCGATATTCAGCATCAATCCGTTCTTAGCGCCTTCTACTTGGTAGTTGCCCGCAGTTCCGGTAACTTGTTTGTAGAGGTCGAGCATCATTCTCACTCCGGAAGCACCGACCGGGTGTCCGACTCCGATGAGTCCGCCGGATGGATTGATCGGTTTTTTACCGTTGATGTCGATCACGCCGTCTTCGATCGCTTCGTGTTCTTTTCCGGGTTGGGTGATTCCGAAAGCGGAGATCGCGGCATACTCGGAAGAAGTGAAACAGTCGTGAGTTTCGAATACGTCGATGTCTTTGACTCCGAGTTCCGCTCTGTCGTAAGCGTCTTTTACGGTTTGTCTGGTCCAAGGGAGAATGTATTTGTCTCCTTTAGATTCCGCAACCTTCGCGTCGAAAGTGATCGGAGCCACTCTGTGTCCCCAACCTTTCAGTCTTGGGATCGTGTTGATCTTCTTTCCTCTTTTTTTAGCGTATTCTTCGGTGTAAGATTTATTCGCGAGAACGACCATCGCAGCACCGTCGGTTACTTGAGAACAATCGGTGATACAAAGTCTTCCACCCACGGCCATATTGTATTCTCCGCCGCGTGCGTTTGCGTGTTCTTTGTTCATGAACCAAGAACGAGTTTGCGCTTTCGGATTTCTCTTTGCGTTATCGTAGTTGATTCTGGAGATTTCTGCAAGAGCTCCCATGAATCTTTGTTCCGGAAGTTTATATCTTTCGAGGATCACATCCGCGAGTTTTCCGAAAAGTTTCGGGAAAGGAAATTGAACTCCCTTCGCTTCTTTTTCGTAATAAGCGGCTGTTCCTAAAAAGTCTCCGCCCACGGAAGAGCTTACGGTTTTCATGATCTCGATTCCGAGAACGATCGCAACGTCGTAGTCTTTCGCGCGGATTTTTGTAGCGGCAGCGTCGAGTGCGATGGAGCCGGAAGCGCAAGCTGCTTCAAAACGTCCGCCTGGAATTCCGTAGAACGCAGGATCTACTTCGGTTAAGAATGCGCCCAAGTGACCTTGCGTTGCATACTGTTCCGCATCGAAGTTTCCCACGAAAATTCCGATTCTATTTTGTTTGTTCAGTTTTTTGATTTCATCGGGAGTGATTCCGACGGAAGCGAGTCCGTCTTGAACGGCTTCGCGCATTAAGGACATGAAGGTCTTTCCTTCTTTGGTCCAGTTTCTTTGAAAATCGGTTTGTTCCCCGCCGAGGACGTAAATTTTATCGCTCATGGTGATACCTTCTCCCCTAAATTATCCTTTGAAAAGTGAACGAGCGTCAAGCTTTTCCTTCAGCTCGTAAAACGGCTTCCCTGGTTTCGCTTTTGCTAATACTTCAGGAACCGGAAGTTTTGCTTTTTCGATCAATTGGATCGCATCCTTAGGTCCGCCTAAGAAATCGACGAATGCGGAAGCCGGAGCCCAGTTGAATCCCGTTCCCATCGCGAGATCCGCCATTTCTTTCGTGTCCACCACTTCGCCAACGATCGATAAAGAGTAACTAACGTATCTTGCGATGAAGTATCTCGCGAGGTCCGCTTCCAAACCTTTTGCTTCTTTTACGATATTCATTGCGCCTGTGTAGTCCGCCTCGGAAATTCTTCTGTTCGCCTGACGAATAAAATCGATATCGAACTTAGGAACCGGCTCGTAAAGATCGGCGCCTATATTATAGACTAACTTTTCTTTCTTACCGTCCGGAGTTTTGGACATCTTATAAAGACCGCCGCCCGCTTTTCTTCCGAGATCGCCTTTATCGATGAGCTTTTGGAAGTAACCCGGCATTTTAAAAGTGGAATGAGCCGCGTCCTTAGTCATTTCGTAGAGGTTGTCCACGATCGCTTTGTGAACGTCGAGTCCTACGAAGTCCGCAGTGTCCAGAGGAGCCATCGCTCTTCCTGTGTAACCGCTCATGATCGCATCCATCAGAGCGATCCCGCCTTTATCGGAATATTTTTCCGCGAATTGAGCGACTTCGTTGATGAGCTGAAATCCGATTCTGTTACCGGCGAACGCGGGAGTGTCGTTCGTATAAACGACCGCGCGGCCTAAAACCTTATCCAGATATTCGCCGAGCTGTTTGAGAACTTTCTTATCCGATCCTTTGTGAGAAACGAGTTCGCAAAGAATCATTTTGTAAGGAGGGTTGAAGAAGTGAGTTCCGAAATAATGTTTTTGTCCGTCTTCGTCGAACGCTTTGGAAAGTCTTTCGATGGAAAGACCGGAAGAAACCGTGGAAACGATGGTTCCGGGTTTTCTTGAACTTGCGATTCTTTTGTTGATCGGTTCTTTCACTTCGTAGCTTTCCGCAACGAGTTCGAAAACCCAATCCGATTCCGCTACTGCCTTTTCCAAATCCGCGTCGTAAGAACCCGGAATCAATCTTGGACGGATCGTATCCGTCTTTACCGAACCGATCGCTTTCTCAATCCCTTCTTTCGCTTTGTTTATGTCCCGTGCAAGCATGTGGACTTTTGCCTTTCCGAACGAGGCAACGATTGCTGCTGATCCGGCGCCCATAGTACCGTTCGCGCCTAATACTGTTACTGTTTTTATCTCTCTCATGAAACTATACCAATTCTTGGATTTTCAATGGAATAGGACCTGTTTAAAACAGCCAGGCGGGGAGGAAAGGTTTTTTTCACGTAGAACGGGATAGAATTGTTCTAAAACAGAACATTCGTTCTGTTTAAATGATTGTAAAACGTAAAAAGAGCTTATCAGAACGAGTTAAAAAAAGGTCTAAACGATTTCAAAGACTTCTTACCGGGCGTCCCTCCGCGGAGTTTTTCCGAAAAATAAAAATTTTCCGAGATCGCGCGGAGTCGCGCTCTCAGCTCCAATCAAGCGATTGAATGGAAACGCGTTCGGAAACGGGAAAGAAATTCCAATCGCTTGATTCCGCTTCGATCGCTCACGCGGGGAATCTTTTCAAAAAGGAAAGTAAGGTTTTGTAAATATCGAAGTTCTCCGAATCGAAACAAACGAAGAATACGGTTCGAATGGAATCGTCGTTTTTCAGAAATTCACGAACGGTTTCGATCGCGATCTGCGCCGCGCTTCTGCTTGTCACGTCGATCCGTAAGATTCGACGTTAGACGTCACTGGAGAATGATCTGATCGATCCTATTCTTTCTGTATTTAACGAACGCGTTTCCGTTTTGGGTATATCCCAAATAAGGTCCGCTTTTCTGAAATCGTTTTCCGAAAATTCTTTCCGCGGAGTTTCGATCCGATCCGATCGAAACTCCCTTGTCGATTCCCGGACTTCCGTTGCCGTACATGTTCACTTGAAGTACGGAACCTATGCTTAAGAGAAAGGAGGTTTCCTTTTTGTTGTATATGTAAAATTCGCTGCCGGAGGATTTATCCACCTGAATCCGATCCGGTCTTCCCCATAA
Source organism: Leptospira ellisii (assembly GCF_002811955.1). Classification (GTDB taxonomy): domain Bacteria; phylum Spirochaetota; class Leptospiria; order Leptospirales; family Leptospiraceae; genus Leptospira; species Leptospira ellisii. The sequence continues at coordinate 6,563 of NZ_NPEF01000144.1, forward strand.
CTTCAGCAGATCCTCGAGTTTATCGCCCGGACCGACGCCTCCCACTTTGAAAAGATTCTGTTTCGCGTTTTGGGAAGGATCGGGCAAGGTGATTCCGTGTAACTGTGCGAGATGTTTGGCCCAACCGGAATAGGAATCGTAGTTATCTATGTAATACAAAGCGAGTTGTTTCGTCTTGGGGTTTTTTTCCTTATACGATTCCAAAAGAACGTAGTTTAAGATGGGCGTAAAATTTTCGTAAACGTAATCCGGGTCCAATTGTGTCTTTTGACGGATGGAGTTTCCGATACCCTGTAGATACGCTTGAACGTCCGGGTTGGTTTTCGATTGCGTTCCTAAACTCTGGATTTTGCCGTCCACCATCGTTCCCACGGAGCGAAAGATCTCGAGGGCTTTTTCCTGGTCGTCCGTCCAATAAAAAACGAGGCCGAGATTGTTCGCCAACGGAATGGAGTTTTCGGCGCGCACTGCGTTACCGGCAAGAGACTTAGCCACGTTCATATCGTTTTCTTCGGTGGAATAGGAAAGCAGGACCGCGTAGTTCGAGACGAAATAAGGATCTTCCGTTTTGAGGATCACTTTTTGATACGCTTCTTTCGCCTTTTGATAAGCGGAGGAATTTCCGGGGGTCGCCCGCATAACGGCCCTTTTGCGAATTCCGTCCGGAAACACCATGGAATCGCGGAAGGAGGGCATGTCCAGAACCGGTTTTAACTTAAGATCCTCGTTGCTCGCCGTGGCCATCCAGATTTTATGAAGGCAGACCGCGTACGCTTTTTCCAGATGTGTGTTCCCCGGAAATTTCGACAAAGCGCGTTCCAGATTGGATTTCGACTGATCCAGGTTTTTACCGAATTGAACGTCGTCGTAAGTCTTTTCCAAAGTCGCAAGAAGGGAATACAATTCCTGTTTATCCCCTCCGAAGCGAGACAAACGGTCGTTAGGCGAGGGATGGCTTGCGAAATAGACCGAGGTCATCGACTCGGGGCTGATCTTATCCAGTTTTTTATTGGCGATGTATTCCTTATATTGGTTTTCGATATCGCTCATCAATTCCAAGGTCCGGATCATATAATCCCCTCCGTATCCGGCCTTATTGAGGAGTTGAAATCCGGTTTGGTCCGCATCTACTTCCTGTTCCTGGGAAAATTTAAGATTTTCTAATACCGCTTCTCCGGTCGGGTTCTCCTTCAACTGATAGAATTTTTTGACGGAGTTGAACGTATGTCTGTTGTAATAATGCGACAATTCGTGCGATAGAACGCCCGCGACGTATCTTTCGCGATAGAAATCCCGCTTCTCCTTCGCATCCGGTTCGAAACGCGAAATCACCTGATCGAGGATATCGAGAGTTCCCGAATTGATACAGAATTGTCCTCCGGCCATCGCAAAGGCGTTAAAGGAATTGTCCTGCACCAGATTGTATACGATCGGAAAGGAAGGGTTTCCTGACGAATCGGCCAATTTCCGAAACGCGGAATCGATCGGCTTTTTCCAACCGTTATGATCCTTCAGTACTTTTCTGGATTTTAAAACTGCCGTGTATTGATACGAACTCTGGCGGACGATCTGCGCGTATAATTCCGCGTCGAAGTTGATCGGGGCGTTTTTCTCCGCGTTTAGCGAAAATCCGAGAACGAGCGTAAGGATCGAAAGGGCAAACGTAAGAATTCTGAACATATTCCGTAAACCTGAAAGTGAATTAAATAACGTTGGGCCTCTAAAATCGCAAAAAAAAAAACGTTGTCAAGCTCTTCCTTTTGGTGCGGGCTATGGAATCCGCACCGGTTAGGAAAAAATTATAATTCTGAATTCTTGAAAATCCCTTTTCGAAGAGAAGATTTTTAGCTCCCGATCGGATCGAAGTTCGGGTTTGAATTCCTCAGATAATCCGCGGATAAGAAGTTCCTATGAAGATCCGCCGCGGAAACCCGACGGGAGGTTTAATCCTCTTCCGGTAGAAGCGGTGAAATGAAGTAGGCTATGAATTCCAATTTACCGGTGGTGCCCGATTTTTGATAGATGGAAAAGGTCTGATTTTCGATCGTCTTCAGGCTTTTGCCCCGTATAGCGGCGATTTGGTGGTTGGACATTCCGCGCAACAAAAGGACGGCGACCTCTTTTTCCTTATCGGAAAGCCCCCAATCGCCGAGTTGTTTTTGAAACGATTCCCAGAATGATTGGCCGGTATGAGTCAGGAGTTGGTTCTTATTCTTCAGACCTTCGATCACGACTTTGGCGGATTCGATGTCCTCCTGAGTGTTCCTGATCTCCTGAAACAGGAAAAAAATTCCGATGATCGATAAAAATCCGAAGGCGGCTTCGATGGTGGTGAAGTAGGCCTGGGATCTTTCGATCCAGTGGATGTCGAACGCGAACGTCAGGATCTCTTCTACGATCCAAAGCAGGATCAAAAAGATATAAAGGGAAAAAAAGTAGAATCGTCTTTCTTGGGGAAACCAGAATTTCATTGTTACCTTGCCGCAGGCTAAACGACACAAGTAAAACTAAGAACTCTTCCCTTTCCCAGTCAAGTATGATAAGGGGCCCGAAATGTCCCTTAGGTAAAAACCACTAAACCTTTCGAAAACTTTTGGGGGTTTACCGCAGTTGCTGTCTCTCCCTATTGCGGTCTTGCATATTATGATTATCTTCTAAGATATTCGAGGTTGAGAGTCATGAAACTTTCGGGATTTTTAAAACGGTTAAAAACACGCCGAAGCGTAAATACGCTTCTTATCGCCGCGGCATTTTGTCTTTTGGCACAGGCTTGCGTCCTCCCTCAGGAAAAATACTATTCCGTCGGAACGGGTCCTAATCCCACCGATTTCGTCTATCGCGGGGATCTGGAAGGTCTGGAAAATTCGCTTCGATCCGGAAAAGGGGTCGATCAGCGAGATCCGTTCTTCAGAAACTACACTCCTTTGATGGTGGCGGCGAGGGAAGGGGAATATTTGATCGCGGAATTTTTAATACGAAACGGTGCGGACGTAAACGCCAGGACTCGGGACGGACATACGGCTTTGATGATGGCTGCGTTCAACCGATATCCCCAGATCGTAAAACTATTGATCCGTTCCGGGGCCGACGTAAACGCGGTGACCGTTCAAGGACATACTGCCTGGACCGAAACTACATTAGAAGATTATAAAAAAGTACAGGATGTTCTGACGGAGGCGGGGTCCGGGCTGAAACGATGAGATTGTCTCCGAAATTCATCCCGTTCTTATTCTTCCTGTTTTTGGAATCGTGCGACGTAGACACCTCCGGCTGCGAGAAAAACTGCGATATACAATTATCCACTTGTTTATTGGTAGCCGTGAACAGCGGCGCTGCGAATCAATCTTTGGCCGTTCCTTTTATCTGTTATCAGATATGTGATACCTGTAAAGACAATTGTAAGGTCCGTACTTCCTCCGGAGGAAGCAATCGTATCGGTTCTAGAA
>NZ_NPEF01000145.1:0-3666 GCF_002811955.1 Leptospira ellisii
CATCCGCGGCGCAACATCCAAATTAATTACGTCACCCATCCGGTCAAACTCTTTTTATAAAAATTACTCCGAATTTATTCCTTTTTTTAGGAAAAATCAGAGAAAGAATCCGCGATTCTCGAACTCAGAAATCAGCTTAAACCGATCGTCTTTTTTTATTTTCCATCTTCAAGGTTCGTAGTTTTCTTTTAAAAAAACGGAGACTGAAATAAATTATTTCTAAATATAAATACGTTTCACGGCTTTCGTCGCGATTCGAATCCTTACGAAGTTAGGAGCTTTACTCCAGGTCCAGAGTTTCACAAACGAATAACGTCAAAATTGAATCTCGCAATTCGGAAGAAGTTTCCAAATTTTGTCCAGTTCCCGCTGTGCCATCGGATTTTCATACAACGTAAGTTTCCGCAAGTTTTGAAGCCGCACGATTTCCGCGGGAAAAACAGCCAATTCTTACCGATTCAAATCCAAGAAGCTACCGTTCGACGAAGTATGGAATACCCCTTCGCATCCTTAAGATACGACCGAATGATAACTCGATCTCAAAAAACGTATATACGGAAGAAGGGAGGTTTGCGGAAAGACCGTTGTTCTGGGTTTAAAAACTTACGGACATTCCCAAATACAAACCCCGCAGAATATCGTGATTCCCGGAGCGGAACGTATGCGATATCGGCGGATTCGAATTCTCACCCGTAAAAGGATCCGAAGAAGAGGTTTGTAGACGAACGTCCGTTTGGTGAAACGAATAATAACTGAAATACGAATAGATATAGTTGTATCCGATAAAAAATTTTACGGAATCGAAGACTCTATATCCCAAAGAAACGTCGAGTTCATAACCTCGATAGATCCCCTGAGCTCCGGCCGTTCCGGAGGAAACCGTCATCGATTCCAAGGTGATCGTCTGCGGTTTGTAAAATCGGGTTCCCTGCGTATAAAAAAAATCGGCCGCAATACCGAAGGACCAATTTTCCGCGAAACGATATTCGGTCCTAAATACGAACTGCGGTCCGTATGTGTAGAAGTATTCCTGATACGTCCCTTCGCGCAGAAAATAGCCGTATTTGTATTTATTGATATTTCGGATTCCCGCTCCCGCGAAAAGGTCCAGATTTTCTGACAAATTTAGAATTTTATAATAATTGAATTCCGCTTCGGAACGAAGCATCGGATTGTAATAACGCCTCCGCGTCGAATATCCGGATTCGCCCGCACGGGTTTCGATCGTGTTCGCGTTGGCCAATTCCAATTCGTAGGCGGAGAGTTCGATCCTATATTTTTTCCGAAGGTCGTCGTAACGCAGGGTCAAAGGAATCAAGACTTTCTGATTCTGTTTGACGGAATCGGTTTTTACTTCCGGATCGAAAATCGTCCTTTCCGTAGAGGAAGTATAATCGTACGGGGTCCATTGATAAGTCTGCCGCTTGAGAAGGAGTTCGAAGTTCCTCTTTTTACGATCGTTATCCGGGCTCTCCGTTTCGCTCTGCGCCAGGATCGGATTCGCCGCGAAGACGAAAATGAACGCGATCAAAGTCGCGCCGAAACGGACGTTCCGGCTCGGAAGAATGTGTTCCGCTTCGATTCTTCCCATCTTATAACGAACGCCCCCGTCTATCATTTTATCCGCGTTACTCTCCGTAGAATTCGCCCCATTATAACTTTTTTCCGTTCAAAATCACATTCTATTTTTTTGATGAAAACGGAATTCTTACGTTATTCCCGGTTGATGAATTCCGAGTCCGAAAAAATCCTGAAATCATGAGTTCTTATTTTACTCCGGGAAAGCCGGACGCTCCGGGTGAAAACCACCTTCTGCCGAAGCCCGGAAAAAAATCCACCGCGCTGATCGTTGCGGGCGGAGGTATGAAGGGCTCGTTCGCGGGTGGAGTTCTCGCCGCATTACATCAATATATTCCCTCCACTCATTTCGATCTGATCGTAGGAGTCTCTTCCGGCTCCTGTTCGGCGGCGTATTACGCGACCGGCTACGAACAAAGCTACGAGGAATCGATCCGGATTTTGGACATCTGGAAGAAGGAATTGATCGGTAATAAATTTATTTCCTTTTTCCATCCTTTTAAGGGAAAAACGGTCCTCGATCAGGAATACCTCATCGATTTTTTGTTCGGCGAAAAATACAGACTCCCTTCGGAGAATTTCGACAAAAAGGAAAGCCCCCCGCTTTACGTAGCGGTCACCAATCTGGCGAAACTTCAGGCCGAATACATCAAGGCATCCGCTTCGAACGCATTACATCTTTTGAAAGCGGCGACCTCGCTTCCGATCGCGACGCGCGGCAAATGGAAGTTAAACGATCAATTTTACGGGGACGGGGGAATCGCCGACCCCATTCCCGTCGAAAAGGTCATCGAAGCGGGATACAAAGACATCACCGTCGTATTGAACACGAATCATAACGAATTCTCCGATCCCGTCTCGAAATTTTCGGGTTGGCTCGCCTATCCCACCGATAAAAAACTCGGTCATATGATCACCAAGGTTCATCATACGATGTACAATCGCGCGGTTCAGATCCTGAAACATCCTCCCAAAGACGTGAGAATCAAGGTCATTTCCCCTTCGCATCAGGAACTTTCCATGGTGACGACGAGCGCCGAAAAACTGACCCGTTCGATCAATCGAGGAATCGAAGCCGGATTCAAAGCGGTCGCCTCGATCAAGGACGAATTTTCCCATTTCAAGTCGAAACTCAAAGACAAGGGTTGGAAAATCCTATAACCGCGGAAAATCCGGGCTCGGATCGTCCCTACGGCGGGAACGAGGCGAAACATTCGTTTGGCCCGATCCGTGAAGTTTAAATAAAGTTAAATTATAAATTTCTAATTGAGAGAAGTCGGATTCGAAGGTTCGATTCCGACCTGCGCAAAGGGAACCGGCTTTCTCTTTCGTATGTCCATAAGAAACCAGTGCGCAACGCATACGGCCACGAGTTTTCCGTCGGAAAGACGATACGCGTACTGATCGTGAAAGGCCTTTATCCTTCCTTCGATCCGTATCGTGGAATCGATCCTGATCTTCTCCGGATACGTGAGTTCGTTTTTATAATCCAATTCGATTCTCGTGACGACCGGACTGACCCCGGATTCCCTGAGTAGGCGATTCATATCCACTCCGGATTGGATCATCGCCCGAAACCTCGCCTCGTCGAAATAACCCAAAAAGACGATGTTGTTGACGTGTCGATTCTGATCGATCTCCTGCCAGCGCACTTCGGTAAAATATTCCTGCGTTTGAAGTAGTTTCGATTCTACGTTCGAATTCGAGTTCTGCATAGGGCCTTTCCTTCCTTCGGAATTCTCTTTTTTTCTTAGGATACAACAAGGCCCGAAAAACCGGCTTGCTCGGGATTCGACGATTGCCCTTCGTTACGTTCCCCATGGAGTCGATTTCATTTCCATAATGGATAGCTTTATTCCCCGGAAATTCGATCCTAAATTAAACCGGAAAAAGAGACGTTCGGGATATATGACGGGTTCTGACGGGAATTTTAGATGGACCGTATATTCAATTATCTGAAAATTCAATTTCTTTTAAATTCGATTTTACCGTTTTTCGGCGTTCGAAATCGTAAACGAAAAAACTAAGGATTTTTTATGACCGCAAATTTGATTCGAATCAGAAACGCCGCGATCGTAGGTTTTGTTG
>NZ_NPEF01000145.1:3676-9939 GCF_002811955.1 Leptospira ellisii
TCTTCGGAGGAAATCCGGAATCATACCAGGGAACAGGCCCAGACTTCGGGGGAATTTTGATAGGAATCGCGGATCCGAACGCGGGAGTTCTGATTTTGATCCAATCGATGTTGTTCTGGTTTTCCTGCGGGGCGGTCGTCAGCGTGGCCGAAATCGGAATCCCTAAGTTCATCGTCTCGATTCTACTCACGGAATTGCTGAATCTTCCCTGGTATATAGCGTTAGTCGTCATTCCCGGAAACTACGGACATCTCGTACCTTTGATCCTCGCGAGCCTTGTGCTCGGATCGGTCATCGGGTGGCTAAACGTCGCCCTAAAAACGCCCGACACGAAAACAATCAAAGATCATAATATTCAATGATTCAAATACGATCAGGTCTTGAAAAACTCCACTTCGGATTTGAGTTTAGCGGCCTGACCGTTCAGTCTCGCGGCAAGTTCGTCGATTTCGGAGACGACCTGATTCAAAAATTCCGTCGTTTCGGAAATCGATGAGATCGTTTTCGAAAATTCCCCCGAAGTCTGGGCCTGTTCCCTGGTATGATTCCGGATTTCCTCCGAAGAGAACGACAACTCCTGAAACGCGGTTTTGACCTGTTCGCTCGCGGCCAACTGAGAGTCCGACAACGCGGCGACGTCCGCGACGCGATCCAACGTCACCGCGGCGGTATCGCCGATCCGTTTAAATACGGTCTGCGTGGATTCGATCACTTCCCTTCCGCTTTTGGTGGCGCCTAACGCTTCCGAGATGGCCGCCGTGATCCGTTTCGCGTTATCCTGCGTCTGCTCCCCTAACTTCGAAATTTCCTGCGCCACCACTGCGAAACCCTTTCCCGCCTCTCCGGCGCGGGCCGCTTCGATGGCCGCGTTCAAGGATAAAAGTCCGATCCGATCTGTGATCTCTTTGATCACGTTTACGGTCGCCCCCATTTTCGCGGTGCTTTCCTCGATCGCCTCCATAGCCCTCTGCGTTCCGGCGAGCGCGTCCTCTCCGTTTTTGGTTTCGCTTTTCATACGATTCGCGTCGGTCTTCGTATCCAAAAGCGCCGCGTGAACCCGGCGAATCCGTTCCTCCAACTCGTCGAGGGAAAGTCTCGCTTTCTGCGCAGTCTCCGCCTGACCGTCCGCCCTGGATGCGGTGGACTGGATCGAAGCCGCGATCTCCTCGACGCCCGAACTCATCTGTTCCGTGGAGGCCGCCTGATCCTGCATCTTCGTGGAAAGCTCCCTCGTATTTTCGGAGAGGGACTTGGAACTTTCGGAGAGTTTTTCCGCTTCGCGTATCACACTTTTTACGATAATACGAAGTCGTTTAATAAATTCGTTCAAGGCCCGGCTGTTGGATCCCAATTCGTCGCTGGAAACCATCGGCAACACCTGAGTCAGACTTCCCTCCGACATATCTCCGAAAATCCGGATCATATTCTCGGAATTCCTCCGTATCGTGGAGGACAACTGACGCGAAGCGATCGCCACCGCGATCAGCATGAACACCAGGGTAAGAAGAAGCGGAATCGTCACGTCTCCGAGTTTGATCCAGCCGGAGGTCTCCTCGAACAGAAGATAGCCGAGGATCACGACGGGAAGGATCGCGATCGCGGTTATGGTGCTGAAAATTCTCAGACCGACCCCGATCTGAATCACCTTCGAGGAGTCGGTCTGTATCTCCTTCAAACGATCGGACTCGAGTATATCGACGAACGACGATTCGGCGAGAAAAAAATGCGAAACTCCTAATATGGGATAGATGATACCCGGTAGAAACGCGAAAGGCAGGGATTCCAAAGTCGTGGGGGTAAAGAACAGGTGGATGAATCTCCACGCGAAAAAGATCCCGCCGCTCCATTGAACGACGTAGAAGAACGTGTTGTACGCGGGGAAGTTGAGGATCCTCGTCTTGACGGCGGATTTTTCCTGCGCGTTCGCGCCGAACCAGCGATCGTCCTCCAATTCCTTCAGGATCGTACCTAAGTAATAAAACCGAAACGTGGGAATCACATAGGAGGAAAACAGGGAAATACAGGCGGCCATGATCAACGCCAACGATTGATCGAAATCGTAACCTCCCGCCGTGATGATGAACAACACCGCCAAAGGAACGGCAAGAACCGCGGTGAGCAATTCCAGACCGACGGTCAATTTCCATCTGAGTTTACGGGATTCCGATCGATTCATATACAACTCTTTCGAATAAGATTTTACGTCCAGGAAACGGAGAAGATCTGTACGGACTATCTCTCATACGACGAGGACTTTTTTTCGGTTTCCTTCGTTTTCGTTTCGCGAAACTCGTCGAAACGTCCGGAAAAATCCGCGTGCCCTCATCACAAAAAGAACGATTCTGACACAGGAAAGCAAAGATTCCAACAAATCCGATCCGGATCAGGCGGCCTTCTTTCGTTCCGGATTTGCGTTAAAAAAATCGTTCTCCGACCAGACGTTTTTTAAACGTTTCCTGATTTGACGATACAATTTTTTGATCACGGAATCCTTCCAGCCGAACCAAAAAGATATTTCCCGATACGTATAAACCGAATCGGCCTTCAATAATTTCTTTCTCCATTTATGTTTCGTTTTGAAGGAAATAAAACGCGCGTCCTTTTGCGGGCTGAAAAGTAGCTGATGCGAACGCTCCAGTTTTTCCCAAAGTACCAATTCCCGGTTTCGAATCTGGTAACGTTTGTATTTTCTCTGTTCGAGGAAGGCCTCCGGAGAATTTCCCGAAGTTAGAAGAATACTTTTTAAAAGGAATAGATCCCTTCGATTCAGATAAAGATTGTGTTTTAATTTAAAAATCAGCACTCCGCGCGGATCGGAATTCAAAAACGCTTCGTTTAGAAAACGACCGGAAAAGGAATCTTCCTCTTCGCGATTTTCCTCGGACTTCGGATCGAGAAACCGTTCCGGGTTCAAGGACAAGGGTTCCTTTTTCAGGATGCGGTTCTCTTTTTTCCATTGGTTGCGGATCAGATTGGAAACGAAAGTATTCGCGAAGGCGGGAAGGTTCTCCACGTTTCGTTCCTTCTTCAGCCTGGAGAAGTTTTCCAACTTTTGCAGAAACGCAAGAAGGACTTCGGCCCTTCCGTCCTCGTCCAATCGATATTTGTACGAGGAAATTCTCCGGATGCGGAGTTCTATCTGCACGAGCAGCGCCTCGCAGTTTCCCGATCGTTCGTATTCTAAATAAGTTTTCTTGAATGTGATGTCGTTTTCGGAAGTTTCTTTCATAGATCGGAAAGGAAAAATCCTGGACGACGTTGTCGATTTTTTACGGAGAATCGAAAGTGTCCGTTTGATTAAAATCAAGATTCCCAAACCTAAATTCCCGGATTTTTTGATTGGAAAACCGCCGTGAAGGGATACACTTTTTGAAGCGAGAAAATTCATGCAAAGATTCATCAAAAAGATATTGGTTCCGGTGGACGGTTCCGAAAGTTCCAAAAAAGCGATCGAAATGGGGATAGCGATCGCGAAGGCGGCCGACGCAAGTCTTACGATTTTGGAAGTGATCGAGGAATTCGGTCCTTTGCCCGGCTATTATGAGAAAGCCCCCGAAGGAAAGGATCGTGTGAAGTGGATCTCGGAACAAAGATTCGAAAAGATCCATTCCCCTTTGGACGAAGCCCCCGACATCAAGTGGGACCGCCTCGTTTTAGAGGGATATCCGGCGGACACGATCGTGGAAACGGCCGCTAAAGGAAATTATGATATGATTGTGATCGGTTCCCGGGGACTTTCCGCAGTCGGCCGCTTTCTGGTGGGTTCGGTTTCCGACCGGATCGTCCATCATTCCCCCTGTTCCGTGACCGTAGTCCGTTAGTTTTCGGATCCGCGTTCGATTCGAACGGGTGCGGAAAATTCCGTTTCGACAAACGCACGTTCGGCGAGGCTCCGCGTTTGGAGCCGACGCGCAGCGGCGAAACATTTCGTTGAAGCGTTGTTAGGCGGGTTGAACACCGGGACCGAACTCCTCGTTCGGTAACAAGGTGACTCCGGGAATCCGTTTCCAATCCGGGTGGTCTCCGATATGTCTGTATTTATGTTCCCAAACGACGCGGTCCCGAACCGTCAAAAACGCGCCGGGCATTCTCAAAGAATTGTTTCCCGGAATTCCGTAAAAATGTCCTTTCAGAGCCGCCCTTGCGGTTCCGAACAGAACTTCCGGACCTGCCAATTGGGAAAGCGTCCCGGTCCGCAATCCCATGTCTTCGTAAAACGAAACCTCGGGATCGAAGACTACGGACGCGTCGTCCCAGATTCCGGAAAACAAAGAAGCCGCCTCCGATTCCTCCCCCGGAAAAAAAAACAGGATCGGCGGAAACGATAGACAGAGTTCCGAAATTTCACGGAGATCGAAAACCGCCTCCTTGCTAAAGATACAACCCCGATGTCTTAAAAATACCAACAGACAAAGTCCGGGAGGAAGACAGGAAAGAATCGTATCGCCGCGCAATTGTGTCCCCGTCGCTTTTCCGGTCTTAAAACTTTCGGGAAGAAACTCCATACCCTCTTAGTATGCCCCTATTAAATTCCCTTGTAAATCGATTGATTTCTGGGTTTTTGAAAATTTAACTGCAAATCCATGGAACTTTTCACTCCCGATAAAATCGTCGCAGTTTTGACCCTGACTTTGATGGAAATCGTTCTAGGAATCGATAATATCGTTTTTCTTTCGATCGTAGCCGGAAAACTTCCTAAAAACAAACAAGCCGCCGCCAGAAATACGGGGCTGGTTCTCGCGTTGGGATTTCGAATCGGTCTTTTGTTCGCGGTAAGCTGGATCGCTTCCCTGACCTCTCCTCTGATTACTCTATTGGAATTCACCGTCACCGGAAGGGACCTGATCATGCTCGGCGGGGGATTGTTTCTGATTGCCAAAAGCACGAGCGAAATCCACGGAAAAGATGATGTCCAAAAGGATGAGCTGAACGATCACGCTCCAGAAAGAAATTTTTTCCTTGGACGAACCGGAATGTCCGTCCTCGCCGCCTTCGATCTTTCCGTGGATTTGATCGTGACGGCGGTGGGATTGTCGGGCAACTTCCAAGTGATGGTGACGGCCGTAGTACTTTCGATGATCGTGATGCTGATCTTTTCGGGAACGGTGAGCGACTTCATCAACGAACATCCCACGATGAAAATTCTCGCCCTTTCCTTTTTGATCATGATCGGTGCGATGTTGTTCGCGGACGGACTTCACTTCCACATCCCCAAAGGTTACATCTACTTCTCCATGGCCTTTTCTCTGGGGGTGGAATTGATCAATATGAAGATCAGAAAGGCGGGTTCTAAGAAACGTTGACCTTCGCCTTGGAATTCCAGACGGACCATTGCAGACCGTAAAAAGGCGCGAAGGTCCGTTTCGGTTTTTTCCCTTTGAGCTCGTTCAATAAAGAAGCGTTCCAAAAACGGTATTCTTGAAGAGCCGACCTCGCGGCCGTTTCGCTCAACGCGTCCAGCGCCTTCGGATCGTTCCCTTTTTTTAGGATACGATTCGATTCCTCGAACCATGCGTTCTCCAAATCCGCGATTCTTCGCCGCACCGCCCCTTTCGCTTCCGGATAGAATCTCTGCACTTCCCGGTAGAATTTCTCGTGAGTCCACCAAAGCGAGGTGTCTAGATGCGCTCCCGGCGCTTCGAAATTCTTTTCCATAAAACTCGTCCCCGGAAATCCGGCCGGGATAAACAGGGAAATCGAAGGAATGGAAGTTCCCGTAAACCAGAATCTGTTTTTGGAAACGTCGGGTTGAAGCTCGGCCACCAAAGAACCGGTGGTTCCGTTAGGCGTAATTGGACCGGTCGCGTGAAGACAAACCGATCCCATATTCGATCCGGAAGGAAAGAACGGTTTTTTATTTCCGGGCTCCCCTTCCTGTCTTAGAATTTCCATCGCTTCTCTCGGTCCGAAATCCCCCCGTTGATCGGCGCCCAGATCGGACGTGATTTTTCTTCGAACCTTGCACTTGCTAAAAAACGTAAAGAAGGAATCCGAAAAAGAGGAACGGAACGAGAACGGTTTTCCCTTGGAAACCCATCCTTTTTGATAAGCGAAGTCGATCGCCTTTGGATGAATCGCGTCGTAGTCGTCCTCCAAGGTCAGACCGTTCGAAATGGAATAAAAACCTTCGATCCGTTTCCAAGCCCAAAATTTTCCCGCGGTTTCGAGGACGAACGCGTTCTTCGCGTCCGCGATCAAAAAACTGTTATGATAATAAAAGGAGGAATTGGTGTAACCTCCGCAGGCGTCCGGACCGAAACGCT
>NZ_NPEF01000146.1 GCF_002811955.1 Leptospira ellisii
ACGACTAAAAATCTGATGATTCTATTCGGAATCTACTCGACGAACGAAGCGCGTTATCACTGCGAACCGGAGGAATTCGGAAAATATATTCAAGAATTTGCAAGTTCGGGTTGGTTGAACGTCGCAGGCGGCTGCTGCGGCACCACTCCCGAACATATCGCCGAAGCGGCAAAAGCGGTTCGCGGAAAAAAACCGAGAATTCTCCCTAAAATCGAGGACATCACGCGTCTTTCCGGTCTGGAGCCGTTGAACATAACCCCCGACAAAGGATTTTTGCTCGTGGGTGAACGGACGAACGTAACCGGATCTCCGAAATTCAAAAAGCTCATCATCGAAGGAAACTTCGAGGAGGCGGTTTCCGTCGCGCTGCAACAGGTGGAAGCGGGCGCCAATATAATCGATATCAACTTCGACGAAGCTTTGTTAGACGGAGAAGCGTCGATGAGGCATTTTTTGAACCTCATCGCGGGAGAGCCGGACATCGCAAAGGTTCCGTTTATGATCGATTCCTCCAAATGGAGCGTGCTCGAAGAAGGTCTGAAATGTATTCAAGGAAAGCCTATCGTAAACTCTATTTCTTTGAAGGAAGGCGAGGAGAAATTCCTGGAATACGCCGGAAAAATCCGGAGATACGGAGCCGCCGCGATCGTAATGGCTTTCGACGAACAAGGACAGGCGGCGTCGAAGGACGATAAGGTGCGCATCTGTAAACGGGCCTACGATCTTTTAGTGACGAAAGCCGATTTCGATCCGAACGACATCATCTTCGATCCGAATATCCTCACCGTCGCCACTGGAATCGAAGAACACAACAACTACGCGATGGACTTCATCGAAGCCGTTCGCGAGATCAAAAAAGTCTGCCCGGGCGCGAAAGTATCGGGCGGTTTGTCCAACGTATCCTTTTCTTTCCGAGGAAACAACCCGGTTCGGGAAGCGATGCACTCGGTGTTCTTATACTACGCGATCCAGGCCGGTATGGACATGGCGATCGTAAACGCGGGAATGCTCGCCGTTTACGAGGAGATTCCGAAAGATCTATTAGAATATGTTGAAGACGTAATATTGAACCGAAGACCCGACGCCACCGAACGCCTCGTCGAATTCGCGGAAAGTTTCAAAACCTCCGGGGACAAGGCGGAAAAAAAGGAGGAGTCCTGGAGGGAAGGTACGACCGTCGAAGAAAGACTTTCGCACGCCCTCGTCAAAGGGATCGTCGAATACATCGATCAGGACACGGAGGAAGCCAGGGCGAAATACGGACGTCCGTTATCCGTCATCGAAGGGCCTTTGATGGACGGGATGAAAGTGGTCGGAGAACTGTTCGGAGCCGGTAAGATGTTCCTTCCTCAGGTGGTCAAAAGCGCGCGAGTCATGAAAAAATCGGTCGCGTATCTGCTTCCCTTTATGGAGGAGGAAAAGAACACCGAGTCAAACACTACCCGGCAGAAATTCCTCATCGCGACCGTAAAGGGGGACGTTCACGATATCGGAAAGAACATAGTCGGCGTAGTGTTGGCCTGCAACAACTACGAGGTCATCGACTTGGGAGTGATGGTCCCGACCGAAAAAATCCTCGAAGAGGCAAAGAAGCATAACGCGGATATCATCGGTCTTTCGGGATTGATCACACCTTCCCTGGACGAGATGGTTCACGTCGCTTCGGAGATGAAACGCACCGGATTCAACGTTCCTTTGTTGATCGGGGGCGCCACCACGAGTTCGGCGCATACCGCCGTCAAAATCGCGCCCGTGTACGATCAACCGGTCGTACACGTTGTCGACGCTTCCCGCGTAGTGAACGTGGTCAATCAACTGCTTCATCCGGATCTCAATTCCGCATACGCCCAGAAAATCAAAGAGGATCAGGCGAAGGCGAGGGAGAATTATTTCAACACGAGAGCGGAACGCAAACTCGTTTCCATCGAACAAGCCCGGGACAACAGGGAGCAGATAGATTGGGAGTCCGCTTTTATCGACAAACCGGCGTTTGTCGGGACCAAGGTTTTCGACGAGGAAGTTTCCTTGGAGACGCTCATTCCTTTTATCGATTGGACTCCGTTTTTTACCGCTTGGGAATTGAAGGGAAGATATCCCGCGATTTTGGAAAGCGAAACAACGGGGAAACAGGCGCGCGAATTGTTCGCGGACGCCCAAAAATTGATGAAGACCATCGTGGACGGAAAACTTTTCCGGACAAAAGGCGTCATCGGAATTTTTCCGGCGAATTCGATCGGAGACGATATCGAAGTTTACGAGGACGAAGAACGTTCCAAACTTCTTACGGTATTTCATACCCTGCGTCAGCAGATCCAGAAAGAGGACGGAGAACCTAATTATTGTTTGGCGGACTTCGTCGCTCCCAAATCCTCGGGAAGGACGGACTACGTCGGAGGATTCGCCGTCACCGCGGGACACGGAGTGGAGGAATTCGCGAAACAATTCGAAAACAACCACGACGATTACAATTCCATCATGGCTAAGGCCTTGGGGGACCGTTTCGCCGAAGCGTTCGCGGAATATATGCACTATAAAGTGAGGAAGGAATACTGGGGTTACGCCAAGGACGAAAATCTCTCCGCGGAGGATCTGATTCGGGAACGTTACCGCGGAATCCGTCCGGCGGCGGGTTATCCCGCGTCTCCGGATCACACCGAAAAACGCGTGTTATTCGATCTTCTTCAGGCCGAAAAAAACACGGGAATCACGCTCACCGAACATTTCGCCATGTGGCCCGCGAGTTCGGTAAGCGGTTTGTATTTCGCGCATCCTCAGTCCAAATACTTCGCGGTGGCAAAAATCAATCGGGATCAGGTGGAAGAATACGCGAAAAGGAAGGGAATGGATTTGGAAACCGCGGAACGTTGGTTGGCGCCGAACCTCGCGTATGATCCGTTAGCAGTTTCGGCGGCCCGCTGAAACTCTGAAAAAGGGACGGGTTTTCCGGCGGATCGAAATCGGGGTTCTCCGAAACGAAGGTAGTAAATTTTTACGTCCGAAAACGATTCGCGTTTCATTTATGGTTTTACCTTCGATCCGTTTTCCGTCTAATGAGTTACGATGAGACCAGCGGTTCCCAACCATCCTTCGGTTCACAACCACGGACCGGTGTTTTCGGAGACGAGAACGTCTTCGGAGGAGTTTTCGTTTCATCCTTCCTTGATCTCTTGGCTGAAGGAACCGCTTCGACTTACGGGGAACGAAATCCTCAAATTAACCGAAATCGGTTGTACGGATCATTCCTGTCCCGTCATCGAAACTTGTTTGGAAATATTTTCCTCTTCCGTCGAAACGGCCCCGCAACAAAGGATCCGTTTCGGAAGGGCAAAACATCTGATCAGCAAAATGGATCTGGCGTTTTCCCTAAAAAAACAGGGACTCGTACAATAAGAGCGGACTGCGATTTTATGATCCTCTGCCGGTGAGACGCAGCGGGATTCGACTAGACTTATTTCGGAGAACTTTCGGAGAAGCTATATTTGATTCCGAGAAGACCTTGGATATCATGCATCCAAAGATTGGGTTCGCCGGCTTGCAACTGAGCGGCAGTAGGAACCGGCACGCGCACCATTCCTTCCAAACTCAGGTTTCTGGAAGAAAAGGAAATTCCAGGATTGAGATAGTACTCGTATGATTTCCAACCTCGAAAGCTGTTTCCCGGTTCGTTCCCCGTCGTGTAAACGAGATTCCGGTCCTGAAAGCGTTTGATGCTGGAGAATTGAAGAAAAAAATTCATCTTGGAACTTTCCCCGATTTCGGGAAATACGGAATAGTTAAACGCGATCGTGGATTTCGCGGATTCCAACACGGAAAGTCCCGCTTGGTTACCGATCATTCTCGCGTTAAAATCCATCTCCAATCCCGCATGACGTTTCATATATAAAAACATCACACCGGAACTGCTTCCATTCTGCAGGGGATTGGAATTCCAATTGGTCAAACCGTAACCTTGGATTTGGTTTCTGGAATCCGTGATTCGATCAAAGGTCCGTTTTTCGGAAAAGGCGCCGGATACGATCTTTCCCGAACGGGAAGCCGTCTCCGAAATCAAAACGGTTTCCGAAACGGGAAGAAAATGCACGCTTTCCTTGGGCACGACGGAAAACAAAAACGGTTGGAACATTCCCGAAAAGGAAAGCCCCGGGCTTACGGTAAATCCGGGCGCGGGAGTCTCGGTTGCGGAATACGATTCCGTTTCGGGTCCGAGTTTGAGTTCCATCGGATCCTTATACGGAATGGCGATCACTTGCAGATATTTTTGGCGATTGAGATCGAAATCCCGGGAAAGATGATACGGTTGAAACGGGCTAAATGAAGGATCTTCGACCGAGAATACGGAAACCCCGATCAAAAACAAAAACAACGATAAAATTAAGGACCGTTTTTCGTTCATAACCAGTTTATCCGTAAGACTATTAAAATAGAACAGAACTGTCAGTATAAAATTGCAAAAGGAGATGATTTTTCAAGGATTTCCTCCAAAATCTGCCGCGAGGTCGTATGGAAACCAAAATTAGAAATTTCGGAGAATGTTCCGTTCCCAGTCCCGCAGAGTATGAATATTATACTAGCGATTCTTCCAGGTTATTGTTTCGGACCGTGTTTCAAAACGAAGACGATTGGAATTCCTACGTCAAAGCCGGGCCGGATTTTTTCGAACAAGCCGGTCCTCGTGAAAAAATATATTTCCATCCCAAGGAAGTGACCGCGGGGATCGTGACCTGCGGCGGTCTTTGTCCCGGAATCAACGACGTCATCCGGGGAATCGTGATGGAATTGTATTACCGATACGGAGTTTCGCGCATCCTAGGGTTTCCCTACGGTTATCAGGGTTTGGTGAAAAAACACGGACATAAACCGATCGAACTGACTCCTGAAAAAGTGGCGCATATCGTGGAAGAGGGCGGTTCGATGCTCGCTTCCTCGCGCGGAAACCAATCCCCCGCGGAGATGGTGGATTATCTGAGTTTGTACGGAGTGAAGATGTTGTTCTGTATCGGAGGGGACGGCACGTTACGCGGCGCTCGAGAGATCGTGGACGAAATCGAACGCAGAGGGGAACAAATCTCCGTGATCGGAATCCCCAAAACAATCGACAACGACATCAATTACGTGCAGAAGACGTTCGGTTTTTCCACCGCGTTTTCCAAAGCGATGGAAGCGGTGGAATGTGCCCACGTCGAGGCCAAAGGGGCTCCGAACGGGATCGGTCTCGTGAAACTCATGGGAAGACATTCCGGATTCATCGCAGTGAACGCCGCACTCGCTTCGCGGAACGTAAACTATTGTCTGATTCCCGAAGTGAAGTTCGATCTTTTCGGCAACGGAGCCTTTCTGGAGGAACTTAAAAAACGGATTCTAAAACGGGGACACGCGGTCATCATCGCCGCGGAAGGCGCCGGACAACATTTTTTCGAAACCACGGGGGAACGGGATCCTTCGGGAAATTTGAAACTGAAGGACATAGGAATTTATCTCAAGGATACGATGGGGGAATTTTTTCGAAAGGAGAACATTCCGGTGAACATCAAATACATCGATCCGAGTTATATCATCCGTTCGATTCCGGCCAATCCCGAGGATTCCGTTTTCTGCGGTTTCCTGGCCCAGAACGCGGTCCACGCGGCGATGGCGGGCAAAACGGATATGGTGGTGGGAATGTGGAACAACGTGTTCACCCATCTTCCGATTCCGGTGGCGATCCAGGAACGAAAGGTGCTCCAGCCGGACAGAAGCACGTTGTGGAGATCGCTTCTCGCGTCCACGGGTCAACCGGCGCATATGATCGCTAAATAGATTTTGAATATTCTTAAAAAGGAATTTTCCGCGTCAGCGATGTGTAGGGCGCCTCGCGTCCCGGACGTTTTGCCGCCACGGGGAACGGATCGTCGGGGGAACGGTTCTTTCGGAATACGACAACGGTTCGTGAATCGTTGTCGCAAAACGAGAAGGGATGAGTCGCTTTGCGACGAACCCGGAGCAGCGCAACCTTCCGAGCGAAGCGAGGAAGGGGACGCCCGGAAACGATCGTTACGGAAGACGAACCATAAACAGGGTATAATCGTCGTGAGGGTCCGCGTCTCCCCGAAAAGCGTCGGTCGTATCGATGACCAATTCCTTCAAAGCTCCCAACGGCATTTCTCCGTTGCGTTCCACGAGTTTGGTGAGATTTTCGAGTCCGTACATTTCGCTCGATTCGTTCATGGCCTCGCTCACTCCGTCCGTATACAGGATCAATAAATCGCCCGGCGAATAATCGATCTCGTGTTCGTCGATTTCGGATTCCTTGATTCCGAGAGGCATTCCCTTTCCGGAAAGCGAGATCACCTTCTTTTCCTTCGCTTTGTAGAGCAGCTGTTCGTTGTGTCCCGCGCTGGAATAACGGATTCTTCGTTTGGCCATGTTGATGCGCACGAGCATCACCGTGACGAACATAAAATATCCGGACTTCTCCTGGATGATTCTGTTGGCGCTCATCAAACTGATGCTCGTGGAGGAATTCCGCGAAACCTCGCCCGCGATGATGGTCTTCGAGAATTCCATAAAAAGCGCGGCCGCGATTCCTTTCCCGGAAACGTCCGCGATCAAAACGCTCACTTCGTCCGGATTGTGATAGATAAGATCGTAAAAGTCGCCGCCGATTTCCTTGGAAGCGATGTAACTCGTCTCCAATTCCAACCCCTGAATCTTTTTGGGTATGTTCGGAAGGGAATTGAGCTGAATCTGGGACGCGATCTGCATATCGCGGCGGATCGAATTCAACTTTTCCTTTTGTTCTTTGGAAAGAAGCGAATTGTACGCCTCCGCGATCTGATTGGAAATCGTACTGAGAATGTTCTGATCCGCTCCGTCGAAACTATCTCCGGATTTTTTGTCCGCAGCGTTTAAGATTCCCACGATCTTTCCGTCTTGGCGGATCGGAACCGATATGAAGGATTTGGTTTTGTAACGTTCGGGACGAATCCAACCCTCCGCCAAAACGGAAGTGTTCTGAACGAGAATCGGCTCTCCGGATTCCAAAATCTTCCGGATCACACCTTCCTTTTCGTTGATGAATTGTTCCTCTTCTTCGAGGGAAAATCCGATGCTTTTTTTGAGTTCGTATTTACCGTTTTTGGAATTGAAAAAGATCAAAGAAACCCGCTCCGCTCCCATCACGTCCGAGATGGAATGTACGGTCAGATTGAGGAATTGATCCATTTCGGCGATGTTGGAAATCGCCTGACTGAGTTGGAAAAGACAATCCAGTTCGTTCGCGCGCAGACGCAGGTCGCGGATCAATCTCCGATTCCGGATCGCGATGGCGGCCAGATCCGAAAGATATTGCAAAACCTTAATGTCTTTGTTCGTGAATTCCTTTCTTCCGAGGGAGTTGACCGCCTCCAAAACCCCTTGGATTTCTCCCTGAGTGCTCATCGGAACGCAGATAAGGTTGTTCGTTACGAATCCGACCGTATCGTCTATGTTTCTGTAAATTCTAGGATCGTTGGCCGCGTCGTTGACGATGACCGGTTCCAAGGTTTCCAAAACCATTCCGGCGATGCCCTTGCCGCGGGGGACTTTCAATTCCGTCAGGGATTCTCCCTTGGTTCCTTTTACGACGTTGAATACGAGACAATCCTCGTCCCGATCGTAGAGAAGCAGGGAACAACCTTCGGAATTGAGAACGTCTTTGGTTGTGTCTATGATGATGCCGAGGAGTTCTTCCAAATCGTCGGTCGAATTGATTCTCGCCGTGATATCGGAAATTAGGGATAAGGATAACTGCCTTTCGCTCATAAAGGGGATGTGACGGACCGTTCTTCGGGAAGAATGGGATCATTGGAACCGGGAAAGACTTCCCTGTCAAGGAGTTTCAACGAAGTCGGAGAACGACTATTCGATGAGGGAACCGATCCCTTGGTCCGTGAAAATTTCGATCAGAATGGAGTGGGGAACTCTTCCATCGATGATATGTGTTCTACGTACACCTTGATCGATCGCGGTGAGACAACATTCCACTTTTGGAATCATTCCTCCGGAAATTTGCCCTTTTCGAATATAATCCTTCACCTTTCCACGGTTGAGCCCCGTGGCGAGTTTGCCGTCGATCAGAATCCCTTCCGTATCCGTAAGAAGAATCAACTTCTCCGCTTTGAGAGCGCCCGCGATCTCTCCCGCAAACGTGTCTGCGTTGATATTGAGACTTTCCCCTTCCGGAGATTCCGCTACGGGTGAAATGACCGGAATAAATCCTTCCTTTTGTAAATTGAAAAGAATTTCAGGATTGATGGATTCTATCTTACCCACAAGTCCTACATCGAAGAATTGGATTTCTTTTCCTTCGAGTTCGATTTCGACGGGAGTTTTTTTGGCCTTGGCTAAATTTCCGTCCTTACCGGAAATTCCCACCGCCTTTCCGCCTTGCGCGTTGATCATGGAAACGATCTGTTTGTTGACCTTTCCGGTGAGAACCATTTCCACGACGTCCATGGTTTGTGCGTCCGTAACACGATGTCCGTGAACGAACTCGGTGGGAATTTTGAGACTTTCCAGAAGACGATTGATTTCGGGTCCGCCTCCGTGAACGATCACGGGATGAATTCCCACGTATTTTAAAAGCACGATATCCTTTGCGAAAGAATCCTTGAGATCGGCTTTGGCCATCGCCGCTCCGCCGTATTTGATCACGACGGTTTTCCCGGAGTATTTCGTAATATACGGGAGAGCTTCGAGGATGTGACTCACTCTTTCCAAAAGTTTTTCCATGAGAAACAAAAGAATCCTTGTCCCTCCCTCTGTCATCTCCGAAATCGGAATAGAAACGAAGAGGGGAAAAGAAGGTGATCGATATTCCGGAAAAGAAAAACTCGATGAAGAACGTTTTGATTACCGGGGGAAGCGGAGGACTCGGAAGGGCTATCGTCGCTTCGCTGATCCGAGAAGGATACGCCGTAACCAACCTGGATCTGCAGGAACCGAAGACCGCGTTTCCCGGAGAAAGATTTTTACGAACGGATCTCACGAAAGACGATTCGATTACGACCACATTGGAAAATTGGAGAAAGATCGTTTCCGAAGAGATGCAGATTCCCGTTTCGTTCGTTCATTGCGCCGGATACGGAGGACCGTATCATACGATCACTTCGGTTTCGGAGGAGGAGTGGGACCGGATTTTTTCCGTAAATCTGAGATCGGCGTTTCGAATCGTAAAAGAGGTTCTACCGGAGTTTCGGAAGAGGAGGTTCGGGAGAATTCTGATGATCGCTTCCTCCTTATCCCTCAAAGGTTCGGCGAATTCGGTCGCTTATTCGGCCTCCAAACACGCGTTAGTCGGATTCGTAAGATCCCTTGCCCACGAATGGGGGGAATACGGGATCACCGTGAACGCGCTCAGTCCGGGTTATATGGAAACTTCGATGGGAATCCAGGAAGACCAAGTCGACGATCATAGAAAAAAAATCATCGATATGACCCCGTCGAAGAAGATCGCGTCTCCGGAAGAGGTGGCCAGGGTCGCACGTTTTCTTCTGGAAGTGGAATCGGATTATATCAACGGTTCCAACTGGACCGTCGACGGCGGGATTACGGCGATATAAAAGAGAAAAGAGCCGGTTTCGAACGGGGCGTGCCTCGGAGCCGCCGCAATATTCCAAAAGATGAATGTGTTTTGCGTCGGTCGCGGCGGCTCCGAGTCGCGTGACTCCGGGCTCGCGGATTCCCGCTCGTCCTCTTCGAGGACGCTTGAGCGCCCTGCGGCCCGCTCACGCAAAAGAACGTCGTACAATGTCAATGTTCCGCCGCGCAACGCAATGCAGGAAGCAAGCGGATCGCTTCATGAATCAAAAAGAAAATCGAATCAAGCCGACTGCTTTCGCTGTAGTTGCGCTGTGAACTTGGGGATTGTGAGGTTGGTTCGTTCCTTCCTTCGAGCTGGATCGGGGAGACGTATCGTGA
>NZ_NPEF01000147.1 GCF_002811955.1 Leptospira ellisii
GGCTCCAATGTGTTCCTCGTATATTCCTCCACGATTTCGATCCCCATCTCGTGCAAGAGGGTGAAAAAATCATCAAGGGCGAACGGGAAATTTCTCAAGCCAAAAAAGAACTCGTCAAAGCGAACCTTCGACTCGTGGTTTCCATTGCGAAACGTTATGCGAACCGCGGGATGCACTTCTTCGATTTGATTCAGGAAGGGAACATCGGTCTGATCAAAGCGGTCGATAAATTCGAATACAAAAAAGGTTATAAATTCTCCACATACGCGACTTGGTGGATCCGTCAGGCGATCACCAGAGCGATTTGCTATCAGGCGAGAACGATACGCGTTCCGGTCCACATGATCGAGCAGGTCAACAAAGTGATCCGTGAAACCCGTTTGTTCGTGCAGGAATTCGGACGCGATCCGAGTAACGAAGAGATTGCGGAACGACTCGGCTGGCCCGTTCAAAAAGTGAAAATGGTTAAGAACGTCGCAAGAGAACCGATTTCCTTGGAAATTCCCGTCGGCTCGGAAGAAGATTCGGAGCTCGGAGATTTCATTCCGGACACGGAAGTGGAAACTCCGGTGAACGCGGCGGCTTCGAGCATTCTCGCGGAACAGATTCGTCAGGTTCTTCATACTCTTCCGGCGCGTGAACAAAAGGTGATCCGTATGCGCTTCGGTTTGGACGACGGTTATCCGCAAACGTTGGAAGAGGTCGGTTATCAGTTCAAGGTAACGAGAGAAAGGATTCGTCAGATCGAGGCGAAGGCGCTTCGAAGACTCAGACATCCATCGCGTTCCAAAAAACTGAAGGATTATATCGACGGTTGATCTTGTCGGAATTCCTGCGAAAGGTTCGCGTGAATTCCGCTTTACGAACGCAGAATTTTCTGTTAAAGGGAAATTCGTTCGGATTTTCCCCGCGGACCCGCCTCCACCACCCTAATTTGGGCGGGGGCCGACGGTATTACGATGGAGCGTCGGTGTTCCGGCAAAATCCTCCGTTCAGCGGTAGGATTTCTTTAGGTTCTCGATCAGTTCGAGCGCAGCGGATTCCTCTTCTTTTTTCTTTTTCTCCTTCCATTTGAGACGTTTCGAAAGAATTGCGGAAACCGGTCCCACCATTTTCCGCGCCGATTCCAAATTGACGAAAAGGATTCTGAATCTCCGTGCCAGAATATCGGTGACGCCTAACGCGAATTCTTTGTCGACCGCAAAATTGACCTCTTCCTCGAAATAGGGAATTCCTTTCCCGAGCAATTTCGGTTTTTTTCCTAAAATTTCAAAAACTTCGGTTCCATAATAATTCTGTAATCTTTTGGCGAATCCGGATTCCACCTTGTAGACACCTTCGATCTCTTTATGCAAGGTTTCGGAATAACCGGCGGCGCCCGGAAAAAGATAGTGTTTCGTGGAACATTCTTCCTTCGTTTCCAAATTTCCCACTTGTACGAGTTTATCGACCAAGTCTTCCGCCATCTTTCGATACGTGGACCATTTTCCTCCACCCATGGTCACTAATCCCGAGTTCGCGGATCGCGTTGTGAATGATTTCGGTGGAAGCGTCGATCTTTTCCTTGAATTCCTTATATTTTTTGGAAGTTTCGGAATACTTTCTGCTCTTGGAAACCGCTTCTTGAAGAACCTTCTCCTGTTCCTGAATAACTAGAATATTCTTAAAGAATAACTCTTCGAGTTTGTGGGCCTCTTCCGCGTTCAAAGCATACATCTTATCCACACGGATCAAATCGTAGACCTTGATCTTTTTGCTCCGAATCTTCGGTAAAAGTTTTATGTAATTCGCCCTGAGAATGGAGGAACTTAAGATCGTTTCTTCGATGATCTTTTCGCCTTTCTCGATCCTTTTCGCGAGAAAGACTTCCGTTTCACCGGAGATCAAACTTACCTTTCCTATTTCTCTCAAATACAGTTTGATAGGATCTTCGGAACCGCTCGCGGAAGAAGAGGATTCCTTCTTTTTCCGCGCGGGTTTCGAATCGTCTTTAGGAACGAGTGTGGAAGCGGGCTCCAATGTGTTCCTCGTATATTCCTCCACGATTTCGATCCCCATCTCGTGCAAGAGGGTGAAAAAATCGTCTATCTTTTCCGAGTTCAGAATTTTATCGGGAAGGATTTCGTTGATATCGTCATACGACACTTCCCCGTTCGCCTTTCCAAGAGATATGATCTTCTGAACTTCAGGCATACTTTGTAGATTTTCCATCATTCCGCGTTCCCTCTAAATTATGTGGTGGCCGATTGACTCCGGATATGCTCCAGAATCTTCTCTTTTTCCTTACGGTAAAAACTGAGTTCCGTAAAGATCTCGGGCGTAAAAAAACGTTCGCGTTTCTGATCCAATTCCCGAATCCGCTCCTCGATTCGGAATTTTTTCTGCTGCAACAGCAGAATTCGAAACACTTTGTCCAGTTCGGCGGGTTCCGTCCTTTCGAAGTCCTCTTCCAAAAGATACGGAGCCAACGCCTGTTTTAAATCTTCCGGAAGTTCGGAAGCCAAAATCCGCACGGGAGAAATTTCCTCTTCTCCCGTATAAATCGTATATAAATAATCCCAAAGAAACGAACTGGCAGAATCCATAAATTCCATCGAGGAAATCTCCTCGGAATAGGAAAACAACCCGGTGTGTTTTACGAGCATAGAGATGATCTTTCTCTCGCAATCCAGAGCCGGTTGAGGAACCGTTCTCGCTTCTTTTACGTTAGAACTAATATCGGCATTCGAGGGTCCATTCTTAGCACTCGAGCCTCCTTTAAAATCCCGCAGAACCGCATCCATGCTGATTCCCAGTTTATTGGCGCCCAAGCCTAAAAAAAATTGTTTATCCGTTTCCCGATTCAATCCCTGAATAAAGGAATAAAGATTCTGTAATCCCTTTCTTTTTTTCTCCGGAAGCGCCCGAGAATCCGCGTTTTCCAGCAATTCCTCCAAAACGAATTCGGAACCTTGGATTCGAACCGACAACAGCTCGTTCAACTGCTGTCGATTTAAGGATTTCGCCAAATCGAACGGATCTTTTCCTTCGGGAAGCAGGACGATGGAACATTCCATCCCTTCTTTTAGACAGATTTCCGCGGCACGCAAGGCGCCTTTCTTACCCGCGATGTCGCCGTCCAAAACAAAGACCACTCGCTCGGCGAATTTTTTCAACGTTCGAATGTGATTTTCGGTGATCGCGGTTCCCATAGAAGCGATTACGTTCTCATAATCCCTTCTCGCCAATCCGATGACGTCCAAATACCCTTCCACGAGCATCGCCTCGCCCGTTTTTCGAACCCCTTCCCGGGCCCGAAAGAAATTGTAAAAGGTCCTACTCTTATCGAAAATCAAAGAAGCGGGACTGTTGATGTATTTTGCTTCCTTCCCCGGACCTAAAATCCTTCCCGAAAATGCGATCACCCTTCCGGATAAATCCAAAACCGGAAATAGGATCCTCTCCCGAAAAAAGTCGTAAGGCCTGCCGTTTCCGGCCTCTTTTTCCCGCAAAAGACCCAGCTGAATTCCCGCGGCGACTTCATCCTTGGTTTTTAAAACTTCCCGGATTAACGTGTCAAAACCTTCCGGCGCGTATCCCAATCCGAAAAGACGAATTTCAGAATCCTCGATCTCTCTGGATTTCAAATAATCCAAAGCCGGTTTACCGACCGGGGTATGCAACAGATGCTGATAATATTCGTTGACTTTCTGATTGATCTTATACAAAAAATCGGTCAGTTCGGCCGATTTGGAGTTTTTTTCCTCCAGGGGAATTCCGGAATATTCGGAAAGAATTTCGAGAGTTCTGGAAAAATCCACTCTCTCGTAATCCATTACAAATCGGATGATGTCCCCCGACGCCTTACAACCGAAACAGTAGTAGAACTGTTTTTCCGCGGAAACGTTAAACGAAGGTGATTTTTCTTGGTGAAACGGACAAAGTCCTAGAAAGTTTTTTCCCCTCTTTTTGAGAGGAACGAACCTGGAGATATACGATTCGATGGGAACTTCCCGGTGAATCCGATCGATGAAATCCTTTTTGTTCGACAAAGTGCAACCACTCAGGAAAGCCTGGATTTAACGATCGCCGAAACCTTAGTGCCGTCTATACTCTTCCCTTTGAACGCGGCCATAACTTTTCCCATGACCTTTCCCATATCTTTCGCTGTGGGTTGCATTTCCGCAAAAATCCGATCGATAGTGGCGATGATCTCCTCTTCAGGTAGTTCAGGCGGAAGGTATTCTTTCAGAACTCCGGCTTCCCCCTCTTCTTGGGCCAAAAGATCGCTACGTCCCGCCTTTTGATACATTCCGATCGCGTCCAACCGCTTTGCATAGGCTTTCTTTATAACGGTTACGACTTGTTCGTCCGAAAGTTCTTTGGCTCCGGTTTTGGTAAGCTCGTATTGGATATCGGATTTTAGCAAACGAAGCGTGGAAAGATGAGGTTCTTTCTTCGCTTTCATCGCCTCTTTCAGATCGTCGTTGATTTTTATCTGCAGGGACATGAGTTTAATGATTCAGATTTAGAAGGAGATCCTTTCGGATCTCGCCGGACAAAACCAGAATTAGGCTTTGTCTTTTTTAGAGAAAAGGCGTTTTTTCTTTTCTGCTTTTCTTTTTGCGGATTCGATCGCTTTTTTCTTTTTAATACTCGGTTTTTCGAAGTATTCTCTGCGTTTGATTTCGCTCATGATTCCAGCATTCGCGCAATCACGTTTGAAACGTTTCAAAGCAGATTCGATCGATTCTCCGTCTTTTACAATGATTCCTACCATTCGAGTTTTAGATTCCTTCGTTTTTATTGAGCCTCGATTTTAAAACGGAAAGCCGCCCGAGGCTGCTGGACGCACATAGATCTCTCTATTTCGGAAGAAATAGGAAATCCAAATGTACATTAACTGAAAATAAGGCGCTTTTTGCAAGGTTTTTCCGACAAAATTCAAAAAAGAGACAGAATTTTTTAGGCCGCAAAAAATTCCGCTCTTTGGATTTCGGAGATTTCGATTTCGGCTACAATTCCGGTTTTTCCGTTTTTGATCACCACGTCCCCGTTCAAACGACGGTTCTTATCCAGTTCGATCACGGTTCCGTTTTTTAAATGAAGAATGATGTCGATCCCCCTATAATCGATGTATCGTTCCAGCGTTTTCTTGAATTTTTCTGCCTGATCCATTCTTCCCTCCGAAGCAAAGCCTCGTAGAAAGTTACGGTACAATCGTTCATTCCCTGAAGAACTTTTTCAGAAAGGAATTTTGTACATCGGAATTCCCGGTTTTCGCTTAACAGACGTCAGGTACTTTTTACGGGAGCGAGCAGTTCGTTCCAGATCGGTTCCAACGTTTCGATCGTGGAGTTCAATTCCATAAATTGAATCTCGTAATCCACGATGAGATGGTTTACCTGAAACACGACCTCGTCGAAACGAGCCTGCACAACTTCCGTTTTACAATCCGGAGAAAGGGTCAAAATGGATCGGGAATCGTAGACGTAGAGTTTATCGTAAGGACGAAGATGCGCCTGGATGATGGATTTTAATTCCCGCATAATCTCCGCGGATCTTTGTTCGCCGAGAAGTTTAAAATAGGAATACAAATCCTGAAACCGGAAGTGCGTGATCACGATCTCGTTACTTAAAGAATTCCGAATATCCCTCAAAAATTGATCCGAAAACTCCTCGAAGATATCTTCCGTGATTTTATATTTATGAGTGAAGGCCTGCATCGTTGTGGTTTCGTTCCCGTTTTTAAATATCGGAACGGAATCCTTCCGAATTCGCAAGATTTCTTCGGAAAAAAACTCCTTTCCCCACCGGAAATTATCCGGGTTTGTTACAGAGCTTTTCGCTTGAATTCGGAAGCCCTCCGAAAACCCTGTTGGAATCATTTTCCCAGAGGAATTTATGTCTGTTCATCCTACACAAACATTGAGTCTTTCCCAGTATCTGATCGAGGAACAGCTCAAGTTGCCCCAAGCCACCGGGGATTTTACGGCTCTCATGAGTCACTTAGTCTACGCGGCGAAAATCGTTTCCCGTGAAGTGCGGAAAGCGGGGCTTTTGGAAAACATACTGGGTGCCACCGAAACCGTAAACGTACAAGGCGAAACCCAGATGAAACTGGACGAATACGCGGATAAGGTCTTCAATCACACGCTCACCCGCTGCGGACACCTTTGTATTTTAGGAAGCGAGGAACACGAGGAAACCGTTCCCGTTCCGAGCGGTTATAAGATCGGAAAATATACCATCGCGATCGATCCTTTGGACGGATCCTCCAATATAGACGCAAACGTCTCCATCGGAACGATCTTTTCCGTTCACTTACGAAAAACTCCCGGAGGAACCCCGGGAAGTTTGGAAGATCTTCTTCAACCCGGTTCCAAACAAAGGGCTGCGGGATACGTGCTCTACGGCTCTTCCACGATGCTCGTCCTTTGTACGGGCAAAGGTGTATCCGGTTTTACTCTCGACCCTTCCTGCGGAGAATTCATACTTTCCCATCCCGATATGCAGATGCCCGAAACCGGCGGAATCTATTCCATCAACGAAGGAAATTACAACTACTGGTCCGACGAGGTGAAAAATTATATCCGGGATATCAAGTCCATCGAAGGCGGAAGAAAACCGCAGTCCGGTAGATACATCGGCTCCTTGGTCGCGGACTTCCATAGAAACCTTCTCAAGGGAGGAATTTTTCTCTATCCGAACGATACGAAATCCACCAAATATCCGAACGGAAAACTCAGACTTTTGTATGAAGCGGCTCCGATGGCGTTCATCGCGGAACAGGTGGGCGGGATGGCAGTCACCGTTTACGGAGAAAGAATTTTAGATCTGACTCCGAAGGAATTACACGAACGGACCACGTTAGTCGTCGGTTCGAAAAAAGAGGTGGAACATTTTCTAAAGTTCGCGCCGAAAAAACCGTAGTAGCTTCGTGATCCGGGGCGGAACCTCGTTTTAAGAATTCCGTCCCGGTTCCTTTTCGACGAATTTCCTGTGATAAAAATTCGCGATCCATTGGTATATACAAAATTCCAAAAATCCGAATATGAACCAGAAAAACACTACGTTACCCGATATCGGATACAGCATATATTGATTTAAATCCACGAACACTCCCGCTATCGCCGTAAAAAACAATATGTGGGAGACGTGTTCTCCAAAGGATCCGCTTTTTTTCCACTTCAAAAAACTGATCGCAAAAAGAATGGCGATCACAAACGTCGCGAATAATCCTAAAAGGATAAAATCACCCGGATTGGTTCTGCGTAAAAAAGACAAAGAACGGTTTGACTCCCGCAGCACTACTGCGTGTACCGCTCCGTTCCACAACAATGCGAACGGGAACAGGGTCGCCGTCGAGAATATATAAAACTTCTTCATTTCATTTTCCTAATTTAAATATCATAAATGGACTTGTGTCCTCTTCGAACGGGGAATAGGAATAATCTCCGTACACCGAAACGATTTCGTAGTCGAGTTCGTGCAGATACTCGTAAATCTGTTCTTGGAATATCGGTCTGAAACGGATCGGTAAAAAACGTTTTTCCATCAGAATATTTTTCGAATCATAGATTTCATAGAACTGTATTCCGGTTACGATACATCGGTTCGGATCATACGAGTTCCAATAAGACAGGACAAGTTTCCGTTCATCGGGAAGAGGAAATTCACCCATCGGTCTCGTCAGACCGTCAGCATTTTTTAGACGAACATTAGGGTTCTGTAATGTGAGCAGGAAAATTCCGTTTTCCGACAACGCGTTGCGAACCGATTTTAATACCTGTTTCTGATCGGAAGCATCCGTGATTTCGGACAAGGAGTGAAACGGCAAAAGGATCCTTTCAAAAGTACGGTCGAATCGGAAGTCGCGAACGTCCGCTTCCCGTGTTTCCAGGTTTTTACCGAAAGGCGCCGTTTTGTTTCGCAAACGTTGCAACATTTCGCGGGAATAATCCACACAAAAGAGCTTTCTTCCCCGTTGGAGAAGTGGCAAGGAAACCCTACCCGTTCCGGCCATCAGTTCTAAAATCGGAGAATCTACCCCTTCCGTTTCCCGCAGAAAAAATTCCAGATCCAAATCGGCATTTACGTAAAAATCATAGAGGTCCGCAACCAGATCAAAATCGATCGTTTTTTCCTTCATATACAACTTCCGAAGTACGTTTTCAAAAACGAAAAATAATCTGTCTTTCAAAATTTACCAAAATACCGCGTATCCGTATCCATACGGCACCAAACGTAGTATCAAAAGAATAAAACAGTTCCGGAACAGAGTTGCTCGGCTTATATACGAACCTTTCGGTAAAAAAGTTTTTTCGCAATTTCGGCAGTCGTCGCGTAAATCGTAACAATTCCCAAAAGAATCAAAAGGACGTTCGCGGGCAAAGGCACCAACTCGAACAAACCCGCAATCGGCGTATACGGGAGCAAAACGGTAAAACATCCGATTCCGATGGTTGCCCAAAACAGGGGACGTCCAGGAATACTTCGGAAAAAGGAATTTCTCGTTCGTATGATCAAAACGATCATGGACGCGGATACGATGGATTCCAAAAACCATCCCGTTCGGAATTGATCGTTTCCGACTTTCAAAAACCAATACAAAACGCCGAAAGTCAGATAATCGAAAAAAGAACTGATCATTCCGAACACCACCATAAATTTCCGGATCGCCGCTATGTCCCAACGTTTGGGCGAGGAAATCATCTCCTCGTCCACCCGATCCGTCGCGATCGTCATTTCCGGAAAATCGGTCAAAAAATTAATGAGTAGAATTTGTTTCGGCAACAAGGGTAAAAAAGGAAGAAAAAGAGAAATTCCCGCCATGCTGAACATGTTCCCGAAATTGGCGCTGGTGGCCATAAACACGTATTTGAGTGTGTTCGCGAAGGTTTTACGTCCTTGTTTCACACCTTCGACGAGAACCGCGAGATTTTTTTCCAGTAAGACCAGGTCGGCCGCGTTTTTGGCGACATCCACCGCTCCGTCCACGGAAATCCCTACGTCGGCGGAATGTAACGCGGCAACGTCGTTGATTCCGTCGCCGAGATAACCCACTACGTTGCCTCCCTTTTTTAATGCGATAACGATCCGTTCTTTGCTGTTCGGCTCTATTTCGGCGAATACGTCCACCTCGTTTACCCTTTGCACCAAGGCCTCGTTGCTGATCTCTTCCAGATCGGGACCGCAAAGAATATTAGGATTTTCGAATCCTAATTTGTGACAGAGATTCGTCGCAACGTAACGGTTGTCTCCGGTGATCACCTTAAGGGACACGCCTAGGTTTTTAAGATCCTGGACCGTTTTTTCCACGTTGATTTTAGGAGGATCGTAAAAGGAAAGAAATCCGAGGAAAACCATATTCTCCTCTTCCGATTTTTCGATTTTAGATACGGCTCCCAATTCCTTAACCGCGACTCCGAGAACTCGGTTGCCTTCCTTTCCGAGACGTTCGTAGGTTTGTAGAATCCGTTCCTTGAGGGAATCGATCGCGACCCTACTTCCATCCGGAGACGACACAAAGCCGCATACTTCGAGTATGTTGATAAGCGCGCCTTTCGTGACCATACGGTGTGAACCGTTATGAGCCACCGCGATGCTCAGCCGCTTTCTCAAGAAGTCGTAGGGTATTTCGTCCGTTTTTTCATATCCGGAAAGATCGAAATTCAAATCCGTTCGGATCGATTGATCGATCGCATTTACGAAACCGGTTTCAAAGGATGCGTTCAAAAAGGCGTTCCATGCCACGTCATTCTCCTCTTCACCGTAAATGCGCTCGATCAATCGATCCGAACGGATTTGAAGTTCGAGCTTTCCGGATATGAAAAAACGGACGAAATACGCTACGACTTCTTGAGAA
>NZ_NPEF01000148.1 GCF_002811955.1 Leptospira ellisii
GCTTCGTTTTGCAGATCGGCGATCGACACCAATTCAATGATTTTAGAATATCCTAATTCAAGCAAATTCTCCGCGTTCGTTTCCGGAGACAGGGAAGAATCGAACGTAAAATCGATCCCTTTTTCTTTCGCGAATTTTTCCAATGCCTTCGCGTCCGGAGCCTTCGCGAGCAACGCTAAAGAGGAGATATTGTCCACTCCCGGCGTTACGGAAACGTTCAGTTGACGGGCGATCTTTTTGGCCGCGTCCTTGGAGCCCGCTTGGTTGGCCACATACGACGCCGGTCCCATAAAGACGATTCCGCTTTTTTCGATCGCTTCGATGAACTCGGAATCCTCCGCCATAAATCCGTAACCGGCGAAGATGTGAGTGTATTGATTGTCCTTCGCGATGGAGATGATCTGAGCGATCCGTTCCACCTTCTCCTCCTTGCCGGCGCCCATATAATCGGGAACACGGTGGATGTTATTCGGAAAACGAAACCCCCGTAGTTCGGGGGCAAGGGCCATCGGATACACTACAGAGTCCTTTTCGGAAAGAAGAATTCCGTATTCTCGGATTCCGATCGAATCGAAGATATCCATCGCTTCCTTTCGAACGGGTCCGCGACAAACGATCAGACATTTGATCGATTCCAGGGAAAAGGAACGAATCCAAGGAGAGTTGGATTGATGAAATTGAATGCGATTGTTTTGAAAGTCGATCATATCGATTACTCAAACTCCCTTTGCGGTCCGGAAAGCGGTTCCGGTTTGTAGTGTCGGATCAGATAATCCAAATTTTGATGGAGGATGTTTCGGGTCGTTCCCGGAAGGACGATCCTGGATACGGAACCTAGGGAAAGGGCTTCTTTCGGATTCATCAATTCCCGTTCATACTGCGTTGAAATAGCCTGCAGTTTTTTATCGCGGATCGTAACCGCCTCTTTATCGGGCATTCCCTTCTTTACGTTTTCCTGATATTCTCTCTGCACCGCTGAAACCTCGTCCTTATAGACGTAGTCTTTTCCGGCCGGTCCCATCACTGCGATTCTTGCGGTCGGAAGCGCGAATACCATATCCGCCCCCACGTGATAGGAGTTGAAACAGGCGTACGCTCCACCGAACGCATTTCGTATAATCAAGGTTAAACGAGGTTTCCGGATGTCTATGATGGAATCCAGCAGTTTTCTTCCCTCCAAAACGATTCCGTTCTGCTCCTGTTCTTTTCCGGGAAGGAATCCTGTGGTGTCTTCGAGAAAGACGATCGGAATGTTGTATAAATTGCAGAAACGGATGAATCTCGTTCCTTTACGAGCCGCGCCGATATCGATCTGACCCGAGGAAACCGCGGAGTTGTTCGCCACGAAAGCCACTACGTGTCCTCCGATTCTTCCGAACGCTGTCACCAGGTTTCTGGATCTCTGCGGCTGAATTTCGAAGTATTGTCCATGATCGCAGATATTCTGAAGATACAACGTGATGTCGAAGGGAGTATTCATTCCCGTAGGGGAATTGAACGTCTTCTTAAAAAGGATTTCCTCTTCGTAGATAAACCGATCCGTAGGATCCGAGGTGGGATGAAACGGCGCGAAGGAACGATTGTTGTCCGGCAGATAGGAAAGAAGTCTGAGCGCGGTCCGAAGCGAGCCGAGTTCATCTCCCGTGACCAGGTCCACGACTCCGCTTTGTCCGTGAACCTTGGGTCCGCCTAAATCGTCTGCGGAGATATCCTCGCCTAACACCGATTTTACGACACCCGGTCCGGTCAGACCGAAAAACGTATTCTCGCATTGGATCATAAACGAACCTTGTCGGGGAAGATACGCCCCGCCGCCCGCGTTGAATCCGAACATAAGCATCAAACTCGGAACCACGCCGCTGATTTTGCGGAGTGCGGTAAACGCTTCGCTGTATCCGTCGAGTCCGCCCACACCCGCGGGAACATACGCTCCGGCGGAATCGTTCATTCCGATCAGAGGAATTCCGTGTTCCCCCGCCATATAAATCAGTCGTGCAAGTTTACTTCCGTTGGTGGCGTCCATCGAACCGGCGCGAAGCGTAAAGTCGTGACCGTAGATCGCGACGTCCCGACCGTTGATATTCAAAATTCCTGTGACCAGGGAAGCCCCATCCAAATTTTTTCCCCAGTTTTGATAGAGGATGTTCGGTTCCTGATCCGTAAGAACCTTGATCCTTTCCCAAACTGTCATCCTCTCTTTGGAATGTTGTACCAGGATCCGATCCACTCCTCCACCCGCTAGGGGTTTATCGAGAAGTTCTTTTCCGAGCTCGTTCGCTTCTTCGTAAAGACCACGGGTTTTAGGAACTTCCGGTTCGGTAGAGGATTGAAATGGATTTTCCAGTGAATAATTTGTTTCGGACATACAGGGCCCTTTAAAATGGAATGAAATTGAAATATATCCAGTTTTTAAAGAAAGGCTTCTCGGGAAAGTTAAATTCGACCGAACCGGGAAGGAAGAAACTACTTTATGGCGGATTCGAGGGTATCGAAGATGCTGAACATGGAATTCATATCGATGATTTCGAACACTTTCCGCACCGCAGGTTTGATACCGGCCAATCTCAATTCCACGTCCCGCTCCTTACATTCCCGAAGAGCGGCGACGATGATCCTAAGTCCGGCGGAGGAGATGAATTCCACGGAGGAAAGATCCAAAATAAGAACGGGAGAATTTCCGGCTTTGACCTGATCCATAAAAACTGATTCGATCCGATGCGTATTATGAACGTCCAAATTGCCGATCAGATGAACGATTTTAGAATGATTTTTGATTTCAGATGTGATTTCCATGTGAGGCCTTGTTCTGAAAATTCTTCTTAAGAACTAAAACGTTCTTTCCGCCTTCGCTGGAATATTCGACCGAATCCATCAGCTTTTCGATCAGGTAGACGCCGAATCCGCCCTTGCGTTTGCCGGTGAGGTTGTCTTCGATCGACGGTTCCCGAACTTCCTTTCTCCGGAACACTTTCCCTACGTCCATTAATACAATGGTGATCCAATCCCCTGTAAAGCGTATTTTACATTCGAACTTTGGATTTTTCAATTCCGTATTTTCATAACCGTGCATCACTATGTTCGTGCCCGCTTCGTCGCAGGCCAACAGAATATCGTCTCGTACCGATTCCTCCAAATCCCGAACTTTGATCGTTTCGTAGACGAATTCGCGGAACAAAGGAATCGCCGAAGTGCTCGCTTCGAAACTCCGCGAAAATTGGTAATCATCGTTGAATTTCAGGATCATCACCGTAAAGTCGTCGAAGAGTTCGGGAGCGCCCGAAAAATTCCTCATCAGTTCGAAGAGTTCGTTTATGATCCGTTCGGAAGGAAGATGTTTTCTGGCTATCACTTCCTCGATCATACGTTCCAGACCGAATTCCTCGTTTTTGGAATTTTTCTCCTCGATCGCGCCGTCGGTATAAAGGATGAGCATGTCCCCCGGTTCCACGATTAGGCTTCCTCCCCGGTAACTCGCGGAAGGGATCACGCCGAGCGGAGGTCCGGATCCTTTGATCAATTCCCAACTTCCGTCCTTACGGATCAAAACCTGATCGTTGTGACCGGCGGAAGCGTAGTCCAACGTGAAGATCGCCGGATTGTAATGGATAAAAAACGTGGTCACGAACATTCCGTTGTGCGAATCCTCGTAGATCAAAGCGTTCCCTTGTTTGAGAATTTCCTCAGGACTGAGATCGTGGTTTCGGGCAAGGGTGCGGATCACGGAGGAACTCATCGCCATAAAGATCGCCGCGGGAAGACTTTTTCCCGAAACGTCCGAAACCAAAAACGAATATTGTCCGTCCTGATATTGATAGAAATCGTAGAAGTCACCCGACACTTCTTTGGCGGGAACCGACTTTACTCCGAGATCGAAATTGGAACTGAAACTTTTGAATTCGGGAAGAATGTTCTTTTGAATTTCCCGAGTGATTTCTATTTCCCGCTCCAAGGATTTCTGCATCGCCTTTCTCGAAATCATTTCGTTCTGCAGTTTGAGGGTTTCGTGTCCTCGAGCGATCAACGATGCGAACGTCTGTAAGAGTCTAAGATGGGAATGGTTGTAGGAAAGTTTGTCCACGCGATCGGAGACGGTGATCGCTCCGAAGGAACTTCGACCCTGATGCATCAAAGGAAGGACGATGTAGGAACCCTTGAGATATTCCTGATCCAGTTCGTGTGAGAATTTAAAATTCTGTATGTCCTCTTTTACCGTGGTTTTTTCCTCTTCGATCGAGGTATGGATAAAACTTCCCTGATATTGATTGGTTCTGGATATCTCGATCGTCTTTTCGGAAGTGAACGTGATCGAGGTCAGAAGCCCCATCTTCCGATTGATGAGAAAAATTCCTGTTTTGCTGGAATCCATTTCCCCGTGAATGACCGGAATGGATTGTTTCATCAGATCCGCCTGACTTTTGGCGGAGGAAACCACTTTGGAGAGTTCGAACAGACTTTCCAATTCCGAAACCTTCTTTCTCAAATCCTTGTTCGCGGTTTCCAAATTCTGTAAAAGACCCGTCTTTTGGATCGCGAGCGCTGAGGTTCCCGAAAAACTTAGGAAAAGTTCCAGATCGTCTTCGGTGAAAAAAGTTCGGTCGATCGTGTTGATGGCTTCGATCACGCCGATGACCTGTCCTTCCACAAGCAAAGGGGCCGCCATGATGTTTCTGGTCACGAAGTGCGAAACCTTATCCACTTCCCGATATACCCTCGGATCGGTTTTGGCGTCGTTGATGATCATCGGTTGTTTATCCTGAACCACCATTCCGGCCACACCCTTGCCGACGGGAACGCGCACCTTGGTCACTTCGTCCCGTTTTTCCCCGAGAACGGTATGAAAGTAGAGATATTCCTTCGTATCATCGAGGAGAAGAACGCTGCAGGCTTCGGTGCGGAACACCGATTTCGAGGAGAGCATGATCGCTTCCAGCAACTGCGAAAGATCGAGGGACTTATTGATGAGACCGGAAACTCGTATAATCTCCGTTAGGAGAAAGTCGAAACGGTCGGTTTGTTTGCGGATCTGCACCGATTCCAGAGCGACGCGGGAAGTCGTCATCAGGGAAAGAACGACTAACGAGGATTCGCCGGAAATAAAGGATTCCTCCAAAAGATCCGAGATGATCCGCGTCGTTTCACGCAGATGTTCGAAGTCGGTCTCTCTGAATTCCCCGCCGGCATCGTCGGGTCTCCCCAAAAAGATCGTTCCGAAAATCCGCTTTTGATTTTCCGAGGTCGAATCCCCCAATTCGCCCACGTGCAGAATACAACAGACCGAATTCTGGGAAAGAGGAGCGATCAGTTTACTCGGCGTTTTCCCCTTTTTCAGGTTGATGTCCTGTCCGGTTTTGAAACAAAATTCCGAGACGACCCCCGATTCCTCATAAACGGAATCGGGAAGATTGGCGGAGATGGATTTGACGTTTCCATCCTCCAAACGAAAGTGAAAAACGCCGTAGGAGGCGGAAGTAAACTGTATGATTTCTTTGAGAAGGGATTCGAAAACGATCGTCAAACCCGGATTGTCTTCCAGATAGAGTTTTCCATCAGAGCTTTGTCTGAGGAGAGAATCTTGTTTTTTACTCGAAATCAAGGCGGACGGAAGGACGGATCAGCCGGCTTGGAACCGTAAGGATTCTTCCCGAAGTTTTTTATTCGCTCCTTCCAATTCTTTGATGCGGGAAAGAGCGCCCATCAATTCGTCCCGGGAAAGATTGGTCACTAAATTCGTGGCGTCGAAGGCTTCCTTCGCGTCCTTGAGTTCCTTTCCGGAATATTGAATGATTCCTTCGTACATGCGGATGATTTCGTCCGCGTTCTCCAATTCCTGTTCGTTCAGTCGGAGAACCTTTTCGTATCCTTTGATGATGTCGTTTTGGATTTTCAGCTTTTTCTGCAATTCTTCGATCGAGTCACTCATCCTTTACACCCCTTTTTGTATTTGTATTGACTCCGTCGAATTCGGAAAAATCCTGATTCCAACGGGGACGTAGCTCAGTTGGGAGAGCGTTTGAATGGCATTCAAAAGGTCGGGGGTTCGATTCCCCTCGTCTCCAAATCCCGTTCTCACCGCACTTGAGTTTTTAAACTTTCCCCACCTCTGTCAAACTCTTTCTTTTTGAATGGATCTTTGTCCGCTTCTTGGAACCCATGGAGAAAACCTTTCCCAAGGACGCATTACGGATCTATGGCAGAATCGCTTCAATTCCGCAGAATCGGACGCGCGGATTCCTCTCCTCTTCTTTGGATTTCGGATCTTGAATACCCCGGAAAAATCTTTACCGAAGCGTCCCTTCCGTACCGGTTTCCGATTCGAATTTTGGAATGGAAACCCGGCTCGATTTCCGGGCGTCTGCCCCGTTACGAGGAATGGTTGGAAGCTCTATCCGATGAAATCCTGAATTCTAAACCGAAGGTGAAACTTTTGGGGGAAGGTTATTTTTCCGGAACGGTTTTCGAACTTCTTCGTCGTTTTCCGAAACGGATCGATTCCGCTTGTGTGATCGATCCTCCTTATTTTAAGAAGGATTCGTTTTCCTTTCTTCCGGAATCCGTACGATGGATTGGAGAACGGCGCGGCTGGAATCCGTGGGACCTTTTTTCGGATGAATTCCATTCCTTATTCCGCTCCCTGGAAGAAAGTTGTTCCCGGATCGATCTTCCTACGGGAATCCCCCTTCCTTCGATTCTTTTTACGCAAACGACTCGGACGATCTCAGAACAACTTACGGATTTCGGAATCGAACTCCGCGACTTTCAAGTGTTTCGAATCGAAGGTCCGACGACCGAAGCGGCGAACGTAGCGCTTTCGAATCTGCTCGAGAAAATTCTTTCGGAAGGTTCGATTTCTTCTGTCCAAAAAAAGTCGAACAGTAAGATGGAACCTGGTTTTTAGTATGTCAGTCAGAAAAATTTTGAAAATGGGCGATCCTCTTCTTCGCCAAATTTCCGAACCCGTTTCGGAAGAAGAGATTCAAACCAAAGAATTCAAAAAGTTGATCCGCGATATGTTCGATACGATGCGTCACGCGGAAGGAGTCGGTTTAGCGGCTCCTCAAATCGGAATTTTGAAACAGATCGTCGTAGTGGGTTCGGAGGATAACGAACGATATCCGGGAACTCCGGACGTTCCGGAGCGAATCATCCTCAATCCGATCATCACCCCTTTGACCGAAGAGAGTTCGGGTTTTTGGGAAGGATGTCTTTCCGTTCCCGGTATGAGGGGATACGTGGAACGCCCCAACCGAATTCGAATGCAATGGATGGACGAAAAGGGGAACAAGTTCGACGAAACGATCGACGGTTACAAGGCGGTAGTTTATCAACACGAATGCGATCATTTAAAGGGGGTCCTTTATGTGGATCGTCTTAAGGACACGAAATTGTTCGGATTCAACGACACCTTGGATTCCGGCGGAAAAATTTTAGATTAAAAAAACGAAACCACATGAAATCACTGGTCGAGTATTTCCTTTCCAAAAGTATCTTCGTCAACCTTCTCACGTTCTTGATCATCCTGATCGGAGGATTCACCGCCTTTCGGATGAATCGCGAAGCCTTCCCCAACATCAACTTCGACATCGTAAGCGTAGTCACGGTGTTTCCCGGCGCCTCCCCTTCCGAGATCGAAAAATTGGTCACGAAACCGTTGGAGGAAGCGATCAAGGAAGTGGACGGGATCAAGGAATTCCGTTCGGCTTCGATAGAAAACCGTTCCGGAATCGTAATCACGTTGGATCCGGATTCGGAGGATTCTCAAAAGGTTGTGGACGATCTGAAATCCGCGATCGATCGGGTGGAGGATCTTCCGGAAGAGGCGGAAGATCCGATCGTTACGGAGATAACTACGGCAAGACAACCTGTGATCGAAATCGACGTGAGTTTGAAGGCGGACGACGACGGAGTCGAGGCCGAGAAAAGACTAAAAGCCCAGGCGAAAATCGTGGAACAGGCCCTCGAAGATATTCCAGGAGTGGCGAGAATCTCCAAAAGAGGTTGGAGGGAAACCGAAATGCAGGTGGACATCAACCCCGCGGCGATGTTTTCCCATTATCTCACCAGCCAAGACGTCATATTTGCATTAAAGAATCGTAATATAAATTTCCCCGGCGGAAACGTGGCGGGAAACCAAAAGGAGATGATCCTTCGTACGATCGGGGAATTCGATTCTCCGAGGGAAGTTTCCGGAGTGCACGTCCGTTCCAACGAGATCGGAAATTCCATCCGAATCGAAAACGTGGCCCGGGTTACGGAAGGATTGAAGGAAGCGGAATACCTGGATAAGGTGAACGGAAAAAAGACGATCGCGCTCACCGTGATCAAACGCGAAAAGGCGGACGCCATTTTGGTCGTGGATCAGGCCAAAAAAGTCATCGAAGAATTCCGCAATACGTCCGACGGGGAATTCGAATACGCCTTCGTGAACGACCTTTCCAAATACATACGCAGACGTCTCGGAGTTCTTCTTTCGAACGCGGTCGGCGGGTTGATTCTGGTCACCGCCTCCTTATTCCTGTTTTTGGGCTGGCGTGTCGCATTAATGACGGCCCTCGGAATTCCGGTCTCTTTCGGAGCGACGTTCGTGATCATGAACTATCTCGGATTGACCCTCAACCTGATTTCGATGTTCGGTTTGATCATAGTGGTCGGGATCCTCGTGGACGACGCGATCATCATCTGCGAGAACGTGTATCGTTATATGGAGGAAGGAATGCCCGCCTACGAAGCGGCCCTCAAAGGAACCTCCGAGGTCATCGATCCTGTGACTGCAACAGTCACCACAACGGTCGCCGCCTTCGCCCCGATGCTTTTTATGACCGGGATTTTCGGGAAGTTCATCTACAGCATTCCACTCGTGGTAATCATCGCGCTC
The DNA here is from genome assembly GCF_002811955.1 of Leptospira ellisii. Classification (GTDB taxonomy): domain Bacteria; phylum Spirochaetota; class Leptospiria; order Leptospirales; family Leptospiraceae; genus Leptospira; species Leptospira ellisii. The sequence goes on from NZ_NPEF01000148.1 coordinate 8,873, forward strand.
ATCGCTTCCTTGTCGGAGGCGTTTTTTATTCTACCCTCCCATTTGTACGATATCAACAAACACAAATTCCATTCCGGGGAAATCAAAGAGGAAAGCGGAAGGTTTTATCGTTTTAAGACGAAGGTATATCTTCCTCTTCTGAAATTCGCGTTAAAACACAGACTTCAGGTTTTTCTGTATCTCACCGCGATGCTCATCGGAAGTTTCGCGTTATTCGCCGTTGCAGGCAAGTTCAAGTTGTTTCCGGGTTCGGTGGACGTGTTCCAGGTGAAACTCACGGGACAAACCGGGCTTTCTTTACAGGAGACGGAACGATTCACGCATCTGATCGAAACAGAATTGGCGAAACTTTCCAAAGACGAAGTGGAAAACTACGTCACGCGCGTCGGGATCATTCAAAAGGATCCGAACGATCCGTTCACCAAACGCGGAAAACACTACGCGCAGGTGCTCGTATATCTGACTCCTGAGGAAAATAGAAAACGTTCCACGGATGCTGTGATCTCCGAAATACGGGAAAAAACGATCTGGCTCCTGAACGAAAAATCGATTCGAATCCTGGAAGCGACGAGAAAGAAGGAAGCGGAGAAAAAAAAGGAGGATTACAAACCCTTCTCCCTGAACGGGTATCCTTCCGAATTCTCCCGATTCAAAGGACAACTTGTGACGTTGGATTTTGAAAAGATTTCGGGAGGTCCGCCGGTCGGAAAACCCGTGGCGATTGAAATTCGGGGGGACGATTACGATACTCTCATTCGTATCGGAGAAGAATACAAGGCGATCATGGCAAAGGTTCCCGGCGTAACGGATATCGGGGACGATTTCAACGAGGGCAAGGACGAAATCCGAATCAAGGTCAGCGAATCCCTTTCTTCGACGGCGGGCGTATCCGTTTTTAAAGTGGCGCAGGCGATCAACACCGCGTTTCAAGGAACGGTCGCCACGAAAATCAAACGA
>NZ_NPEF01000149.1 GCF_002811955.1 Leptospira ellisii
ACCCTTTGTACGGATTCGACGTCGGTCAATTTTTTCGCGAAGATAATTCCCGCAAAAATGATCACGTTTTGTTCATAGACGAAATTCATACGATCATAGGGGCGGGGGCGGTTTCGGGAGGCTCCTTGGACGCTTCCAATCTTTTAAAACCCGCTTTGTCCAGCGGGGAATTGCGCTGTATAGGAACCACGACGTATAAGGAATACAAATCCATATTCGAAAAGGATCATGCGCTTTCGAGAAGATTCCAAAAGGTGGAAGTGGGGGAACCCTCCGTCTCCGAAACGGTCGAGATTCTAAAAGGTCTACAGGGAAAATACGAAACGTTTCATCAGGTGAAATACTCCTCTTCCGCCGTAGAACAGGCGGCCGAGTTGTCCGCGCGATACATTCTGGATCGGAAACTTCCCGATAAGGCGATCGATCTTTTGGACGAAGCGGGTGCGAGGGTCCGTCTGCGGGAGAACGGAAAAAAAACGGTGACCGTACGGGAAATCGAGGAGCTGGTTTCGAAAATCGCGAAGGTTCCTTCGGTAACGGTAAAAGCGGACGATCGGGAAAAACTCAAAAACCTGGATCAGGAATTGAAGGGAAAAATATTCGGACAGGATTCCGCGATCGATCAGCTCGTTCAATCCATTCGGCTTTCCAGAAGCGGTTTGTCGGAACCGGGAAAACCGGTGGGTTCCTTCCTTTTTGCGGGACCGACCGGGGTGGGTAAAACCGAACTTACACGCAAACTCGCCGAACTACTCGGAGTGGAACTCGTCCGATTCGACATGAGCGAATATATGGAAAAACATACCGTTTCCCGTTTGATCGGTTCTCCTCCCGGTTATGTGGGGTTCGAACAGGGAGGCCAACTGACCGACGCGGTGTATCGTAATCCCCATTGTGTGTTGCTTCTGGACGAAATAGAAAAAGCTCATGAAGATATTTATAATATTCTGTTGCAGATTATGGATCACGCCACGCTCACCGACAACAACGGGCGGAAGTCGGATTTCAGACAGGTGATTCTGATCATGACCACGAACACGGGCGCGCGGGAAAGATCCACCAATCCGGTCGGTTTTGCGAACGACGTTCTGGAGGACAGAAGTCTCAAGGCGATCGAGCGACAATTTTCGCCGGAATTCCGCAACCGTCTTACCGCGGTGATCGAATTCTCCTCCTTGAATCAGGAAAATGTAACCAAAGTGGTTGCAAAACAGCTTGCTCTTTTACAGGAAAGACTGAACGCTAAACAAATTGAACTGGAGTTTCAGGAAGACGTGCTGAAATACATAGCGGCACAGGCATATACCCCCGAATTCGGAGCAAGACCAGTACAGAGATGGCTGGATACGCATATCTCAAAACGGATTTCGGAGGAAATCCTTTTCGGCGTTTTGAAATCCGGAGGAAGGACCAAACTCGCAACCGGTGAAAACGGGATCGAATTCGAGTTTTTAGCCGGAAAAAAATCCTGAAGTCTTTTCCGACACAAAACCCGATGAAACAAAAAACGATATCGATTTTTCTGCTTTTCCTATTCGTTTCCTGCAGGGAACTTCCCCTTACCGTCGAAGGAAAAAAAGTTTCCACGGATCTACTGGTGGTTCCTTCGCATCAAAAACGACATTCCGATTTTTTCAGCGAAAGCGAAAATCTTATGATCGCCTCCGATTCTCCGGAAGCCACCGCGGCGGGGATCGAAGTGGGTAAGTTAGGCGGGAACGTGGTGGACGTTACGATCGCCACGTCCTTCGCCATTTCGGTTACCCGGCCGCATTCGACCGGTTTGGGAGGGGGCGGCTTTTTGGTATTGTATCTCAAGGACTTTCCGGAACCAATCGCTTTCGATTTTCGGGAACGGGCGCCCGGCGCCTCTTCGCGGAATATGTATCAAAGAAAGCCGAAGGAGGATTCCCTTTTCGGTTATCGAGCCGTCGGTGTTCCGGGTAACGTGGCTGGTCTTGTGCAGATTCATAAAAGATACGGTAAACTTCCCCTAAAGGCGGTCGTCGCACCGGCGATCCGATTGGCGGAAAAAGGGTTTCCCGTTTATCCGGATCTTCGTTCCGCGATCCAGAAATCCGCGAAGGATATGGACGACGAAATGAAGGGAATCTTTCTCGTAAACGGAAACGCTCCGGAAGTAGGAGCGCTCCTGGTTCAAAAGGATCTTGCAAAAAGTCTGAATTTGATAGCGGAATCGGGAGATCGCGAATTCTACGGCGGAAAAATCGCGCTGTCTCTCGTAACCGCCATGCGTCTGAACGGAGGTTTGATCTCCTCTCAGGATCTGAAGGAATTTAAGGTGCTCGAAAAGAGGACCCTCAAATCGACTTACAGGGATTATACGATTTTTACGATGCCTCCTCCTTCCTCCGGAGTACATCTGCTTACAATGTTGTCCATGGCGGAAACCAAACCTCTTCGCGAAATATATGAAAAGGACGCGACGGAATACTATCATTTCATCGCGGAGGTTATGAGACGCGGATATGCGGACAGAGCCATTTTAGGGGGAGATCCTCTGTTTACGAAAATTCCCGTGGAACGTCTGCTTTCCAAAAAATACGCCGAACAGAAGATTTCCGATTTCGATCGGCAATCCGCTTCGGACAGTTCCTCGTATTTGAAGGATCTGAATTTGAACGCGGAATCTCCGCAGACCACCCATATTTCGGTGATGGATAAGGAAGGAAATGCGGTATCCACGACTCAATCGGTCAACTTTCGTTTCGGGGCTTCGGTTGTGATTCCCGGATACGGGATCGTCCTCAACGATACGATGGACGATTTCAGCCGCGCCCCCGGAGAACCGAACGTCTACGGTTTGATCGGAGCGGAGGCCAATTCCATTCTTCCCAAAAAAACGCCCTTGAGTAGCATGTCTCCCACGCTCGTATTCCGGGGAAAGGAGACCTTTTTGGCGACCGGCGCTCCGGGCGGATCTTACATCGTCAACGCGGTGCTCCAGTCCTTGATTTACAATTTGGATTTTAAACTCACTCTCTACGAATCCGTCGCGAGAGGGAGAATACATCACCAATTTTTTCCGGATGCGGTTTTTATAGAAAAACCGGTGAACGAACGGAACGTATTCGACGGACTCTCCGCAAAGAAACACGATCTTAGAATCGCGCCGAACTTCGCGAAGTTGTTCTCCGTCAAAAGGGAGAACGGAAAACTCTACGGGGCTTCCGATCCACGTGGAGAAGGAGCCACAGGCGGATTTTGAAAACGAAATTACGAACAAGGCCGGATTTGGAGGAACTTTCCCTCGAACTTTTGCTCAGACACGCGGTCAAAGCCAAACACGGTTTGGAAAAGGAAAGTATGCGGGTCAAACCGGACGGGACCCTCGCCGATACGCCGCATCCGGAACATCTCGGTTCCAGTCTGACCAATCATTACATCAAAACCGATTTCGCGGAACCCCAACTGGAATACGCGACACATCCGCGTCCCAGGATAGAAGCGAACATCCGTGAATTACAGGATCTGCATATATACACGATCCGAAAACTGAACAACGAACTGATTTGGCCCTTCAGCATGCCTCCGATTCTGCCCGAAGACGAAACCCGGATCCCTCTCGGACAATACGGCAGTTCCGCGTCCGGAAAATGGAAAACGATCTATCGACACGGACTCGGACTTCGTTACGGAAGGAGAATGCAGACCATATCGGGAGTTCATTACAACTTCTCCTTTTCCAACGTTTTTTTACGCCAGTTTTTGCAGAAGGAAATCTCCAAGTTCACCAAAGAGGAGATCTCCTCCTTGTATCTGCACGTCATTCGGAATTTTTTAAGAAGGGTCCATTACCTTACGTATTTGACCGGATCTTCCGCCGTGTTCGATTCCACCTTCCTGAGCGATCCGAACGATCCACGTTTCGATAAACACAAGAATTTTACGCGTTATTCGCTTCATGCGACCTCGCTTCGTATGAGTGAAATAGGATATACGAGTCAGGTTCAGGATACTCTGGGAATTCACTATAATTCCCTCCGGGAATACGTGGATCGTATGTGTTACGCGGTGCATACCCCGTATCCCGAATACGAAAAATTCCAGACCGGCCCGGATCGACAACTCAATCCGAATTATCTTCAGATCGAAAACGAATTCTATTCCCCCGTACGTCCGAAGCAGGTCCCCAAAGGCGACGAACGTCCGTTAGACGCTCTTCTGCAGAGGGGGATCGAATACGTGGAGATCCGATCCTTGGACATCGATCCGTATTCCCCCGTCGGCGTATGCAGACACAATCTCGCCTTCACTCAGCTGATCCTTTTGGATTCCCTCCTCAGCGATTCTCCTCCGATCGACGAAACGGAACGGGCCGTACATAAGGAAAACCTAAATAAGGTGATCTGGGAAGGAAGAAAACCGGAGCTCACCGTCGACGTGGACGGAAGTCAGAGGAATTTTCATCAGACCGGAGAGGAATATTCCGAGTCCCTGCGTCAATACGCGAAGCTGTTGGATCGACATACCGGAAGGAGAACGTATCAGGATTCGATCGATTTTCAGATCAAAAAATGGAAGGATCCGCTCGAAACGCCTTCCGGAAAACTTTTGTGCGAAATCCTCAAGCGGGGTATAGAATTCCGGGACAAGGGAATGGAGCTGGCGCGCGAAAATAGAAGGGCGCTTTCCTACTTGGAATATTCCCCGGGAACCCTATCGCGGATCGAAAAGGAGGCGTTACGCTCCTTTCAGGAAAAGGAACAATTGGAACGGGAAGAATCCGAAACGCAGTATCCTACGGTCAAGTTATGCAATCATTGAAGCTGAAGTCGGGAGAACGACTTTCTCCCGATCGTTTTATCCTGGAAGGTTTCGAGGATTTGGAAATTTCCTCGCAGATCGTAATCCGTGACGCGCTCAATCGAGGTTTGGAAGTTCAGATTCTGGATCGTAAAAGTCATTTTATCCGAATCAAAGACGATTCCGGAAAAATGGAATACGTGAAAGAGGCTTCCAAAACGGATCTGGATTCGTATATGACGTTTTTGATTATGGAGAATAAGACGATCTCGAAAATCAAAATGATCGAAGCGGGTTTGCTCGTTCCTGCGGGAGACGGTTTCGGAGATCCGGAGTCCGCGTTCGAATTTTGGAACGGACATTCCTCCAAAAAGATGGTCGTCAAACCGGTGACCACGAACTTCGGGATCGGAATTACGATCCTTTCTCCCGGTGCTTCCGCGGACGACGCAAAGAAGGCGATTAAAATCGCGTTTCATCATTCCGAATCCGTGATCGTCGAGGAATTTGCGGAAGGCAACGAGTTCAGATTTTTGGTGATCGGAGGGGAGACCGTTGCGGTTTGCAATCGGATTCCGGCTAACGTGACGGGAGACGGAAGCAGTTCCATAGAACGTTTGGTGGAGATTAAAAACGCGGACCCGAGAAGAGGGGTCGGACACGTCACTCCCTTGGAAAAGATTCAATTGGGTGACACGGAGTCGGACGTTCTGCGTCAATCCGGATTGGGGAAGGATTCGATTCCTAAGTCGGGGGAGAAGGTCTTTTTACGGAGAAATTCCAATATCAGTACGGGGGGAGATTCGCTCGACGTGACGGACCAAACCCATCCGTTTTACAAAGAACTGGCCGTGAAAGCCGCCCGCTCCGTAAACGCTAAAATTTGCGGCGTGGACATCATCCTTAAGGATTTGGAACGTAAGGACGACTATCGGATCCTGGAGTTGAACTTCAACCCAGTATTATACATTCATAATTATCCTTACGAGGGAAAAAACCGGGACGTGGGGAATAAAATTCTGGATCTTTTGGGGTTTTAAGAGGTTTGTTTATTCCGGACATACGATACGATGTCCCGCGATTCGTACATTCTCGTCTCTCCGTCCACCAAAAAGGGAACCTGACTCAAACCTCCGAGACGGACCACTTCCTCGCGGCCGGGCGTTCCCCGGCTGGCTTCCACGAGTTCGTAGTCCTTTCCCGGGACCATACCCATTTCGTCGAACGCATCGCGGACGTAAGACGAATACGGACAGGTTCGGTATTGGTACAATTTCATCATGCGGGAATCGGTCCCACCTTCTTTTGGAGTTCGCCGGTTCTGGCCATTTCCACTACGATGTCGTGACCTCCGATAAATTCACCGTTGACGTAAAGTTGCGGTATCGTAGGCCAATTCGCGTAATCTTTGATTCCTTGGCGGATCGTTTCGTCTGAAAGCACGTTGAAGGATCCGAATTGAATTCCCAGGCTTCTCAAGACGTTAGACACACCGGCGGAAAAACCGCACATGGGAGCTTCCGGAGTTCCCTTCATGAATAGGAATACCTTGTTTTCGTTGACCAGCCCTTCGATCGTATTTTTTGCAGTTTCGTTCATTCTTGTATCCTCGTTTCGAGTGCAAGCGCGTGCACTTCCTGTTTTAGTTCTTCCTTAAGAGTCGCATAAACCATTCTATGTTGTTCCAACATCGATTTGCCTTGAAATCCTTCGTAGACCACGATCGCCTTGATATGGACCCCGTCCTTGTGCGGATCCAGGATGGTGACCTTGGAATTGGGAAGTCCCGATTGTATTTTGTTTTTTATTTCTTCGATCGTCATCGCTCTTTTCTTAGACCTTTCGTTTTCGTTTCGGGACGTTTCAAAACGTTCTTTCGTTTTAGCTTTTCGTATCCCGGTTTTGTTACAATCCTAAATTGCGCCGGTTTCCGAGGTTTCGAGCGTGATCGCGTGTAATCCGGAAGAAATCCAGGGACGCAGTAGATCGTAGACCATTCTGTGTTGTTCCACCTTGGATTTGCCCGAAAAACGGTCGGATACGATCGAAATTCGGATATGCGTTCCCTCCGTTTTACGATCCGGATTTCCGGAATGTCCCGAGTGTTCCGCGCTGTAATCGTTGACCTCGATACGGGAGGGTTGCAGCTCCGACTTCAGACGAACGAATATCTCTTCTTGTACGCTCATATCGTTTCCTTTCGAGAATCAGCTTCTGATTCCGTACCCTCTCCGGAGCATGATCACGGAAATGGAATATGCGACGACCGTTGACACGACGATCATGCCCAAGGCGAATCCGGGATGGATATCGCTCACTCCCAGAAAGCCGTATCGGAACGCGTTCACCATATAAAGGATCGGATTGAGTTGGGAAAGATTCCGCCAAAAAGGAGGAAGCATTTCGATCGAATAAAAAACCCCTCCTAGATAGGTGAGAGGGGTCAGTATGAACGTGGGAATGATGGTAACGTCGTCGAATTTCTTCGCGAAAAGGGCGTTTAAAAAACCGCCCAAGGAGAAGAGGAAGGAACTTAGGACGACGGTTCCAAGCAACATGAAAACGTTATATACTTCCAGCTGTGTGAAGAACAGGGAGACTGCGATGACGAGCAATCCCACCAAAATTCCCCGAACGATCCCGCCCGCCGTATAACCCAGCACGATGAGGGAAGGAGGAGTGGGGGATACGAGCAGTTCCTCGATATTCCTTTGGAACTTGGCTCCGAAGAAGGAGGAGACCACGTTATTGTACGAATTTATGATCACGGACATCATCACGAGACCCGGAACGATGAATTGTATATAGGTGTGGTTCCCTATGTTTCCTATCTGCGACCCGACTAACTTTCCGAAGATGATGAAATAAAGGGTGATCGTAATTCCCGGAGGAATCAAGGTTTGAATCCAGATTCTCAGGATCCGAACGGTTTCCTTGATGACGATGGTTTTGAAAGCGTTGAATTGTTCCGTTACGGTCATAATTTTTTCTCCACCAGTTTTAGGAAAAGTTCCTCCAGACGATTGGATTTATTCCTCATACTTCCCACTTTGATTCCGTTCGTTTCCAAAATGCGGAACAGATCGTTCAGGGAGGCGTCCGCGTAGAGGGATGCCTCCAACGTAGAATCGTCGATCTTTCTGATCTCCACTCCCGGAACGTTCGGCTGCGAATGAAACGTTCCCGTAAAATCCAAAAGAAAAGTTTCGTGATCCAGCTTCTGCAGAAGTTCCTTCATCGTCGTGTTTTCCACGATCTTTCCCTGATCGATAATGGCGATATTTCTGCATAAACTTTCCGCCTCTTCCAGATAGTGTGTGGTCAGAATCACGGTGATTCCGGACGCGTTCAGCTTCTGCAAAAATTCCCAAAGAGATCTGCGGAGTTCTATATCGACTCCCGCCGTTGGTTCGTCCAGGATCAGAATTTTGGGATTATGGATCAGGGCGCGTGCGATCATCAATCTTCGTTTCATTCCTCCTGAAAGTCTTCCCGCTCCCTCCTTTCTTTTTTCGTACAATCCGAGTTGATTCAGATATTCACCGGCTCGTTCGACCGCGAGTTTTCGTTCCATTCCGTAGTAACCGCCTTGGTTGACCACGATCTGTTCCACCTTTTCGAAGATGTTGAAGTTGAATTCCTGGGGAACGACTCCGATATAGGATTTCGCTCTGGCCAAATCGACGTCTATGTCCGCGTCGAAGATGCGCACTCTGCCGGAGGTTTTGTTTACGAGAGAACTTAGGATTCCGATCGTGGTCGATTTTCCGGCTCCGTTCGGTCCTAAAAGCGCGAAGAAGTCTCCGCTTTCCACGTTGAGATCGATTCCTCGGAGCGCCTGAATTCCCCCGGAATACGTTTTGGTCAGGGCTTCGATTTGAAGAGCGAATTTCATAAATTGTGTCGATTCCGTCCTTAGTTTGTTTGTAAGAGTTCTTTCGCCTTTCTGGCCGCGTTACGCGCAATCTCGGGCAGGGAGGGATGAATGTAGATCATCCTCAAGAGATCGTCCACCGTTCCGTTCATCGTCATCAAAAGTATAAAAAGATGGATCACGTTCGAAGCCTCGTCTCCGATCGCGTGCGCTCCGAGAACGCGCCCCGTTTTTTTCTCCGCAAGAAGTTTGATGAATCCCGAATCGGAAAGACGGGCCATTCCCGTCGCGCTCGCGCTATACGGATTTTTTACGGAGATGTAATCGATTTTTTCGGCGATCAGTTCCTCCTCCGTTTTTCCCACCTTGGCCACCTGAGGATGCGTGAAAACGGCGTGCGGGACCGGAGGGTATTCGATCGGAGAGCGTTTTTTTTCCTGATATAAGGTGCGGAATAAAAACTCCCCTTCGAAGTTGACCGAATGTCTGTAGAAATATCTTCCTAGAATATCCCCGAGCGCGTAAACGTTCGGAACGGAAGTCTCCAGATATTCGTTGACTCGTATGTAACCGCGTTCGTCGGTTTGAACGTCGGTATTCTCCAGTCCGAGAAGATCCGTGTTGGGACGGATTCCCGCGGCTACGAGAAGAGCCTCCGACTCGAGGCGCAGCGGTTTCCCGTCCGCGACGACGTCCACAAGGAACGTATTATTTGAATATTCCACTTTTTGAATGTCTGTATGAAGCAGAACCCTATGATTTTCGGAGAATACGCGTTCGAATTCGTCCGCGATTTCCCTATCCTCGTTCTTCAACATGCGGTTCCGCACCAAAAACGTTACGTCCGACCCGAAGGCGGAATAGGCGAATCCCAATTCCAAAGCGATAAAACCGCCTCCGATCACGATCATGGATTTCGGAAGTTCCGTTCTGCGCAACGCCTCCCGGCTGGTCATATAAGGAGTGGATTCCAGACCGGGTATGTTCGGAGCCGCGGGTCTGGCGCCCGCCGCGATAAAAATCCGAATATAGATTATATCCCCGGAACCGCCCGCTTTCTTTCGAACGATACGATCTCCGTAAACGGGGAAACGTTGACGGCGGATCGGATTTTTATCGCGGCGGGCGCCAGACCCGCGGCTCCGAACATACCCGGTCTGGAATCCACTCCTTATATGAC
>NZ_NPEF01000015.1:0-592 GCF_002811955.1 Leptospira ellisii
GATCGACTCCCGAGATAAAATCCACCTCCCCTTCCTCTCCCGCAAGGATCAGACGAAAGCGCGTGTTGACCGAAGGATGAAACCGATTCATCTCCTTGGAGCCGGTCATTTCCGGAAGCGTGAGGAAGTCGATTCTCCCCGTTTGTAAAACCCCTTTCACTAAAAAATAAAGATTGGGATCTTCGGTTAAGGCGCGCATCGGAAGCAGAAGAAAACCTCCGTCCGCCTCGGCCATCGTTCCCGGCCTGTATTCCGAGTTCCCGGGAAACCCCGCCAAGGTTAAAAACCCCGGATGGGGATCGCAGACTACCTTGCCGTTTTTTTTCAGACCGGCGATGTATTCCTGAAACAGAGTGAGGTTGGATTCCAAACCGGGACCCGTGATGAGAATGTTGGAGAAAATTCCCGGGTTGTCCAGGGCTCTCGGTAAGGAGCTCAATTCCTCCCGATGAAACGCGAGAAAATCGGGGAGTCCGTTTTTGGGTTTTTGTTTTCCCGCGTGAAGTTTGATCTCTGCTTGTGCGGAAGTTATACGTTTGATCACTAAATACGATGGTTCACGAACTCGTCCGAGGGTTCAATCAGAAACTTC
>NZ_NPEF01000015.1:602-30096 GCF_002811955.1 Leptospira ellisii
GTTTCTGATTGAACCCTCGGACGAGTTCGTGAACCATCGTATTTAGTGATCAAACGTATAACTTCCGCACGCAGAATCAACATCGCGTCTCCGTAGGAATAAAACCGGAAGTTTTCCGAAATCGCTTTTCGATACGCGTCGAGCAGAAGCCCTTTCCCCGCGAACGCGGATACGAGCAAAAGAAGACTGGAACCGGGAAGGTGAAAGTTGGTGATCAAACCTTCGCAGCTCCGCAGAACGTCTTCGGGTTGTATGAACAGTTCCGTACTTCCTTTTCCCTCTTGGAAAGAATTTGTTTCCGGAAGAAAGGAGGATTCGAGAGCGCGTAAGGTCGTGGTTCCGATCGAGACGATTCTTCGTTTTTCCTTTTTCGCTTTTGTGAGCGCGGCGGCGGTCGTTTCCTCCAAAAAGAATTCCTCTCGATGCAGTTTTTTACGCAGGAAGTTTTCCTCCGTGAGAGGTTGAAAGGTTCCGTAACCGACCGAAAGTTCCAGAGTATACAATTCGATTTTTTTCCGTTCCAATTCGTCGAAGATACGTTTGGAAAAATGAAGTCCCGCGGTGGGTGCGGCGATCGAACCCGGAGTTTTCGCGAACAAGGTCTGATATCGGATCTCGTCCTCCGAATTCGCTTCACGTTTGAGATACGGCGGAATCGGAATTTCACCGATGCGATCGAAGTCCTCTTCTTTAAGAGGGGACTCCGGTTTTAAAAAGACGAATTCCTCTTTTTTATCGATCGCGGTGAGGGAATATGAATTCGTTTTCCGGTCGAGAAGCACGTCCCCCGTTTTTATCTTTTTGGAATTTCGGATCTTGCACTTCCAGATTCCGTTTTCCGTTTCCAAAAACATGGTTTCGTGGATTCGATCTTTGGCGGAGAGATAAACCCTTCGTTTGCTGACCTTGGTATGATTGGCGATCAGAACGTCCCCTTCCCGCAGATATCCTAGGATATTTTTGAACGAGGGTTCGATCCGAATCGAATTCGATCCCGAGTCGAGAACCATGAGTCTGCTTTCGTCCCTTTGTGCCGCGGGGTATCTCGCGATTTTGTCTTCGGGTAAATCGAATTCGAATTTGTTCAGATCGGAGAACAACATCTAATTGCAGTGGATCCGCGACGGCGTCTTAGGTGAACCAAAATTTTATTGGTTGGCTTTTGGAGTGCTGTGGAAAAGTGTTTCAGAATGCGATGGAAAGACCGAAACGCCTGGATTCTTGCGGGAACGATCTTGTTTTTTTCGCTTCTTTTTATCAACGGGATCTCCAAATCGGCGAATCGTTCCGACTTTAAGGACTACTACAACGCTTCCGTTCGTTTCACCCAAGGGGAGAATTTATACAACCTCGAACAGATCGACGAAATTCTGGCCAAACTCAAGTCGGGTGAAATCAAGGTGGAGGAAGCGTTCACTCCCAAAGTATTTCTGCAACTCAAGGATATGATGGAAGGATTGGGTTCCTACATTTATCCGCCTACTTTCGCCTTTTTGCTCATTCCGATTTCCTATCTTCCGTACGAAACCGCTTCCGCCGTTTTTTTGAGTCTTAATTTTTTGGCGTTTCTCGGTTCCTTGTACATCCTTTCGCTTCGATTGGACCGAAAGTGGAACTTCGCCTTCATCCTGGCCCTTTGTATTCTCAACCTCCGTTTTATCGAAAATCATCAGAACAACAATCAGGTCGGATTACTTCTGATCTTTTTGATTCTCGCCGCGGTTCACGTCGAAAAGGATTGGCTTTCCGGACTTTTACTCGGGCTTGCGATCGTGATCAAGATCACTCCGGGTGCGTTCGTGCTTTATTTCGTCCTTCGCAAACGTTATGGGGCGGTTCTTTATACGTTCTTATTTTCCGGTTTATGGATCCTGCTTCCCTGCGTCTACGCGCCCGCCTTCACTTTGGAGATGACTTGGACTTGGAAACAACTCGTTCTGGATAATTATCTCAAATCCCCCTTGTTCCGGGCTTGGAAAAACAACCAGAGTTTGAACGCTACTTTGGCGAAATACTTTCTCAACTACGCGGACGTTCTCAATCAATCCCAGTTGGGATATCCGATCCGCGAACTTCCCGAAGTCGCGGTTAAGGCGATCTATTACGTTCTTTCTCTGGGAATCGTGATCCCCTTTTTCATCAGGACGTTCGTAAAAGGAAAGGAAACCTTCGCGTTAGGATGTCTTTTCGTCTTTTCCGTGATCTTCAGCGGAATATCCTGGGTGCACGCGTTCGTGTTCCTGATCGTTCCTTCCGGAATATTATTGGACCGCGTTTGGAAATTCGCGGAAACGTTTTTGGTTCCGATATGGAGAAAGAAGGAAAATCCTGTCCGAAAAACGGTCGAAAGCGTGAACGTATTTTGGAAACGGGACAAGATCGGATTTTTCTTTTTACTCGGATCAATTACGATTCTTGCATGTAATCGATCCGTCATCGGCGGCGGAACGGAAGAGCGTCTGATGATGGCCTCTTATCTTCTTTACTTCGCGGTTTTCGAATACGTTCTGCTTTTGTTCGCGTCCGTACGTTCCGCGTCAAAAAACGAAACCTCCGTTTCTCCGGACTTTTCGACGAAGTAAACATTCCGATGCCCATCCGAACCAACGAACTCAAATACAAACCTAGGGTCGGAGTGGACGTGCGCCCTCTCGCATACGGAATCAGCGGGAATTCGAGATATCTCGCGGAAGTGTTGCGCAGATTGATCCGAGGAGATTCCCCCTTGGAATATTATCTGTATTCGAACAAACCGATTCATACGGTATTTTATGATATTCTTTCGAACCCGAACTCGCGTTTTTTTTTGGCGGGAAAACTCCCGGGAGTGGCTTGGCTCAATTGGACGATTCCGGGAAGGATCAAAAAGGATCGGCTCGATCTGTTTTGGGGAACTCTGCAACTGCTTCCGATCTCCTGCAAGGGCGCGTTGGCCGCGGTCAACTATCACGATCTTAATTTTCGATCCGCGCCCGAGACGATGACGACCGCCAATTATTGGCAGCACAGGATCCTTTCGCCCGGAACCTTAAAACGCGCCGATCTTGTCTTTTGTCTTTCCGAGAACACCCGATCGGATATATTGAAATTCCGCTCCGACTTGGATCCGAAATTGAAAGTCGTTTATCCGGGTGTGGAGTCCTTTCCGCAGCTCCGCGAACCGTTGCGTAAATTGCCCGAGAAGTATCTATTCACCATCGGAACCTTGGAGCCTCGTAAAAATTTGGGGACCTTGATCGAAGCGTATCGAAGGATCAAACGATCGGATCCTTCGTATCCGTATCCGCTCGTGATTGCGGGGCGTTTGGGTTGGAAGTCGGAGGGATTGACCGGCATGTTAAAGGAAGGCAGCCTGGAATCCGAAGGGATTTTTTTCGTGGAGAATCCCGCGGACGAAACGCTGGCTTGGTTGTATCGGAACTGCTCCTCTTTTATTTTCCCGTCCCTGCACGAAGGGTTCGGTCTTCCGTTGTTGGAGGCGTTGCGCGAAGGGAAAATCTGCGTGGCCTCGGACATTCCGGTGTTCCACGAAATTCTGGATCAAAGCGCGGATCTGTTTGCGGATCCGTTGAACGTGGATTCCTGGGTCGGGGCCTTGTCCGATTTGAGAAGAAAAAAGTTGGAACGTCCTTCGTCTTGGGACGCGTCGCGTTGGACTTGGGATCAAACCGCGAAAAAGATCGAAGACGGTCTGATCGATCTTTGGAAACACAGAAAGGAACTGCATCTTCAGAAGATATGAAACGAAATCAAAAAAGAATCTATCCCGGTTGGGATTCCTTAAACGGAGGGGAAGTTACCGCCGCCTCCGCGCGTCTTCGGATCAATTTTTTGCCCCCCGTTCTGGCGACGTTCGTGTTGGGCGGCGCGCTTTACGTATGCTTTCTGTTAGGCGGACTCGCGTCCGAATATCTGCGTCGTTTTGTGGAGTTTCTGCTCATCCCGAAGGTGCTCAACCTTCCGATTCTGCAGAACCCCGGTCTGTATGCCGCCGCCGGGTATCTCGTTTTCGGTTATATCGGTCTTGCCTTCGTGTTCGACTGGATCCGTTTTATACGTAGAAGCGTTTTTACTTCCGTACATCTGCGGGGGGACGTCCTGTTTTTGAAGACTCGTTCCTTTGTCGGCACGAACGTATTCCGTTGGAATCGGACCGAGAACGGAGTCCGGTTCGTTCACCAAACGGGTGCTTTGCGAAAGTTGCTGGGGTTGGAGAGGATTCTGATTTCGGTTTCCGAGTCGGAAGGCGGCGTCGGTCGGGGTTTCATCAGTCCGTATTTTTTCCGGGAAAAAAACCGCAGCCTGCTCCGTGGTTTGTCGTTATATTAGAAAAAAAGAATGCGCTTCTCTTCGGAAACGACAGGATTTTCACGCAACGGAATTTTCATCGGCTTTCTCGCGCTTTTTATACTTTGTCTGTTTTTTTTCGACCTTCGATTCCTTTCGAGACATTACGACTGGGACGCGATCGTATACGCGTACAATATAAACTCCGATCTTCTTTGGAGGATTTTCTATAACCCGCACCATCTCGGGTTCGAAAGTACCGGTTATATCTATCTCAAATTATGGCGGGAATGGTTCGGAAAGGAATCGATCATGTTCGGCCTCAGACTTCGTATCCTCTGTTCCGCGTTGGTCTTTCTTTTCTTTTTCATATGGATGTACCGCAGGATCTATGCCGATACGTTAGGCGCGTTTATCTTGGGAATCGCGGTCCACTGTTCCCAGGCGTTTTGGTTTTACATGCAGCACAACGATACGCCTTTGATCCATTCCTGTCTCACCGCCTCCTTGTATCTCCTTTGCGTCTATTACGCGAGGAACGGGCATTCCCCCGTATCCGTATCCGTACTTTTTTTCGTTCAATTGTGGAGCGTATATTTCCATCAGACGGACATATTGTTTTTGCCCTTGGTCCCCGTTTCGCTCCTCTGTTCTTCTACTTGGAAACGCGGGGAATTTACGTTCTCAAAAAAATTAAAATTCTCCTTGGTCTATTGTTTTCTTCTCGTGGGAATTCTGACAATTTCCTATCTCTACGTCGGTTTTATCGTTCTAAACCGGAATCTATCCGCGCCTTTGGACAGCGAAAGAAACTTCGCAAACTGGCTATTTTTGTACGCCACCAAGGACAAATGGGGGAATTCGCCGGAGTCGAAAAATTACGTGCTTTATTTCTACCGCGGAATCGGGGATGCCTTTCTTAATTTCGAAGGCGTAAAGAACGGATTACGCGTACGCTGGAACGATTGGAATTCCCGGGAAACCGTTCCTTACAACCTCAATCTTCTCTTTTGGATTTCCGTCCTTTCCGTGTTCGTTTTGAATCTGAAAACCATCTGGAAAAAATTCCGCTCCGAAACCCTGTTGCTTTCGTTTTGGTTGGTTCCTTCGATCGTTTTTTATACTTGGTGGGAGGGATATTTTTTCGAATTCTGGGTGGGAACCTCGATCGGAATGATCCTTCTCGCGGCTCTTTCCTTAAAATCCTTGGAACGAACTTCTTTACGTTATGGAAGCAGAGCCATCGCACACGCGATCGTATTCGTGTGGGCGGTACTTTTGTTTTTGGTGAATTTCACATATTCCACGTATCCCCGTTCCGCAAAAAAAACCGTGAGTTATATCGAAGGAATCGAATTCAAATTGGATTCTATTCTGCCGGAAAGGATTTATCCGTCCGAATCGGAATTCCGGAAAAACGGGTTGCGGGAGCCGTGAATTCGAGGATGGAACCGGCCCAAATTGATGTTGTAAGGATATTCTAGTTTGAAAAACTGCTCTTCGGGTCTTTTCAACCGCCCAAAATAAGACGATTATGCTCTTTAACTCGCTTCATTTTCTGTTTTTTTTCCCGATCGTATTGATTCTCAATCACCTGCTCAAAGGAAAGATCCAAAGGATCTTTCTTCTCGGAGCGAGTTTTTATTTTTATATGTCCTGGAGAAAGGAATTCATCCTTCTTCTTCTTTATTCGATCGTGATCGACTACGCGGCCTCCCTCAAAATATCCGCATCCGCACCGGGTTCCTCTAAACGGAAATTATGGCTCGTGCTTTCTCTCGTCACCAATCTGGGATTACTCGCCTATTTCAAGTATACGAATTTTCTTCTGGGAGTGGTCAACGATCTCACACCCGCGACCGGATTTAAGTTCGCGTATTACGATATCATTCTTCCCGTGGGAATTTCGTTTTACACGTTTCAATCTCTGAGTTATACGATCGACGTCTATCGCGGACAGATCGAAGCGAAAAAATCCTTTTTGGATTTCGCGCTTTACGTTTCCTTCTTTCCTCAGTTGGTCGCGGGACCGATCGTTCGCGCCCAGACGTTTTTCCGCGATTTGGAAATGCCTCTTCCCGTAACGAAGGAGGACATTCAGATCGCATTCTGTCAGATATTGATCGGATTCACCCGTAAGATCGTATTCGCGGATAATTTGGCGAAGGTCGTGGATCTTACGTTTAAGAATTACGCGACGATGAATCCGATCGAAATTTGGACCGGCGCCCTTGCGTTCGGTTGGCAGATCTATTTCGACTTCGCCGGTTATACGGACATCGCGATCGGAGTCGCGCGGTTGTTCGGATACAAGTTCGATCCCAACTTCAACTTCCCCATGGTCGCGCGTAACATCACGGATCACTGGTCCCGTTGGCATATCTCCTTTTCCACGTGGATCCGGGATTACATCTTCATTCCGCTCGGAGGCTCGCGCGGATCGCAGCTCTTAACATATCGGAATATCTTCATCACTTGGTTTTTTGCGGGAGCGTGGCACGGAGCCGCGTATCACTACATCGGCTGGGGTTTATGGCAGGGAATCATGATTCTGGTTCACCGCGAATATTCCAAAACGAAAGCGGCCGCGTTTCTGAACGAAAAAGGGGGAATCGTCTACGACGTTGCCGCGAGAATCGTAACCATGTTTTGTCTCGCGTTCGGATTCATCATGTTCCGAGCCGAAACCATGAAGGACGCGGTTCCGATGATGAAGGCGTTGTTGTTCGTCGTTCCCGGAGGTTTTTCCTCCGTAAAGGGATATTCCACGTATTCCTACGGACTTCTTTTGGCGGTCTGTTTTATCGCGTCTTATCTTTTCGCGAAAAACAACGTCGAGAAGATGGTTCAAAGTCGTTGGAAGTTCGTCGCGTTCTTTCTTGCGAACGTTTTTATGCTGTTGATTTTCGGAATCACGGAAAGTCAGAGTTTTCTCTACTTCGCGTTTTAGGGTTATGAATCCGTCATGAAAGAATACGTAGCGTTTTTCAAAGATTCCAAATTTTGGATCCCCGTTCTGATCCTGATTCTGATCGAAACCGGAATGCAGTTCGGATGTTATCGTCCTTTTTTAAAGAAGAATTCGTATGCGGCAAACGTCTCGAGAATCACGAATCACGCGATCGACAAACAAAAGGAATTGGATCCGGACGTGCTCGTCGTCGGAACCTCCGTCGCGTATCAGGGTTTGTCGCTGCGTATTCTCAACCGGGAGCTCGCGCCGCTCGGAAAAAAAGTGCAGTCGATCGCCATCCCCGGGACGGAACTTATCGTGCAGGATCTCGCCGTATTAAAGACGCTTCCTCATTTTAAGAACGTCAAAACGGTGGTTCACGTCTTCGAGATCACCACTCCTTGGGTCGGTCAAAAAATTCTTAACCTTCATACTCTCGCGATGATATCGGAGTTCGACCGTCTGCGGGTGTATCCGAGGATCTACGATTTCGGATATAAGGTGGAAGCGGACGATCTGGCTTATATCACCTTAAAATCGATCGCGTATCGAAGGGACATTCAGGATCTGATCCTAAGTCCGTCCAAACGGATCAAGGATATCGGAAAACGGTTTAAAACGGAGAATACGGATCCTTGGGATTACGAAAATTCCTACGGGGAAAAGATCAGCATGTATCCGATCAAAAACGTTCCCGATTGCGTGGAAAAGACCAATCCCGCCAACGGTCAGCCGATTCCCGAAGGTTCGGATCGTTTTCATAAAAAGGCGATATTCGATACGTGTGTGTTGTCCAGCAATCCTCTGACGAACGCAAAGGAGGACGAGGTCACGAAACAATACTTCGATCGTCTGAAAATCCTGCACGACGAAATCCGCAGGATCGGCAGGGAGAACGGACGGAACATAGAAATCATAGGGGTCGTGGCTCCCTACAGTCAGCTCATCCAGGAATGGCGTCTAACGGAGCGCAACGAGGTTTGGAAACGCGAGTTGAGCAGGATTCATCCGGAACGTCCCGTTCCTCTTTTGGATTATCAGACTCTTTTGGACGGACCGGACAACGGGGATTATTACTACGATCTCATTCATCTCAATCGTATCGGAATGGAAAAGCTCACCTACGCGTTCGTAAGGGATCTTAAGGCGATCCTAGGCAAGGAAAAGAAATGATCTTCACTTCCACCCTTTTTCTTCTCTTTTTTCTTGTGGTTTACGTTTTTTATTGGGCGTACGACGGTAGAAGATACAGGGAATGGGTGATCGTGATCGGCTCCCTCGTTTTTTACGCGACTTGGAGCGTTCCGTTTCTCTTCCATTTATTAGCGATTCTTTATATAAATTACTTCGCGGTGAAAAGTCTGTTTCAGAACCGGAACGTCGCCGTGTTGCGCGCCGTCGTCGTTCTGGATCTGATCAATCTCGGGATTTTCAAATACTTCTATTTTTTTACGGATAACTTTTACGCCTGGACCGGTTGGGGGTTTTTGGACCAAAAGACCTTCGGATTTCAGATCGTGTTGCCGTTGGCGATCAGTTTTTATACGTTCCAGATCATCGCCTTCGTCGTGGACGTGTATCGAGGCAAAATCGTCGAAGACGTCGGTTTTTTCCGGTTCGTCCTTTTTATCCTGTTCTTTCCGCAATTGGTTGCGGGACCGATCATGAGACATCAGGATTTCTTTCCCGTACTGGACAAGGTCAAGATCAAACCATCCTACGTATATGCGGGTTTGTATTTGTTGGGATTGGGAATAGCGAAGAAAATTCTCGTCGCGGACAATATCTCCTCTTTGGTGGATCCCGTTTTTCGGAATCCGACGGAATACGACGGTTATTCCCTGTTTCTGGCGGTGCAGGGATTCACCTGGCAGGTTTACTGCGACTTCAGCGGATATACGGACATCGCGAGGGGCTGCGCGTTTTTGATGGGATTCAATATCCCCGTGAATTTCCGCGCACCCTTTTTCAGTCAGAGTATTCAGGATTTGTGGAGACGGTGGCACATAACGTTGGCCACTTGGCTTCGGGATTACATATACATCCCTCTCGGCGGCTCCAGAACGTCGGAGCCCAGGATATATCTCAATCTGATCGCTACGTTTACGTTAGGCGGATTTTGGCACGGGGCCAGTTGGACGTACGTCCTTTGGGGATTTTGGCACGGGGTCTGCCTTGTGGCGGATCGTTTGATCGATAAACTAGGATTGCCCAAACTTCCCGAAAAGGGGATCTTCTGGTTCGCGACCCGCGCCTTATTCATCTATACGATCTTCGTCGTCGGCGCCGTTTTTTTCCGTTCTCAAAGTTTGGGGGACGCCTGGTATATCATGGATCACGGAATCCGTTGGTTCGCCGCGTCGGGTAAAAACGCGCTTCGGCCTGACTTGATCGCCCCGTTTCTGGTCGGAGGATTCCTGCTTCATACCCTGGAGTATTTCGAAAAAACCCCCCGATTTTACCTTAAATATAAGAAAACTGTAATCTTTGTTTTTCTTATATTGCTCGTTTTGCTTTTGTCCAACTACGCCGGAAAAAGCCAGGATTTCATCTACTTCCAGTTTTAGAGGGATTTATGAGTTCGCAAAAACAGAATGGAATCGTCCCCTTGCTCCGTAAAAAACTCCTCTGGGTGCCGTTGTTTTTTTTCGCATTTGCGTTCTTATTCGACCGGTTGTTGTCCTCGGAATGGGTGCGGCCTTATACGGAAGCGGGCGCCGAATATTATTTTTACGAGATGAAGGATCGTGTGCTCGCCGCGCTCTTAAAGGAAAAGACCGAAGCGGGACCGGAAAAGAAAACGCTGATTTTTTTCGGGACTTCGCATATGGGCGAATTCTCCCTGGAAACCGTCCGCAAAAAAAGAAAGGATCTGATCGTTTACAATTTCTCCGCTCCTTCCGCCCCTTTTTCCTACCACAACTACAACTTGGAGAAAATCCTTAAGGCGGGGATAAAGCCGGACTACGCGATTTTGGAATTTTATCCGGATTCGATGACCGACTTCTGCAACCGATATCCGTTGCGTTATTCCTACGATCTTCCGTATTTCTTGCGTTATGCGGGCGAATTCTCCACAAACGATTGGGATACGTTCCTAAGATCGCGCGTGTTTCGAACGACTGTGTTCCCTCCGCGTTTTAAGGAGGCGATGCAGAGGATTAAGGATCCTACTTCCAAGGAGATGATGCTCGCCGTTCGCAACCTGCTGATGAACGAGTCGGATAAATTCAACGGCGGAATTCCGAACGTATTGTTGACCAACACGCCTCCCGAGAAGTTGGAGGAGGAATCCGTCAAATACTACAACGATATCTATCGATACATAAAGTTGTCTCCGGTTCAGAAACGATTCCTGTTTCAATTTTTGGAGACTACGAAAAAGGAAGGCATCAAAGTGGTTCTGTGGTCCCCTCTCCTCTACGAAGGTTTGGAATCCCGCGTCAAGGCAGCCTCCTTCTATCCGGACTGGACGAAAATACGTTCTGAAATATTAGAATTCGAGAATGTATATCCTCTCGACATGAACGATCATCGCGCCTCCGTGACGTGCAGAAAATTCATCGATCCGCATCACCTAAGCGGAGGATGTTATCCCGAGCCCACCGAAATCCTCGTCGATAGACTGGACGCAAAACGATGAAGGAAGAGCAGTTATCCTTCGGACAGGCGCAGAAAAAGGTCGACGATTGGATCGCGGACTTCGGAGTCAGATATTTTTCCGAACTTACCAACCTCGCGATCCTGATGGAGGAAGTGGGAGAGTTCGCCAGATTGGTTGCGAGAAAATACGGGGATCAATCCTTTAAAAAGGGGGAGGATCCCGATTCGATTTCCAAAGAAATGGGGGATATACTCTTCGTTCTGATATGCCTCGCCAATCAAATGGGCGTTTCGCTCGAGGACGCGTTACGCGCCACTCTGAAAAAAAACACGGATCGGGACAAGGATCGGCACAAGGAAAATCCCAAACTCAAAAACTGATCAGGGTTTACGGACGGCTATGTGTAGTTCCTTTAATTCGGAGGTTTTGAGATCGTCCAAAACACGCACGAAACTGCCGTAATCCGTTTTTTCGTCCCCGTAGATCCATACTGCCGTATTCTTGAATTCCCCTTCGGAAACTTTTTGTTTCCATTCGTCTTCGGAAAGGATCCGATTTTCGTACCGCAATTCCCCGTTCGACAGTATAAAAACCTCTTTTTTCGTGCCGGTTCCTTTCTTCTGCGAATCCGCTTTGGGAAGATCCACCGGAAGCGAACTGACCTCCTTCTGAAAACTCATGGCGACCATCGTAAAGATGAGAAGGATGAACACCACGTCCAACATGCTCGTCAGGTCCAGAGGGGAATCCTCCCCTTCTATAACGGTTTTTCTGTTTCGGGGGGACATTCTATTCGCGGACGTCCGACTTAAGGACCGAAGATGAATCGTTTTCGACGGAGGTCTTGATCTCCAATTCGGTTTTGTGGAGATATATTCGTAAATATTGAAATGCTAATACGGATGGAATCGCCGCGCAGAGACCTTGGATGGTGGTGTTCAGAGCCAGACGGATTCCTTCGGAAAAAATCTCCAAACTTACCGTCCCGGCCTGTTTCATCTCTTCGAAAGCGACCGCGATTCCGATCACGGTTCCCAAAAGTCCGAGCATGGTCGCGATCCCGGCGAGATTTCGGATCCACGCGGTCATCGTTTCCGATTCGAAGAATTCCTTCGTGAAAAAAACGTCCGGATCGCGAAGATACGAACGAAGCTCCTCGTTGGAATTCTCGTCGAATCCGTTTTGCGATCGGTTCTGGAGACGATAGAGGATTCTCCGTTTTAAGGAAGGAAGACGGGTTCTCACTCTGATGAAAAGCGCGAGATTGACGAAGGTTACGAGAAAGATGAGGATCGAAACCCAACCGCCTTTTGCGAACAGAACTTCCACTTCTAAAACCTCCGAGATTTGGGAACACTGTACGGTTGCTGTTTCTCTTGTCATTCCAATCTTCTGCAATTCGGAAGTTCCGAACCGGACCGCATTGCCCGTCGGAAAACTCTTCTTGCCAGCGTGCGGGTATGCGAAATCGTTTCCATAGATACTATGTCCGAATTTCAAATGCCGCAAACGGATCGTAAGGCCGGTTTTGTTCGCGAGAATTTCAATCGAATCGCTCAGAAATACGATCTTTTCAACGATCTTAACAGTTTTCTGATGCACAGACTTTGGAAGAATCGTCTCGTTCGCGAGATGGAGAAAAATCTTTCCAAAGGTCTTACGGTCATGGATTTGTGTTGCGGGACGGGCGATATCTCCGTACGTTTAAACGCCTCGTCTTCGGTGGATCGGGTTGCCTGCGTCGATTTTTCGGAGAACATGCTCGCCGTCGCCAAAACCCGTCTTCAAAAACCCGCCGCGGAGGGAAGAATCCGTTTCGAAGTGGGAGACGCGACCCGGCTCGTGAATTTTAAGGATTCGGAGTTCGACGCGGTATCGATCGGTTTCGGTTTGAGAAACGTGGACGATCTTCCCGAAGCGCTGCGGGAAATTTATAGAATTCTGAAACCCGGGGGAATCTTTCTGAACCTGGACGTGGGTAAGGTAAAACTTCCTTTGATCCGGGCGTTCGCGGATTTTTATTTTTTCAGGATCGTTCCGTTGATGGGATATATGATCTGGGGCGGGAAAAACGATATGTTCGATTACCTTCCGGTCTCTTCCCTATCTTATCCGGATCAGGAGACGCTGAAATCGATTCTGGAAACGACTGGATTCGAACAGGTCCGTTACAGGAATTTCGTTTTCGGGAACGCGGTTCTGCACGTCTGTCGTAAACCGTTCCGGACATAACTCTATTATAGTATATTCAACTATTATAACACGTTCAAAAACGGAATCCGGTTTACGTTTTTTTTCGGTAAAACAAAACGGTTCTTACGAAAAAACATCCGGCTTGGAAAAAAGATTTCGTCGAATTTTCGAAATCCCCTATAATATCCCGGACTTTCTTAGTACTTTCTGATTACTCTTTTCGTCTTCTATTCTAACCATAAAAAGGGATGTAGGGATCATGAAGAAGCTCGTTGTAACCTTGCTCGTTCTGAGCGTGGGAATCGCCTGTAGTCATAAGAAAAAGGGCACTCTTTGGCCTTTGTTATTTTTGTTGAATCCGGGATCGCAAACCTCGACCACCTCGGGAGCCAGTTCGGAAACTGCCACCGCCTCGAACGGAGGAACGGTAATCATCGTCGATAATACGGGAAATGGCAACGGTTCTTCCGGCTCTTCTTCGCCGAACTCCGGAAATTCGAATTCTTCCGGTTCCTCAACGGGAACGGATTCTAATGCCTCGAATTCGGGTTCCAATTCCGGTTCTACTCCCAATACAAACTCCGGCTCGGGTTCCAGCTCCGGCGGCTCGGATTCCGGTTCTTCGAACAACGCGGGTTCTTCCAGTGGAGGAAATTCGTCTTCCGGGTCTTCTTCTTCCGATGGCGGATCCGTAGTTTCCGGAAATAATGCGGGAAGCGGCGATACGGGAACGGGCACAAGTTCCGGAGGTTCTTCGGAAGGTTCTTCCGATTCCGGTGCGAATGCAGGTGCGGGATCTTCCTCATCTTCTTCTTCCGGAGACAACTCGGGCGCGAGTACGGGATCCGGCAATAGCGGCGGTTCTTCCGGCGGCTCCGATACAAGCACGGGATCGACTTCCGGAAACGGTTCGAATTCTTCCGGATCCACTTCTTCCTCCGGTAACGGAAATACGGGGGGGACCGGAGCGACCACACCGGGAACCGCACCGGCACCGGATGCTATCACCGGCGTGATCACGGTGAACGATCAAGTGGGAACTCCGGTATTCAACTACAACACCGTGCAGACCATCCCGCTAGATTTGATCGTATTGGATAAACAATCCAAACCTATTTCCGGCGCGACGGTGATCGTTTCGGATATGAATGGAAATATCTTATTTCAAGGAATTTCATCTTCCAACGGAAAGGTTTCCGGAACCGTCACAGTGGAAACCGCCGTGGGACAGATCACTTTGGAAATCACCGCAGGCGGAGAATCCATCACCAACATCATCAATCTGATCAACGTGATCGGAATCGATCGCGAAATCAAATACGAGATCCTGCTTCCTGCGGTAACGTTGCCGACCGATTCGGACGGAGACGGAATTCCAGATTCGTTGGATACGTATCCTCAGGACCCGACCAGAGCCTCCTTGATTCGCACTCCGACCGAAGGGGTGAGTACGGTCGCATACGAGGATTTGTATCCGAGCGCCGGTGACGCGGATTTGAACGACTACGTGCTTCACATTCATAACGAAGTGGATTTGAACGCCGCGGGAGACGTGATCCGTCTTAGAGGAACCTATCAACACGTGGCGAGAGGCGCGGGTTATAGACATACGTTTTTCATCAAACTTCCCGTAGCCGTGGGGGCGTCTTTCACAAGAAGAGTGGTGCGCGAGGACGGCAAGGAAGTGACCGCTTCCAATACGCGGACCGTTTCGGCTTCCGATCTCAATCAGGGTCTTCAGATCCACGAAGAATCGAACAAAACCGTCTCAAATCCGAACGTAAATCCCGGCGGTGTTTTCAAACCGGGACATATCGCGACGATAGAGATTCAGTTCAATTCTCCGGTGAAAAAAACGGTTCTCGGAAATTATCCGTACGACATCTTCATCAAGGTGATCAATACAGGAAAGGAAATCCATTTCCCGGGCCTGTATAAGAACTCGAACGGAACGGACAAGTATCTGGATTCCAACCAATTCCCTTGGGCGATTTTGGTTCCGGGAACGTGGAAATATCCGTATGAAGGATTGGACATCCGCAAGGATTCGCAAACCGGATACGGAGAGTTCAATCTTTGGGTCGCTTCCAACGGAACCCAATATAAGGAATGGTACAAACACATCACCAATGAAACCAAAGTATTTCCCGTCCCCGAAGACGATTCCGGATTACTCGGGTTTCTGCTCGCTTCCGTAAAAAAGAACGCGATCTTTGCCGCGCTGTTTTTGATCGCGGCAGGTGCGGGAACGGTTTTCTTTCTCAAAAGAAGAGCCCTTTCCCAAGCCTGATCATAAAAAGAGAGGGTACAGATTCCGATAATTGATAGGAATATGTTCCCTCTCTTTGGTCTCGAAGAGCATTTCGTTTTTTTCCTGAAGTTCGGCACGGCGATTTTCGTCGCCGGATTTTATTGGTTTTTCTACCGCAACACCTACTATCATCCCAACGCGGTCAGTTTCGATCTGTCCGCGATCTTTTCCGGAGTTTTCGCGGTCGGCCTCGCCATCTTTCCCGAGTTGTTGATTCAGAATGTTCTGGAGGAACATTCGCATCTGGAAAAGGCGTTTTTAAGAAGTTCCCTCGCAGAGGAAGTCCCTAAATTACTCGTGATTCTCTGGTATTTCCGCGGACTCAGGGGAAGATACAACACCGCGGACGCGATTTATTTCGGCCTAACATTAGGCGCCTCTTTCGGTCTTTTGGAGAATCTGTTTTATTCCTCGATTCTGGAGTTTTGGCCCTTGTTTTTAAGGGCGGTGACGTCGCTTCCGATCCATACGTTTACGGGCGGAATTTTCGGCTTTGTGGCGATGGAATATTATCATTCGAGACCGACGTCCTTCCGCTTTATGCAGGTTTTGTACGGTCTCGCCGGTTGTTTTCTGCTTCACGGCACATTCAATTACGTTTTGCTTATGGACGGGGAGCTTATCGCCGCGATTCCGTTCGTGTTGGCCTCCGGGTTTTTCATTCTTGAATATCTACTGACGATCTCGCAGAACATACTTCCGATCGAAGTGCTTCAATCCATCGGACTTTATAAGGACGACTATAAGGTCGTATCCAAGTTCACGAGATACGATTCCTGGATGAGGACCAGTCAGAATTTTCAGCAGAAGGGGCCTCCCATAGAACTGTTGCGACGTCTATCCAGGGCTAAAATAGCGTGGGCCGCGGCCTTATTCGTCATACCCGCGGTACTATATTCGATTTATATAATATTCCCGGAGCGTATACCCGTGCTGCTCGGAGGGATCAAAACCTCCGAGTTCATCGGTCTTTTCGTGGTATATCCGGTTTGGTTGTGCGTTTTAATCCTATTTCGGGGAATTCTGAATCCCCGATTTTTCAGGGAACGGGTTTTGAGGATTCCCTTGTTCATCGCGGTTTCCATAACCCAGGGAGAGAACGAATATCATTCCCTTGCGTATTCCCTTTCGAGGAAAGGATTCTATTCTCCCGTGGAAAAAACGCTTTTGATCGGAGAACGAGTGCAAGTTACGTTTTACGTCGCGGGAAGGGAATTCGCCGGCATATTGGCGATTCCGGTTTGGTTGAACGTGCGTGAGGAGGATCCGGATTTTGAACCGGGAGCTGTATTCATTTTCGTGAATGTTCCTTGGAAACTCCTTTTCTGGAGAATGGCCGTGCGGACCAAACAACAGTTTCAAAATCTGATCCGTCAGATATTTCCTTCTAAAACCGGATCATCGCACTCGGTTTAGGGAATCGAAATCCTCGGCGAAAATTCCGAAAGAATCCGCTTTATCGAAGAACGGGGAATCCGAAAGGATTTCCGCTTTCAGATATTTGGCCCGTTCGGGAACGTTCAAACCCACTCCGCTTGCGTAGGAAAACAAGGGGAGCGTCTTGGATTGGATTTCGATCCAGTCCGTTCCGAGAAAGGACCAACGCACGTAAATCTTCTCGTTCGGATTCAACTTTTGATCCTCGGGAACGAACGCCCTTAGATTGATCGGCGCCTTCCCCGCTAAAACCCAAACGGCACCCGAGGAAAATTCGTGAAACCGGATTCCGTTCTGGATTCGATTCGGTTTTTTCGCCATAAGTTGGTACGTTTTTAATTCCGCATAACGGAACTCGGGACCTCTCAGGTTCGGCGCGATTTGAACGAGGGAATAGAATAATACGACGCTGCTCAAAATCAGAACGGCGAGATTGAATCCTCCGCCGAACGCTCTGTGGATCTGTCTGGTCTGCGGCGCGGAAGATGTGATGAGCCAAAGACAAAAGAAAGGCGCGACGCCGAAAGCTCCGGTCCAAGGCATAAAACAAAGGACCACCGGCAAAAGCAGGATCGATTGTTTCCAATGGTTTCGGAGAAGAATTTCCAACGCGACCCAGGATAAAAACACGAGCGTGAAAAGGATTCCGCCTTCGTGAAATAAAAATACGAACGAATTCAATCCCAACGACTGGATTCCTCCGGGAGGAACCGAGTTCGAAGGTCTTGCGTCGATCCAGTTGAGAGCGAAAGTTCCCGGTCCGTTCCCGATCCATACGGATTGTTTCGCCCAATTCCAGGCGGCTCTTGTTTGGATCCAGCTTTCGCCGGCGAAGGATTCCAAGAAGCGCATAACGTTTCCGGAAGGTCCGCGGTATCCTTTCGTCCAGGTTTGGTTGAGTTCCTGCCAACCGTCGAAGGACCAGGGAAAGGATCCGATCCAGATCATTCCCGCGGTCCAGCCGATCAAAATCAGGATACAAACCGGGACATAGGACCATCTCCACCATTTGTTCCTGATTTTAGGGAAGTATCCGACCGAAAAGCCGTAGAGCAAAAGCGAAACGAAAAGAAGCCAGGATCCCGCCCCGTACTGACCGCCGGTTACGAAAAAGGGAAGCGTGAGACCCGCGCTCAGGAGGACTTTCGTACGGGTTCTCCAACTTCTCGTATGAAGATAAAGGAAGAAATAACCGATCAAAAGGGGAAACAGCCAATTCAAAGACCCGGGGTCGCCCAGAAAACCGGTGGTTAGAAACCGTCTGCCCTCTTCCGGAGTGAACGGAATCGCGGAACGGCGCGCGGTCGTTTGGATCAATAACATTAGTATATTAAGGAATACTCCCGCAAACAATCCCTGTCTCCAATACTTGACCGGCGAATCGCTTTCGTGGGAGGAAGCCTCCTCCGCCAAAAAGTAGAGTACGGCGAGCATCCAAGCCCCGAAAAAATCCAGACTCAATCCGAAAGCGTAACGCGAACTGATTCCCGGCAGATAAACCGTGTCCAATATTCCGAAACCCTTGAACGGAGGCGCGTTGAAATATACGAAAAAGCGCTCCAAAAGATAAAACCCCAGAAAAATCAGGAGTCCGGTTTTAGGATTCTGATAAAAAGGCAGTGAGGATTTATAGGGACGGTTGATGTAAAAAAAACGGAAGATCGGGTCCTCTTCGTTGACGGTTTGGGAATGAAACGTGGAGATATACTGTCTTAAGAAAATTCCCAGTACGGCCCCTGCGAATAATCCGCTTAAGGAAAGAAATATTACGTTTTTATCATACAATAAGCCGGGAAGGACCAAGGCCCCCGCCGCGGTGAACATCCTTCCGGGTTTACGGTGATAAAGATTGGGGACCAAGCCGAACAGAAATTGTAGGGCTGCGATCGCGGCGATGCCGGATCCTTCCGTTTCCCTCACGAAAAGAAAACTCCGAAACAGGATCAGGGAAAGAAGGGAACAGAGAATCAATCCGAAAAACGTGGGAGTTCTCAGAGGTCTGAGTTTGTTGAAAATTCCAGGCACGAATAAAGAGGATTTTGTAAAAAGATTTAGATTTCAATCTAAAAACGGGCTTTGTAAGGTTTCTCCCGGGAGACGGAAGGGCATTCCTATGGAAATATCTTGACTGGATGAAATTTACGATCGGAAAAGAAAGGAAATTTAGGAACCTATAAACGACCGAGGATCAGTCGTCCATCGAGTCCATATCGGACGGGATTTTATAAGCCCCGGTCAGACTGGCCGCGGCGGAATTTTTACGGGCAAAACTTTTGCTTTTGGAAAGCGTCTCGGCGAATTCCACCGTATATCTGGTCCAAGGAATGGCTTTCAAACGGGCGATCGGAATTTTTTTTCCGGTGCCTTCGCAAATTCCGTACGAGCCGTCTTCGATTTTTTCCAAGGCGACGTCGATTTCCCGAATGGTTTCGATTTCCGCTTCGGAAAGTACGGAACTCAAGGTCTCTTCGTTGATTTCGGAGGCGATATCCGCGATATCACCCATTTCTTTCAGACCGGACGGTTTGCTATTATCTTCCCAATGAGCGTACTTTTCCAAGAGAGAGTTTTTTCTCTCTAAGAGAAGGTCTTTGATTTCTTGAAGAACCTTCTTATCATACGCTTGGGTCTGTTTTTTTGCAGTCATCCGTTCTTTTACCTGGAAAACTTAGACCTTGGTTTCCTTGTATTCGGTGTGTTTTCTGCAAAATTTGCAGAACTTTTTCGTAACGAGTTTCTCGGTCTTTGCCTTTTTGTTCTTGGTAAGAAGATAAGTGCTTCTTCCTTTGGAACAACCCGGTTCCTGACAAACGAGCTTGATAATTTCTCTCATGGCGTTACTGTCTCGATTTCAATAAATTCCTCTGCAACAGACGGGAAAATCCCGGTTTTCAGACCGTTTTTTTGTAAAAAACGCTTTTTGGGCCTGAAAAGCGTCGTATTGGAGGTGTATTCTGCTAGAAAATGAGAAGCGGCTTAAAAATCAAGGAGGAATAGGGAAAATTCTCAAAAAAGGGGATGAAATTTGTATGGGACCAAACAAACTACGCTGGATCGTAGGACCCTTCCGGTTTTGCCTTCCTGAAACCACCTTTTTTTGAAGCGGACCCAATTTGGAAATTTTTTTCGTAGTTCCGATCATGGCGGCCCTCGCCAACGTAAGTTGCCTGATTGAAAATATTCGCAGGGACCACCCGTTTCATAAACTGATGACCGGATTTTATCTGGCGGTCGGAATGCAAAATGCGAGCACAGCCGCCATGTGTATCTCCTCCACGGAAGAGACCAATCTCGCCTGGTGGGTCTTTCAATGTCATTCTTTCTTTTTGTTGTCTCCCGTGTTGGTCGGGATGGCGAGCTTTTGTACGGGCAGAAGGATTCTCAATCCGTTTACGATCTTCGTATTTGTCGCCGCTGTCCTGGCGGACTTTTTGTGTTCTTCGATGCCGCGGATGATCATCGGCGGATTCCGCTGGTTTTCGTTCGGTATGGCCCCTCTTCTTTCTCCGATCGGAGGAATTTTGGGAGCGGGAATCCATCTTCTTTCCTTATCGGTTTGTATTTATCTGTTCGTTCGGCCGGTTCAGTGGAACACCTTTTTCGAAAAGAAATTCTTCATCGGAGTGTTTCTCTTTTGGTGGTCCGCTTTGTTTCTGAATTTTTTTCCGATGTACGGTTTCGACGTGCCTCCGTTACATCCCGTCGTGGACGCTTCCCTTTCGGTTACGCTTTCCGTTTATCTCAATCGTTATAACGCGGGAAAATTCGGTCTGTTTCGGATCGCGGCGAATATTCTGATGTCCATCGCGGTCGGAGTTACGATCGGAATGTTGTTCTGGCCCGTCCTGAGTTGGATTGTCCATCGCGAGCTGTATGTCACCGCGGTCGCGGCTTTGTTCGCCTGCTCTTTTTTATCCTTTCTTCTGTTTCATTCCCACGAAGGCGTTGCGGAAATCATCCTTCCGAAACGAAAATTCAATCTGGAGGAATACGGACTTTCCAAACAGGAAATCCGTATCTGCGAACTTTTGGAAGCGGGTCATAGTAGGACGTTCATCCAACTGATACTCAACGTTTCCAACGGAACGCTCCGCAATCATCTTAAGAATATCTACGCCAAGGTTTTACCGGAGTCGACTTCCACTGCCAAGGATCAACTGCAACGTCTGACCGTTTTTCTTTCTAAGAGAAAGGAAAACGGAGCATTTTCTTAAACGGAAATCGGTGCAACACGCAAACGAGCGGGTCAAGGATTCGAACGGACGAGATTATACTTTTCGAACGCATTGGAGAAGATGTCGAGGACCTTCGTGGGAAATAAAGATAGAGGAAGTTGCTGGTTCTCCGGCTGGTTTTTTCCCCCACGAAGGTTTTTTCTTTTCGCTTAGGATTTGGTGCAATGCGCGGGGATCGTATCCGTTTTAGACATCTGGGCTCCAGTTCTTTTTTACGAATCCGATTCTACCTTTTTTAAAAAGGATTGTCGACGCCCAATTGTCACGTTCCGTACGGAGAAGGTATTACGTTTGTCATTTTTGGGACGCCCGACGCCCGTTTGCGGACGCGTTAGGCGGAATTGTGGGACCTCCGTGAGAAAATGAAAAAAGAGAGGAATGGTGATTCCTCACGAAGGTTTTTTCTTTTCGCTTAGTTTTTGATACAACGGGCTCGGAACGAAAGAACCCTTTGGGTTTGTCCCGTTCCGTTCGAATCCGCCATGGAACAATTCTGCGCTTGGATATCGTAGATCGTCGCGGAATTCTCCATCACTTTGGCGGTGCAATTTTGCGTGACTCCGTAGGTTTCTCCGTCCGAATAATCCAGATCCATTTGGATTCCCGTTACGGGAATCCCCGCTTCGATGAAAACTCCGGAATTCTTCGAAAAATCCACCTGGTGAAGATTAAAGACCGGTTCGAACGGCGGCATCGCCTGTTTATCGAAGATGATTCCGTTCGGCTCGTTACAATCCCGTTTGCTGAGGAGGATTTCCGAGGTTCCATCCACGATCAAAAGCACGCTATCGGACGCAGGTTGCGGTAGATCGGGTAAGCTCGTCGTCGGTGCGGCCAGTTGTGAAAGCGCAAGTATCAGAACTTCGTCGTTATTGTTTTCCTCTCCCTTACAGCCGGCATTGACGAGCAAGCCCGTAAGCAAAAGCCAGCCGAAGGCCTTATCGATTCTAAACATAGGTTCTCCAAGATTCTTTTTTATAGATCGATTCTACGGAATTAAAAAAGAAATGTCCACGCCCAGCTGTCACAAGCCGGGTCGGAAAGAGGTTACATTTGTCACGTTTTTCGGAATTCTGTCGTTAAGGGTGCGTTAGTCGATCGGTTCCGACTTTCTCCAAAACGCGGCGAGAAGACTGCCGATCAGGGAGTGGATGAGGCTGGAAATCGCCGCGGGAATGGCCACCAAAGGATCCGGAAAATTGTTGCGTGAAAGTACGACTCCCAATCCGGAATTCTGCATTCCCACTTCTATGGAGATCGTCCGCGCGATTTTGGTTTTACGGATGAGAATCCGCGCGAGAACGTATCCGAAAAAAAATCCGGAAGCGTGCAGACAAATCACTCCCAGGAGGAGCATTCCCGCGGATTGTATTATTTTGTCCTTCCCGGCCCCCAAGATGGAGGATACGATCATGGTGATCAACAATACGGCGGTCAACGGCGAAAATAATTGGATCCGTTTTGCCGTGCGCGGGAAATAGGCGTTTAGGACCACCCCCAAAGCGACCGGAAGAATCACCACTTGAAACGTATCGAAGAACAAACCTCCGATCGAGGCCTCCACCCCTTTCCCGATCAAAAGTAGGGTCAGTATAGGCGTCATCAAAACGGAAAGCAGAGTGGACGAAGCGGTCATGGAAACCGAAAGCGCCAGATCTCCTTTGGCCAAATACGTGATCACGTTAGACGCAACACCTCCGGGACAGCAGGAAACCACGATCAATCCCGTGGCGAACGGGGCGGGAAGATCCAGCAAAATTCCGATCGCCCAGCCCGATATCGGCATCACGGTGTATTGTAGAACGACTCCCGCTAAAACGGGAAGCGGAGTCCGGAACACTTCCCGGAAATCCCCCGGTAAAAGTGTGATTCCCATTCCCAACATCGTGATTCCCAAACCGTATGTGATCCAAGGACCGCTGAACCAGGTGAACCATTGAGGTTGAAAAAAGGAAAGGGTCGCGCCGAGCGATACCCAAACCGGAAACAATAAGGTTCCGATTTCGCCGATCTTTTGCACTTTATGATTCATTGCGATTTGAGACCGAGGTCAGGGATTTTCGTGAAAGTTCCGACAAGAATTTTGTTTCGTACTTGCAAAAAGTATGATTTTCTGATATAGGAAAACTGCGGAATTTTCTCCCGCCGCCCACCCCTCCACCCAAGATCAGGGTGGGGCGTGCGCTTCAAGGATGGATGTCGTATTTCCGGCAATTTGTTTATCTTCAGATACGAATACTTGTACGTAGAGGATTAGCCTGGAAAGGTTCCGATCAACTGAACGACTCGATCGAGCTGATCTTTTCGATTGTAGATATGCGGGGAGAATCGGACTTTCCCGAGACGAAGGGCGCACATTACCCCGTTTTTTTTGAGATAGGACACCAGTTCGTCCATCGGAATCCCTTCCTTGGCTCCGACTACGATTCCGGTTTTGTTGTCGGGGAAGTGATCCATCTCGAGTTGGAACCCGACGTTTTTCATCCCTTCCCCGAGATAATCCGCGAGCTCGTAAATACGTTCCATCGCCGAATGAAACCCGATCTTGGACAACATCTCCAAAGTGGACTGAAAGTAAACCCAGTCGATGAAATTGACCGTGGAAATTTCGTATCGATCGGCTCCGGTTTTGAGTTCTCCCCGATACGGAAGATAGACCTCGTCGTTGACCACGGAGGAGGTTCCTTTGAACGGAAACGCAAGACGATCCAAACGATCCTGTTGAATGTAAAGAACCCCGAGACCGAGCGGGCCGAGCAGCCATTTCCAGGCCGGAAACGCCACGTATTTGAGTTTCATCTTACGGACGTCGATCGGAATCAAACCCACTCCCTGCGCTCCGTCGAGTACGAATTCGATTCCTTGTTCGTCCAAAAAGTTTCCGATCTCTTCCAGCGGAAACGGCATTCCGGTGCACCAATGTACGGCGGAAAGCGCGACCACCTTCGTTTTGGGAGTCACGGCTCGTTTGAGATTTTCCAAAAACTCGTCGGGTGTACTCGCCATCGGAATGAATCCGAGGGAAACACCCTTCTCTTTCCAATGTTCCCAAGGATAAACGTTACTCGGATATTCGTTTTCCAAAAGTAGGATTTCGTCCCCGCTTTTGAGTTGAAAACCCAAGGAAATAAAATTCATTCCCTCGTTCGTGTGATGGATGAGACTGAGTTCCTCCACGTTGCAGTTGATGAGCCCTGCGATGATCTTGCGGATTGCGTGTTTCACCGTGGGGTATCGCCTAACCTCTGTTAGTCCTCCGCGTCTCGAATAACCTTCCATATACTCCTGAACCGATCGGATCGTATTCACGTTGCAGGGAGTGGTTCCGCAGTTGTTGAGCCAGATCATCTCCTCGTTGATCGGATAAAGATCCTGTATTTCCTTCCAATCCGTAATCGTAGTGGATAACATTTCGATTCCTATTATCTTTTTTTCTTCGCCTTCGCCGCGGATTTCTTTTTAGGAGCCGCTTTTTTCTTCGAGGTCGTTTTTTTGGCGATCGGTTTTTTAGCCGCCTTTTTCGGCTTTGCTGCGGCTTTTTTTACGGAAGTCTTTTTCTTCGGCGCGGTTTTTTTCGCGACGGGCTTGGATTTGCTCGCCGATTTTTTAGGGGAAGGGCTCGCTTTTTTTGCCGGAGTCGTTTCCGCGGACGCGGATTTTGGAACGACCACAGGTTTTGCTACGGGAGCCGGTTTCGGCGTCGGTGCGACGGATTTCTGTTTTTTAGGCGCGGCCGTTTTCGTAGGTTTGGATTCCGCCTTGGCCACTTCTTCGGCTTGTTCGTCCCAAAAAAAAGTACCTTGTCCTGAACCGGATTGATCCAAACCGTTGAGTTCCGTTTCCAGAAGCGATTGATAATTCTTATTATAATCCTTGAGTTTGGAGAACAGGGATTTGATGTTCACGTCTTCGAATTTGTTCGTAAGTTTTTCGTAAAAGGAAACGCTGTTTTCCGCTTCCCGGATCGCGAGCTCCAGGGCTTCGTGCGCGTCCTTGCTTCCCGGCCCGGCGATCGTACGTTCCACTTTGTTCATCAATTTCTGCAGAGTCGTGTCGTGGAATTTATGGATCGCGGTGAGTTGTTTCAGGTTCGGAAGTTCCGAACCCTCCGCTTGTTCGTACAATTCCTGGATGAACCGGATATGTTCGTCCACTTCTTCCGCGAGTCTTTCGAAAAGTTCCTTGGTATTCCCGGGAGGAAGTTTTTCGTACGTGCTCATATAAAATTCGAAGTAATCCTTTTCGTGTTGGATCGCGGCGGCGACCGCTTCTAAAAACGTCGTTTCTTTTAAGGGTTTTATATTCATAATGCAGATTCTCCGATTTCTTTGCTATCTTAGTGATCTTCCGGACCGAATCAATAATTATTTAATTTTCTTCCACGGATTCATAGATGAGAAACTGAGCCGCGTAATACGTGATCATAATCCAAAGTCCGTTGAGAGGCACCGTTACCGAGGTGAATTTTCCCGTCGCGATCAGACTGTCGGAGACGATAAAGATGAGGGCACCCGCGAACGCTTTCCAATACGAAGCGCGCGAACTTTCCCGGGAAGCGGCTCTCCATCCCATCGAACAGATCGCCGTCACGTAAACCGCGACCGGAACCAGAAGCGAGTTTCCCAGACCCGGGAGGATCCAAAAATAAAACGACGCTCCGAACGCAAAATACGGAATCGAACGCAGGATATGGACCGGATTTCCGACGGAAAAACCGATGGAATAAAAAATCTGAGCCACGAGGAACGAGCCCAGACCGAAGACGAAATAATTTCCCGGCAACGCGAGAAACGTGTCTCCGAAAAGGGAGAAAACCAAACCGATCAGGATGAATTTACCGGCCTTATCTTTCCAGTCGCCTTCGAAAAAGGAGAAAAAGATAAGGATCAGAATCGGAACGACTTTCGTTCCTAATTTGAGGGCGATTTCTCCGGGAGCGAAGTACAAAGTCAGCAAATGTGCGACTGCGGAAACGGAAAACAAGAGTAGAACCATCTGAACCTTCTTTCTGGGAATTGGGATTGTAATTTTGTACAGAGCCGGGACTTTTGTCATCTCGGAATCTCAAAAAAAACGAAGAGGGAATATGGGACATTGGAGTTCGGGTGAATGGACGTTGATCGGAATCTTCACCGTGGTTTTGGGTCTGCTCGTCTATCTGGATCTTTTCGTCCTCAATAAAAGGGCGCACAAAATCCCTCTTCGGGAATCGGTTTACTGGTCCCTCTTCTGGTTCAGTCTTGCGATTTCCTTCAGTGTTCTCGTGTATTTTATGGAACAGTCCCCCGCGGACCCGCTCCGGGGTCGGAACAAGGCGTTGGAATTCGTCACAGGATATCTTTTGGAATACTCCCTTTCCGTGGACAATCTGTTCGTCTTTATCATGGTATTTCAGAAATTTCGGATAACGCCTCAGTACCAGCCTTTGATTTTGAAATGGGGGATCATCGGGGCGCTCATCTTCCGGGCGTTTATGATTTTTATCGGAGCCGGTTTGATTTCCCAGTTCGGCTGGATCCTGTATTTGTTCGGATTTTTCCTTCTATATACCGCGGTCAAGATGTTCGTGCATAAGGAGGAGGAAGAGGACTTTCATCCGGAAACTTCTCCAGTGATCAAGTTCGCCAAAAAGTTCCTTCCGATGACGCACGCCCAACATCCCGAAAAGTTCGTGGTCAAGGAACACGGAAATTATCTTTTCACTTCCACCTTTATCACGCTTTTGATCGTGGAATTCAGCGACATCATGTTCGCTCTCGATTCCATTCCCGCGATTTTTTCGATCACTACGGATCCGTTGATCGTATATACTTCCAATATCTTCGCGATTCTCGGATTGCGGTCCTTGTATTTTATGCTTTCCGGCGTGATGGAATTGTTCGTCTTTTTGAAAAAAGGGGTTTCTCTTCTGCTTGCGTTCGTGGGAATCAAACTCTTGCTTCCTCTTTTTTCTCCCTACGTTTTCGGACGCGAGGTCCATATTCCGATCCTGATTTCTTTGGCGGTGATCGTGGGAACTCTTGCGTTTTCGATTTTGGCATCCGTTCCGCATTATCTCAAAACCAAAAAGGAGAATTGAAAACGGGTTTTTGACTTTACACCGGAGTGTTGCGGGGTTCCCTAGAAAGAGACCCCTCGAAAATCCTCTAAAAATAGAGATAGAACGACACATGGCCGATCAAAAATTATTCACCGACTTCCCTCCCGTGGATCGGGAAGCTTGGATAGCACTCATTCAAAAAGACTTAAAAGGCGCCGACTTCGAAAAGAAGTTGGTCTGGGAAACTGCCGAAGGCTTTAAGATCCAACCCGTTTATACCAAAGCGGATATAGCCGACAAACAATGGCTGACTTCCAATCTTCCCGGAACCTTTCCGTTTGCGAGATCCACCCGCAAGCTCGTCCAGGACTGGAGTATCCGTCAAGACTTTGATTCTCCTTCGGTGGCCCAAGCCAATGGACTCGCAAAAGAGGCCGCAAACAACGGAGTCACCGCGATCGGATTCATCATCGAAAACAAAACGACTTCGCAACAAGGGATTCCCGTAAATTCTGCCAAGGATTTGGAAACCCTGATCGAAGGACTTCCTTTCGATCAAGTCACGCTTCACTTTATCGCGGAAGAACGTTCTCCCGAAATTTTCTCCTGGCTTCCTAAGGCTAAGGTGCTCGTCGGTGGACTCGGTTATGATCCGTATCGAATTCTTCTCAAACACGGAAAGTCGGGAAAACATTCCATCGCGGGCCTCAAAGAAATTTTAGAAACCTTCGCTTCTTCTTGGCCGCATTACAGAGGTTTGTCGGTCACCTCTTCCACGTTTCGCGATGCGGGCTCGACGATTTCGGAAGAACTCGCTTTCACGTTGGCGGCTGCAGCGGAATACGTGCAACAGCTTAGAGAAGCGGGAATGTCCGTGGACACGATCGCGTCTCAGTTGATGTTTGAATTCTCCATCGGACCGGATTATTTTTTAGAAATCGCAAAGTTCCGCGCTGCGAGAATTCTCTGGGCTGAAATCATCAAAGAGTTCGGACCCAAGGAAGAATCTTCACAACACGCATTCTTAAGCGCGCAAACCTGTCGTTACAACTACAGCGCGTATGATCCGAACGTGAACATGCTTCGTGCGACTACCGAAGCGATGTCCGCCGCGATCGGGGGTTGCGAGGTCATCAGTATTTCTCCATACGATAGCGTATTGAAAACGAGCGATTCGTTTTCTCTGAGAATCGCGCGCAACATTCAGCTTTTGATGAAACACGAATCGCACGTCGATAAAGTGGTCGATCCTTCCGCAGGTTCGTATTATCTCGAATCTCTCACCGATTCGATCACCAAAAAGGCTTGGGAAATTTTCTGCGAGATCGAATCCGCGGGCGGATTTCTCGAAGCCGTTCAAAAAGGAATCATTCAAAAAAAGATTTCCGATTCCAGAAAGAAGAAGGAAGAAAATCTTGCGAACCGCAAAGAAATTCTTCTCGGAACCAATCAATTTCCGAACGGAGAAGATCGAGTCCCGACGCTGAACAAAAATCAAACGTTAGGCAATATCGAAAGCGTGGCGGGCGAAATCGTCTGTGAAAAAATTTCAGAGTTCAGAGCGGGCGCAGGAATCGAAGAGATTCGTTTAAAGACCGAAGCCTTTGCAAAGAAGTCCGGCAAAACTCCGACCGTTCTTCTTTTGCCGATTGGCGATCTGAAAATGAAAAAAGCCCGCGCGATCTTCTCTCAAAACTTTCTCGCGTGCGCGGGAACCAAGGTTATCGATCCGGGAAGTTATGCGACACCGGAAGAAGCGTTGCAAGGTTTGAAAGAAACAAACGCCGATATCGTAGTATTCTGCACAAGCGACGAAGAAGTTGTTGGTTTTGTGGATTCTACCTTTGCGGTTTTGAAAAAACAGAATCCGAATCTACTCGGAATCGTAGCGGGAAATCCGACGGAACAAATCGATTCTCTCAAATCCAAAGGGATTGAATTTTTCATCCACGTCAAATCCCAACATTTAGAAACTCTGAAGTCCATTCAGAAAAGGCTGGGCATCCAATGAAACGTCCGAGTTTTGATTCAAAACATTATGCGCCACAGGGAAACGGAAAAGTTTCCAAATCCGATTGGGAAAAATCCGCACTCGGTGATTTAGGATTCAGTTCCATGGATCAAACTCTGTGGCTAACTCCGGAAAAAATTCCGGTCAAACCGGTTTATACCGCGGAAGACATCGCAAAGATGGAACACCTCGACTACGCGGCGGGAATTCCTCCGTATTTGCGCGGACCGTATTCCACGATGTATGTCCAACAACCTTGGACCATTCGTCAATACGCGGGTTTTTCCACTGCGGAAGAATCCAACGCATTCTATCGTAGAAACTTAGCCGCGGGACAAAAAGGTCTTTCCGTCGCGTTCGACTTGGCGACTCACAGAGGATACGATTCCGATCACGAACGTGTGGTCGGCGATGTCGGTAAGG
>NZ_NPEF01000150.1 GCF_002811955.1 Leptospira ellisii
CCGGGGAATTCGTCAAACAATTCCAAAACGCGCTCAACGGTAAAAAATATCCGAACTCGAGGGACGTGATCCTGGATTGCGGACGGGTTATAGAACGCAGATACGGAAAAAACGTCCTCGATACCAGCGCTTTGCTGGCCGTCGGACGTAAATATTAAATTCTCTTTTTTGAATATTCTCAAAAACGAATTCTTTAGGAATTCCAGCTCAGATACAA
Organism: Leptospira ellisii; assembly: GCF_002811955.1. Lineage (GTDB taxonomy): Bacteria > Spirochaetota > Leptospiria > Leptospirales > Leptospiraceae > Leptospira > Leptospira ellisii. The sequence goes on from NZ_NPEF01000150.1 coordinate 218, forward strand.
AATCGGTCCGAACGCGGTAAGAAGCAGCGTCAAAAAAAGGACTATGATCGGAACAACGACCCGCTCGTATCTCGCGAAAAACGTTTCGTGACGAATCTGCGGATCCTTTTCCAGATATTCCCGGACCACGTGTTTGGTCAAAAGATGATTGAGGGCGACCGGAGGAGTCAGATATCCCAATTCGAAGGATACGAGCGCCGTCATCCAGAAATTCAAAGGGTGAATTCCGTTGGCCTTTGCGATCGGATACAAAGTCACCGAAACCAGGATCACGTCCCTCGAGTTCGGATATTTTTTACCGTTGAGCGCGTTTTGGAATTGTTTGACGAATTCCCCGGAAGGAATGCCGATCGCGGAAAACGTACGATCGGAGGTTAAAAGCAGGATTTCCCCCAAACGGAGCGTCGTCTTTTGAAGGTTCAGTTCTCCGGGTTTGTAATCGAAGAATTTCGCCTTCGATTTTTTTTCCAGAACGATGACCTCGTCGTTGCGGAAAAGAAACGGAGACAGTTCCTGGAAGCACACATAACCTAATTCTCCGGTCCGCGTCTCCAGATAGAATAGGGAAAGGTTGAGAAAAGGGACGGGCATTTTGGAAAGCGTTTTACCGATTTTGAATATGAGTTCCTCTCCTCGTACGCTCGGCGTCTCCGCAGCCAACGAAAAGATCCCTTCCAACCTGGCCTTAAACGCGGACTCCAAAATTCCCGGAGAAGAAAAACCCGCGAGGACCCCCGCGCAACCGTCTCCCGTGGGAATCACGTTCACATAATCGCAGTTAGACTCGCTGCTCATTCTCGGAAAAAGGGAAATGTCCACGTTGCGGATTTTGGGAAGTTGGATCCGATAGAAGGACCTTTGTATTCCGTCTGAAAGTTCGCGGTAACGCGCCTCCGAAACTTCCTGGGAATCGTTTCCTTCCAGTTCCTTTTGTTGGAAGAATTTGATCCGAAACGCTCGGACCAATTCTCCGATTTCGTCGTCCCGTTCCGCCACGGGGGTCTCCTCGTAAACGTCGCTGCCCCAATCCTGGACCAGTGTGACGAGTCCCCGCATGGAAGCGTAGATCAGCTTTACGGAATAAAAAACCAGAGAGGAAAGCAGAAGCGAAAACGAAACCGAAAGGGCAAGACGAATGGAAAGGGAGACGGCCTTATTTTGTCCCATGGGGGATTTGAGGATGATGTCGTCCAACACGGTATAAAGCAGAAAAAACAGGAAACTCAGGACGAATACCGCGATCGGAAGTTTGAGTTTGGAGGGAAGCCGTGCGAGCAATTTATTCTCTCTCTAAAAGTTTCATCAACACGATCGAAACCGCGAATAGGATCGTCAGCGGAACGAACAGGAACAACATGGAAATCAAATCGGGTCCGGGAGAAAGAACCGCCGACGCGATCGCAAGAACGACGATCGCTTCCCTCCATTTGGAAAGAAGAAACGAGGCCCGTACGATTCCCAAACTGCCAAGGAGAATGAGTACAACGGGAAGCTGAAAAGATAAACCGAAAATCAAATGAATGTTAAAAAAAATTTCGTAGTATTCGTCGATGGGAAGTCTGGCTTCGATATCGGGCGGGCGGAAGTTGATCAGAAAAATCCGCAGAAGATTTTCGAACGCTTCCGTCCAACAAAGCCAAACTCCGAACCAAAAAAGACCCGTGCTGAAAAGGATCAGGAATTTTCCGTAACGATCCGTCCTCGCGTCGAGCGCGGGAGAAACGAACCCCCAAAGGAAAAAAAGGACGAAGGGTAGACCCAAGAGAATGGAAATCATAAAGGAGCTCTTTAGATAAATCATAAAGGGCGCCATCAGTTTGATCTGGTAAAACGAGGCTTGTGCGCCTAACACGTTTTTGTACGGTTGGGCGAGAATCTTATGGATTTCCTCTCCGTAAAAAAGGGAGATTCCCATGATGACCGAGATCACAAGAAGGGAACGGATGAGAACCATCCGGAGTTCCTCCAGATGATCTCCCAAGGTCATGTATTTTTCCCGATCGACGGTAACGGATTCCGGAGATCGTTCCGGTTTGGGAAGGGAATTCGTTTTGGATTTTTTGGTTCCGGCCATTCCGCGGATGGTCAGGCTGATTTGGACTTTTTAGATTTGGAAACCTTGGCCGTGGAATCTTCCTCTTTGGAAATCGATTGGTTTTGGCCGAGTTGCTGGGAGGAATCTTCGGATTCACCCGTAAGAGATCTCCGGAATTGACGGATTCCGTCGCCCAAGTCCTTCGCCAAAGACGGCAATCGTTTGCCTCCGAAAAGCAGGAGAGCGATAAACAGAATGAGTAGGATTTCAGTCCATCCAAGCGACCCGAAAACTGCCAATGGTGCGATCATAGTGATACCTCAAGCGGATTTTTGAAGTTCGGTTTTTAACACGATCTGAATCGTTTTGTTAAGAAAGGAAACTCCGCCCATAGTTAGACTTTCCCCTCGCTTTTATCTGTCAAATAGTAAGTGAGGTCGAGGAGTCCCGAACCGGATGGGAGAATTCGGAACCGCAGGCGAGGGGCGCGGGTTCGGAAAACGGTTTTTTTTTTAAAATCGGATCTACAACGGATTTTATGGAAATTTCTTCCCTTTCGCCGAATTTCGGTTTTTCAGCGGACGATACGGCTTCGGTCCGTAACTCCCCCGGAATCCAAACTCCGGACGCAGGAACCTCCGAAAAAATAGAAGGAATCGTAACTGCGAATCCTCCCGATCCGAGCGTTTCCACCGGGAGAATGTTGGACGCACAAGCCTAAGCGTTTGTTTCCGGACGAGCTCCCTAAAATTCTTTGAAAAACATCGGTTTCCGATATGTTGTATTCTTTTGAACTTTGGAAGTGGCCGATACTTTTACTATATCAGATCGGGAAGTTGGGTTAGGCGTAGAGTATGGCAATCACCAAAGAACAAAAACAGGAATTCGCGGAAAAACTGACGGACTTCAAAGTATTTTTGGATGATCTGAAAAAGGAAAGCAACCTATTCAAATCCCAGCTGCGAAAGGATCCGCGTATAGAACCCTACTACCAAATCGCGCTTTCCGTAAACGCAATCAAAACGATCAATACTTGTCTTTTGGTCAACGATTTGAGTGTCGCGATTTTAGACATCAAAAGCGACACTTACTTAAATACGGGGCGGAAAGAAATTTACAACGCGATCTCCGTTATGGAAAAGATCGTGGGAGTCGATTTCGAGGGGAGCTTGGCTGAAAATAAGGATTTACTCGCCAAAATCCCGGAATTTACTCCCGTGCAGAGATTGAATTTCGTAAAAGCCATTCGTCAAGTAACTAGCAAAACCATCGAGGCGTTCGGAACCAACAGCAAATGGAAGTGGAGTTTTCCGGAAATCCATTTTAAGATCGCGGTCCTTTGTAAGAATTTATTCGACTTTCGCGCCTTTGAAAAAGAAAGGGATCTGGAAAACCCGAACTATTACATACGACAGGAACACTTTAATTTGGTCCTTGAACTGTGCAACTACGCCGCCTCCGAATATCGGGCTAAGTTCGATCTTTCCACCCAGGACGCGGGGGATTTGAAAAAATCCATCGCGATGCTCGAGGTGAACCGCAAGATTCTGCAGACTACGGGAGAAACGGACGATCTGGAAAAAACAAAAACGTTGATCGAATCCCTCAAAGAGAAAGTCGAATCCTTAGAAGCGGATAAAGAGAAAAAGAAAAAGAAAAAATAGACCGAACGAGTCTGATATATATTATAGGAAAAAAGGAGACTGAATCAAAGATGGCATTGGCAGAAGTCAACGATTCAAATTTTAAGAGTGAGACATCCGGAGGATTGGTTCTCATCGATTGTTGGGCGGAATGGTGCGGGCCTTGTAGAATGGTAGGACCGGTTCTGGAAGAACTTTCCGGAGAGATGGCGGGGACCGTTAAGATCAAAAAACTGAACGTGGACGACAATCAGGACACGGCTCAGAGCCTTGGAATTTCGTCGATTCCGACTCTTCTTCTTTACAAAGACGGACAACTCGTGGATAAAGTGATCGGAGCTCTTCCGAAAGCGCAAATTAAGAATTTTATCGAAAGACACAAATAATTCTTTTTTCTTCCATTTATGCTGAAAGAAACATACAAAGGTTACACGGAATTGCCGAGAGGAGGGTATCTGATCGATACCTCCGAAGGATATCTTCAGATCGGCTCTCCGCCGGAAACGATCAAAGACACGATGGGGTTCGAAAAAAAGACCCCGTTGGTCTTTATTCTCCCCAATAAATTCTTTCATGTCGAAAAGGGAATCAGCACTGCGGAGCTGGAATTCCCCATTTATTATAATTTCTTTTTACGCCAAAAAAAAACGTTCATCGTTTGTACCGAAGAACAACGGGTTCAGCTGATTACGGTTCTCAAGGAATCGCTCATGGGTCCGGAGGACATCAGTTTAAAAAGCGAATTTTTGAACGGAGAGGAATCCTTCGGTTTTCCGGATATGAAGGCCGAAATGGCCTACTTCCGCGGATACAAGGCGCTCGACGACGTGGTGGACTTCAAGGTTTTCGACGGTGAAAATAAAGTACATTACGGAAACGTAATCATACTCAAACTCGAGTCAGGGGATTTTCTCATCGAGGACGGGGATCGCAAGATCGAGGTTCCCGGAGAAGTCGGATTCAACATCAAATACGATATCGGGGAAAGACCGACCGAACCGTTTCAGGCTCCGATCATAGGAATCACCTGTCTCGGGCCTTCCCACGGTTTCGATCCGGAGGACAACACCTCCGGTTTTATCATCTGGCTCAATCATCAGGGAATCATGGTGGATCCGCCGGTCAACTCCACGGAATGGCTGCGTCAGTCGAACGTAAATCCGAAACTCATCAACCACGTCATTTTAACGCACTGTCACGCCGATCACGACGCAGGAACCTTTCAAAAAATTCTCGAAGAGAATAAGATCACGATCCACGCGACGGAAACGGTGATGGAAAGTTTTCTACGTAAGTATTCGGCCCTTACGAAAATTCCCAAGAAGGAACTGCAGGAATTGTTCCACTTTCAGCCGATCATCATCGGAAAGGCGACGATGATCAACGGAGGGGAATTCAACTTTCATTATGCGCTTCATTCGATTCCCTCGGTGGGCTTCGAATTTTTCTTTCAGGATCAATCCTTTATCTACACTTCCGATCATCTCAACGAGCCGGAAATCCACGATAAGATGTACGCCGCCGGGATTCTTCCCGAATCCAGATGGAAGTTCTTTAAGGAATTTCCCTGGGAACGCAGGATCATCTATCACGAGGCGGGAATTCCTCCTCTGCATACCAGGGTGAGTTATCTGGCTTCCCTGCCGGAGGAGATTCAGGAAAAAATCACGGTGTATCATATCGCGAGGAAGGATATGCCTTCCGGAACCAAACTCAAACTGGCGCGATTCGGAATCGAAAACACCCTTTATCCCGAAATCACGCCTCCGAAACACATCGAAGCCTACAACCTTTTGGACGTAATGACTCAGATCGATATCTTTCACGGGTTTCCGATCGAAAAGGCGAAGGAGTTTCTTCTGATCGTCAACGAGGAGCGGTACAAACGAGGAGATCAGATCATACGAAAGGGAACTCCCGGAGATAAGTTTTACATCATCGCGTCCGGGAACGTGAAGTTCGAAGGACTCAATCAGGACGGTTCCGCGGGCGGACCGGTCAAACGTTACGGAACCTACGAATACTTCGGAGAAGCGTCGCTCGTTTTGGATCTTCCCCGCGCCGCGGATGTATATGCGGAAACGGACGTGCTCGCTCTTACGATCGAAAAGAATAAATTCCTGCAATTCATACGAAACTCGGATCTCAAATCCAACCTGACGAGACTCAACGAAATCAGGGATTCCAATTCCTGGAAGGCTCTCGCGGAATCCAGACACTTCCGCGGATTGACCAGTCATCAGATCACACAACTTGAATTGATCATGACGCTTCATAAAGTGAACGCCGGTTCAATACTTGTGAAAGAAAAAGAATTTTACGGTGACGCGTATATCATTCGAAATGGAAAAGTAAACGTTTATCAGAACGGCAACTTGTTGGCCGAACTTACCGACGGGGACTTCGTTGGAGAGATCTACAACATCTCCAAAAACTTTGTGTCGAATTATACGTTCCGTGCCGAAGTGGATACGGAGTTATATTCCATTCAGCAGAATGATCTGATCGATTACGTGAAGAAGAATCCCGGCGTTTACATGAGAATGAATACGGTCTATTCGTAGACGCAGGGAGAGTTAGAATGGAAAGAGTCCTTCAATTCACGGAAGAACACGAAGCCTTCCGCGGAATGGCTAAAAAATTTTTCGAGACGGAAGTAGCTCCGCATCACGAATCCTGGGAAAAAGTAGGGATCGTTCCCAAAGAGGTTTGGAAAAAGGCGGGGGCAAGCGGTCTTCTTTGTCCGAATATTCCGTCCGAATACGGCGGATCCGACGCCGATTTTCTATATAACGTAATTATAATAGAGGAATCCTCGAAAGTCGGCAATAGCGGATTTTTCATCTCCCTGCACAACGACGTGATCGCGCCCTACATATCCTCCTATGCAGACGACGCGCAAAAAAAACGCTGGTTACCCGGATGTGCGACCGGAGACAGCATTCTTGCGATTGCGATGACCGAACCGGGTGCCGGTTCCGACCTCAAGGGGATTCGGACGACCGCGGTGGAAAAGAGCGATCACTACGTGGTCAACGGACAAAAAACCTTCATTTCCAACGGACAATTGGCAAATTTAGTGATTACGGCTGTTAAACATGATAATGGCACGATGTCCCTTCTCATGGTGGAGGAGGGGATGAAGGGTTTTGAAAGGGGAAGAAGACTCGAAAAGCTGGGTTTGAAGGCGCAGGATACCTCGGAACTTTACTACAACGACGTGATCGTTCCGAAGGAAAACCTGATCGGCAAACAAGGACAGGGTTTTCGATATTTGATGCAGAAGTTGGCTACGGAACGTTTGGTCCTCGGACTGGCGGCCGTGGAGGCTACCGCCCTCGTTCAGAAAATGACCCTTCAATACATCAAGGAAAGACAGGCATTCGGAAAAAAGATCGGTTCATTCCAGCACATCAAATTTAAGATGGCGGAAATGGCCACCGAACTTGAAATGTGTCGTACTTTCGCCGATAAGGTTACTCTGGATACGATGGCCGGAAAATCGGATACCGCGCAAGCCTCGATGGTGAAGTGGTATTCTACGGAGATGCAAAAACGTCACACGGATGAATGTTTGCAGTTCTTCGGAGGTTATGGTTATATGATGGAGTATCCGATCGCCAGAGCGTATCTGGACGCGAGAATCCAGACAATATACGCGGGAACGACGGAGATCATGAAGGAGATCATAGGCAGAAGCCTCGGACTCTGAAATAAATTTCCAAACGTTCCCGTCTAATGAAACGGGATAAGCATGACTACCTGCCGCAGCTTTCTGATGGGAAAAATATTTCCCATTTTTATCGTATCCTTCGTCGGACTGGTTCCGGCTGGTTCGCTTTTTTCACAGGTCACCTGTACGGGACAGGCCTGTTCGATCATACCGAACAGCATCTACTCCCAATTCGGCGGATTGGAAAACGAGGTCCGCACGAAGTATCTCAACGAGGTCGTCAAATCGATGACCGATTCCGCGGTTTTGAGCAACATCAATTCCACGATGATGGGGCCGGGAACGGTCAACCGTTTCCAGATCGGCGGCGGTATAGGCGCGGCCGGCATCAAAAACGACGACATCCAGATCCAGTATGCCGGGATCAATCTTCCTAATCTTCCCAACGGAGGGGTTTCCATTAGTCCGAATCTGATGGCGGCCGTAAATCTAGGTTGGCTTTTGCTGCAGGGGCCTTCCGATCAGGAGGATGAAAAACGTTCTTTCCTACACAGGATCAGTTTTTACGTTCACGGATTTCAAGGCGGACTGGGACAAGGGGATCTGCGTTCCGTAGCCGATCAAGCCGCGGAGGATTTCCGGTTTTCGAGTAAATTCAATTCCTTCGGAGCCACGGTCCGTTTTCAACTTCTCCGCGAACGTTATACTCGTCTGGATCTTTTCGGTTTTACGGGCTTGAGTCTCGGAATCGGATTTCATAGAAAGACCGAAGACTTTTCTTTGGGTTATACCCCGAATCAATTCCCGAAGGTCTCTTTCGGACCCGCCGCGGGACGTTGGGACGCGGATTTCACGATGGACTATCGGGCACGTTCCGAATCCCTTCCCATCGATATCCGTACCGGAGTTCGTTTGTTTTATCTATTTACGATTTTTGTGGGAGGTGGAATCAGCCAAAATACGGGCAGTTCTCAGCTCAACCTTCTGGTTTCCGGTCCGTTCGCTTTGACGTTGGACGCGGCAGCCGCAGGACTTCCGTATGATTTTCTGAAAGGATATTCCAACACTTCCACGGGAACGCTTTCGATCCGTACCGGAGGAGAAGCGAGGGCGAAGGACAGCGTAAACTACGCGATCGGCGGTGTGGAGATCAATCTGTTCACCTTTAAGATTTTGCTGGAAGGTCTGGTTTCCGAAAAATTCTATTCCGCAAACGTAGGACTTAAGTTCGCCCTGTGATCCGTTGCGGCACGTTTTTTGCATTCCTTTCCTTCGGGGAATGCGAAAAACGGTTTTCTATTTCCTCCTAGATCCCGGACCTTTTCGGATCGAAGCTCGGAATCCGCCTTCTTTGACGAACAAAACGATTCCCGCGCCGAATTTGAAAACGACCTCCGCAAAAGATCACCCCGTTTCCTTAAGCGCGGGGGGATCGTGCGTTTCGGGAATTTTGCTTTAGAAATAGACACAATGCTTTCGAGGGTACCGTTATGATTCAAACGTCCACAGAGTCCTCCATTCATATCTCCTGTATTCCCAGAGACGATTCTTACGCCCTCAAGGTGAACATTTCCAACAACGAAATCGGAATCATCTACAGGGTGACTGCGGCTTTGTTCGTGCACGGATGGACCATCGAAGAGGCCGTGGCGGAAACTTCCCAGGACGGATACATCAGCGACATCTTCGTGATTCAGCACGTGGATAAACTTCCGATGACGGACGAAATGCTGCAAACGATCCATTCCGATCTTAAGGAAATGTTCTTTCAGGGAGTTTCCGTTCTCAGTTATTTGGAGAAGTTTCCGGAAAAGGCGGAATATCTAAAGAACAAGGAACGGTATCCGATAGAACTGTTTTTGTTCAATTCCCAGGGAAGCGATTGCACCGTTATGGATCTGAGAATGAAGGATCGACCGGGGATCATTTTCGAGGTTTCACAACTTCTGTTCTTATACGGAATCGATATCCTTTCCTTTAAGGCGATCACCAATTCGGGCGGGGTGAGGGATACGTTTTTGCTGCGTCTGGAAAACGGAAGTAAACTGGACGAATCGCTTCATTTCGAACGTCTGACTTCCGCGCTCAAAACCATCCTTTAAAAAAAGCGGGAAACGAAAGGACCTACGATCCGCAAAGTATGTCGACCCGTTTGCGCTCGGCGGTTCTACGATACGCTCGCTCATCGGTA
>NZ_NPEF01000151.1 GCF_002811955.1 Leptospira ellisii
GAAGAAAGATGGATCTCACAGAACGTCACAAACGAATTCTGAAAGCCCTTGTGGACGAGTTTATTCAGGAAAATCGGCCCGTAGGTTCGAAAACCCTCTTTGATAAACACGACATAGGTTTGTCACCGGCTTCGATCCGGGCCGTGCTTAAGGATTTGGAAGACTACGGCTATCTGGCTTCCCGACATACCTCGGGTGGAAGAATTCCCACGGAACGCGGATATCGGTTCTACGTGGATTCCCTTGTGATCCTTTATGAACTTACGATCAAAGAAAAACAGAGGATCCAGGAAGAATATCTGAAGATGCAGTTCAAACTGGATCAGATCCTCAAAGCGACCGCGTCGGTCCTTTCTTCCCTTTCGAACGCCGCGGGAATCGTGATCGGTCCGGCGAGAAACCTGGACACTCTCAAACACGTGGAATTGATCCACGTGCACGGCGACGAGATTCTGATGATTCTCGTGATGAGATCGGGAACCGTCCTGCACAGAAATATATTTCTGGATCGGAATTACTCGCAGGAATCCCTGTATCAGATCTCGAAGTATCTCAACGAGAATCTAAAGGGATACGATATATATGAAATTCAGAATGTAGTCATCCCGAAACTGAGCGTCCGTAGGGACGGACCGGAGGAATTTACGAGAATCGCCCCTCTGATCTCGTCGGCGATGACCCCGGACAATTCGGAAGTGTCGTTGTACATCGACGGATTCAAGAATCTCTATTCCAACTTCAGGGACGAAGAGGAGCAACTTTCGCAAGTTCTATCCCTTTTGGACGATCAGGGATTTTTACGCGGTTTCTTTTCCGATTACATCGATCAGGACGGAGTTTATACCATCATCGGAAAGGACGGAGATCAGTTTATGTCGGGGGTTTCGATTATCACATCCAACTATAAGATGGGCGAAAAGAAAATCGGCGCGTTAGGCATCATCGGCCCCCAGAGGATGGACTACAACAGGGCGCTGCCTTTGGTCGACTTCACTTCGAAACTCGTATCGGAGATGGTGACACGCATCAGTAAATAAAAGGAGAGACTGTACGGCCGAATCGCCGAATCGGAGCGAAGAACTTCGAAGGAAGAAAAGACCGACGGGAAAAATTCTCGAACAGCAACAGAGGAAATGAATACAGAAGCAATGAATCCGGAAGAAACCGCACAAACCACAGAACCGCAAACGGAAACGCCCGCTCAGGAAACGTCTTCGCAACCCGACGAACTCGGAGCGGCCAAAAAGGAAATCGAAACCCTCAAGGATTCCTGGGCGAGGGAACGCGCGGAGTTTCAGAACTTCAAACGCAGATCCGCGCAGGAATTCGCGTCGGTCCGCAAGGAAGCGGTGAAATCCCTCATCTCGGGATTTCTGAATCCGATCGACAACCTCGAACGCGTGGGCGCAAGCAGCCCGGCGACCGAAGAGGTGAAACCGTTCGTCGACGGAGTAGGAATGATCCTCAAGGAATTCTACTCAGTATTAGAAAAATCGAATGTATTTCGATTCGACCCGAAGGGAGAAGCCTTCGATCCTATGTCCATGGAGGCCCTTTCTTCCGAGGAAGGGGATCAATACTCGGAGGAAACCGTGATCGAAGTCTATCAGCCGGGTTATTATTACAAGGAAAACGAGGATAAGTTTCCGTTGCGGCCCGCAAGAGTCCGGATCGGAAAACCCAAAGCGTAAGCAATCATTAGGAATCTCAGGGAAGTATAAAGGAGAACAACATGTCCAAAGAAAAGATTATAGGAATCGACTTAGGAACCACCAACTCGGTCGTTTCCGTCATGGAAGGCGGGGACCCGGTCGTCATTCAAAACTCGGAAGGAGCCAGAACCACCCCTTCCATCGTGGCTTTTACCGCAAAAGGGGAGACGTTAGTCGGTCAATTCGCCAAAAACCAGGCGATCACCAATGCGGTAAACACGATCCGTTCCGCGAAACGTTTTATCGGAAGAAGGCTCAGCGAATGCGAATCCGAAATGAAACACGTTTCGTATAAAGTGGTCCGTTCCGGAAACGAAGGTGTGAAATTCGAAACCTCGGCGGGGGAATTCACTCCCCAGGAAATTTCCGCGCGTGTATTGATGAAGATGAAACAAACCGCGGAGGATTACCTCGGTCAGAAAGTGACCAAGGCCGTCATTACGGTTCCTGCATACTTCAACGACGAACAGCGTCAAGCGACCAAGGACGCCGGAAGGATCGCCGGTCTCGAAGTGGAACGGATCATCAACGAACCCACCGCGGCCGCACTCGCATACGGATTCGATAAGAAAAACGTAAATTCGAAAATCGCCGTATACGACCTCGGAGGAGGAACGTTCGACATATCGATCCTCGAACTCGCGGACGGAGTGTTCGAAGTGAAGTCCACCAACGGCGATACGCATCTCGGAGGAGACGACTTCGACATGGCGATCATGGAATGGATGATTTCCGAATTCAAAAACCAAACCGGAATCGACATCTCCGCGGATAAGAACACCGTACAACGTCTGAAAGAAGCCGCCGAAAAGGCGAAGATCGAACTTTCCGGAACGATGTCCACGCAGATCAACCTTCCGTTCATCACGGCGGATGCGTCCGGTCCGAAACATTTGGACATGACCCTTTCCAGAGCGAAGTTCGACCAACTGACTAAAAATCTCGTGGATCGCACCCGCATCCCTTGCGAAAATGCGCTTCGCGACGCGGGCCTCAAGGCTTCCGAAATCGACGAAGTGATTCTGGTGGGAGGATCGATTCGGATTCCCGCAGTGCAGGAACTTGTAAAACAGATCTTCGGAAAAGAGCCGAACAAATCCGTAAACCCGGACGAAGTGGTGGCGGTAGGCGCCGCGATCCAAGGTGGTGTGTTGGCGGGAGAAGTTTCCGACGTTCTTCTGTTGGACGTAACCCCGCTTTCATTGGGAATCGAAACCCTCGGCGGAGTGATGACCAAGTTGATCGAAAGAAACACGACGATTCCCACCAAGAAATCGCAGGTGTTCTCCACGGCGGCGGACAATCAATCCGCGGTGTCGATCCATGTTCTTCAAGGAGAACGGGAAATGGCTTCCGCAAATAGAACGCTCGGACGTTTCGATCTGATCGGAATTCCGCCCGCACCGAGAGGGGTTCCTCAGATCGAAGTTACCTTCGATATCGACGCGAACGGAATCGTACACGTGTCCGCGAAGGATCTTGGAACCGGTAAGGAACAAAAGATCCGCATCGAATCCTCTTCCGGATTGTCCGAAGACGAAATCCAAAAGATGGTCAAAGACGCGGAAGCGCACGCGGCGGCGGATAAGGCGCAGAGGGAAGTGATCGAAGCGAAGAACGAGCTGGATACTCTCGCCTATTCTCTCGAAAAAACCGTGAACGAAGCGGGAGATAAAATCGGAGCCGGCGAAAAACAACTCGCAACCGACGAAATCAAACGCGCACGCGAAGCGATCGAAAGCAACGATAAGGCGAGAATCGAATCCGCAAAGGCTTCCATTTCCAAAATCGCTTCCGACATCGCGACTAAGATCTATTCCCAAGGCGGAGCGCCGGGTGCGGATCAAGGCGCGGGCGGTCCCGGACAAGGCGCCGGTGCGGAGGACAATTCGGCAAACAACGGGGAAAAGGTCGTCGACGCGGATTATACCGTAGTGGATGATGAGAAAAAGTAAAAACCGATGAGCGATAGAAGTTACTACGATATTCTTGGAGTTTCCAAGAGCGCTAGCGACGAGGAAATCAAATCCGCGTATCGTAAATTAGCGATCAAATATCATCCCGATAAGAATAAGGGTGATAAGGAAGCCGAAGAAAAATTTAAGGAAGCTACGGAAGCGTACGAGGTTCTGCGCGACGCGAAAAAAAGACAAGCCTACGATCAATTCGGCAAGGCGGGAGTCGGCGCGGGTGCGGGAGGATACGGCCAAGGAGCTTACACGGATTTCTCCGATATTTTCGGAGACTTCGGGGATATCTTCGGTGATTTCTTCGGCGGCGGAGGCGGCGGCCGTTTCGGTGGCGGAAGAAGATCGGGACCGCAAAGAGGTTCCGATCTTCGCTACAACTTGGAGGTTTCCCTCGAAGACGCCGCGATGGGACGGGAATACAAAATCGAAATTCCTCGGCTCGAAACCTGCGGAGATTGTAACGGCTCCGGAGCCGCAAAGGGAAGTTCTCCCACGACCTGTCCCGATTGCGGAGGAGCCGGTCAGATCAGAAGAACGCAGGGTTTCTTTTCCGTGGCTACGACCTGCCCCACATGCAGGGGAAAAGGAACCACGATCTCCAATCCATGCAAAGCTTGTAGTGGACAAGGGCTGCAGGAAAAACGCAGAACGATCAACATCAAAATCCCCCCCGGGATCGAGACCGGCTCACGGTTGAAAGTCACGGGAGAAGGCGAAGCCGGACCCAGCGGCGGTCCTCACGGGGATTTGTACGTGGTAACACACGTAAAAAAGCACGAATTATTCGAACGTCAAGGCAACGATCTGATCTTAATGCGGAAGATCAGCCTGGTTCAGGCCATTCTCGGAGCGGAAATAGAAGTTCCTACGATCGACGGCAAAAAGGCGAAGATGAAGATCCCGGAAGGGACCGAATCAGGACAAGTATTTCGTCTCAAGGGCCACGGAATGCCGTATCTCGGCGCGTACGGAAAAGGCGATCAACACGTGGTCGTAAAGATCGAAATTCCGAAAAAGATCAACCGAAGACAGAAGGAATTGATCGAAGAATTCGCCCGCGAATCCGGAGAGAATATCCCCGGTTCCAAGGGAAAAATTTTCACGAAATAAAGACGATGATCTGGTATCGCGCCCGCTACGCGGGCGCGATACATTCGTTTATTATAAAACTAGAATGGACTCCTCCCCTCGGAGGAAGATTCCGAAAACCAAAGGAAATCAAATGACAGAAAGAGTAAAACTCGGAGTAATCGGAACCGGACACATGGGCCAATACCACGTGAACGTCGCGAAAACGCTCAACGACGCGACGCTGGTCGGAATTTACGACGCGGATACGGAAAGGGCCAAACAGATGGCCGAAAAACACAAAACCTCCGCATTCGCATCGATCGACGAATTGATCTCGAAAGTGGACGGTCTTATTATCGCCGTTCCGACCTTTCTGCACCACGAAATCGGCAAAAAAGCTCTCGAAGCCGGCAAACATGTTTTAGTGGAAAAACCGATCGCCGAAACCGTGGAACAGGCCAAAGATCTCGTCAAAATCGCCGCGGACAAAAACCTGGTCTTGCTCGTCGGACACGTGGAACGTTTCAACGGCGCGGTTCTCGAATTGGGAAAAATCGTAAAGGATCCGCTTCTGATCGAATCCAGAAGATTGGCTCCTTACAATCCTAGGATCAAGGACGTAGGCGTTGTTCTGGATATGATGATCCACGACATAGACATCGTTCTCAACCTGGTGAATTCTCCCGTAAAAAAACTTTCCGCATCCGGAACCAGGGTTCAATCCAACCACGAAGATATCGCGAACGTATTACTGGAATTCGAAAACGGATGTCTTGCGAGCATCACCGCATCCCGTGCGACTCAGGCGAAGATTCGTACCCTAAACATCACGCAAAAAGACGTTTATATCATGTTGGATTTTACGGATCAGGAAATCGAACTTCACAGACAGGCGACTTCGGACATCCTTTTGTTATCCGAAGAGATCAAATACCGTCAGGAATCCATCGTCGAAAAGATTTTCGTGCACAAGGACAATCCTTTGAAACAAGAACACGAACACTTCATCCGTTGTATTCGCAAAGATTCCGAACCGATCGTCCACAGAAACTCCGACGTTTCCACTTTGGAGATCGCGTATAAAATTCTTTCCGAAATCCACGGAACTTCTAAGAAGTAAAGCGGTCTAAACTGGAACCGAAGTTATGGAAGAAAGTTACAACGGAAAAATACTGATCTCCAACTCTTCCATCGTCATGGATTATTTTAATCAGACGGTGATTCTTATGGTCGAACACGACAAACAAGGCGCGTTCGGCCTGGTTCTGAATAAACGCCAGGAGGCGTTTATCGGAGACGTGATTCAGGGAGTTCCGGATCATTTAAGCAAAAATTTTCCGATCTATTCCGGCGGCCCCGTCGATCCAACTTTCATTTCCGTTCTTCACGAAAACGCGAACATGACGCAGCCCGGAATCGAAGTGATTCCCGGTTTGTTTCTCGCGAGAAGTTTCGATACCCTTTTGGAACTGATGGAATCCGCTTCCAAATTTCATGTTTATCAGGGATATTCCGGTTGGGGCGCGGGACAACTCGAAGCCGAAATGAGCCGCAAATCCTGGGTGGTTCACGAAGCGTCCAAAGACTTCGTCCTAAATCAGGATCCGGAAACCACTTGGCAGGAAGCGCTTCGGAGCAAAGGCGGAATCTATCGTTACTTCGTCGAGCATACCAAGGATCCGATGTTGAATTAACCGATCGCGGCTTACGTTTTTCGAATTTAACCTTTACAGGGAAGTTCGCGATTATAAGATCGTGATCCGGGAAATAACGATGAAAAAGATCCAAATTGCGTTCGTATCGTTTTGTTTTTTGTTTTTATTCGCATCCTCTCGGACCATCTCTGCGGACGGATGTTATATCTGCACGACCGGCTCCACGGATTCCTGCAGGGATTATTGCCGATACGTCGGATCGGATTCCTTCGACAATAGAAAAAAATGTCAGGACCGCGGTTGTAAGGTCGGCGGAACCGCGTCTTGCCCTTCGGCCTCCAATTACAAAGTCTGTTCCGCGAAATCGAATTTCGATCGCACCGATTCCTTCGCATCCATTCAGGTTTCTTCCGGAAAATAATTTTGATCGGGAAACTCCGATTCTCATTTTAGACGTTTGATCTCATAACATTTGCTGCTCAACGGAGAATCGATCGAGCGCGTCGGATCGATTGCCATTCTCTCCTATCAATCTCTTATGCCTTTCCTTTCGACTGGCGGCACAGATTTAACTTTCGCTTTCCTTTATGATCCAAGGGAATCGAACATGCACATAGTGCGGATGAATCGGGTTCGGAGAAAATCGTAAAAATCGAGAAACTGTGTTGTGAATCAGATCGAGTTGCCAGATATAACTGTAAACCTCGTGAAAGGTAGGAACTCCTTCATTCAAATTCTCGTCGACAGAATCCCCAACCCCGGCCTCATCCAAAAATAACAAAAAATTAAAAAGTAAACATCTGGAAACGCCGTGCGCATTCGCAATCGCCCCGAGCAAACACCAAAACCCGGTATTCATCCTTACATTCAATTTTTTTAATTTTCCCTGATCTTTTTGATATAAGGTGGTAATCCCCGTATCATTGATACGGCTCCGGGAAGACATAAACTTAGCATATCGACGTAAAAGTTCAGGAACACGCTTTGCAAGATATTTTTGATTATCGGAAGATAACTTGAAAAAATACGTTTCGGGAACTAAAAGTGTGACGACCTTACTTTTTCGTTCCGTCATCGCAGATTGAATTTTCTCTTCGGAATTTAGAAATATCGTATCCATACCGAATCGGTTCCTCTTTGTATTCAAAGGAACCCGTTTTTGAGAAAAAAAGCGCAACTTTGAACGAGCGTTCGTGATATCGTGATACAACGGATAAAAGTCGGGTCGGCTGCCGACGGTCGAAATTAAAACGAATTTTAAAAAATTCCCGCTTTTCCGAATAGAAAAACGGGAATCAACCTTCGAAAACGGAAAGAATTAGATCGATTTCATAAAACTGACGGGAGGCTTTTTCCATTCGCCCCGAAGGTTGAAGTAATAAACCGCGCTCGTCGCCGCGATCGTAAACATATAAACGATTCCGTATTCGAGGATAGGATGCGAAGGCTGAATTTCCAGAATGTTCGCGCTGATCAGCTCATTCGCCGACCAAGCGAGAACCAGCGCCAAAAGATAGGAAAACGTTCCGAGCAGAATCCCTTCCCACAAAAATACCTTCTTTAAAAAACCGGAAGTGCCTCCGATGATCCGAAGCAGCGTGGTCTCTTCGATTCGTTCCTTCCTGCTGGAATTAAGA
Source organism: Leptospira ellisii (assembly GCF_002811955.1). Lineage (GTDB taxonomy): Bacteria > Spirochaetota > Leptospiria > Leptospirales > Leptospiraceae > Leptospira > Leptospira ellisii. The sequence goes on from NZ_NPEF01000151.1 coordinate 8,046, forward strand.
GCCGTCAAAACCAAAAGCAAAGACGCCCCCAATATCAGCCAGGTCATCAATCGAATCGTGAAGGAAATTTTTTCCAGAATTCCCAAAAAGGAACGGACCGCTTTGTCGGTATCGATGATCGTCAAATTGGGATATTTGGAAACGAGACTTTTCTGAAGTTCGTACCGTTTGGATTCGGATTCGATTCTCAAGGAACTTAGATAATAACCCGGGGCCTTTTCCAAAATTCCCTTGGAAAACAACACGACGAAGTTCGGTCGCATATCGGACCAATTGACGGTCCTGAAATTACGGATAATTCCGGTAACCTCCACTCCTCCGATCGAAAACGTCAGACTATCTCCGAGTTGCACTTTCAGATGCGTGGAGAATTCCTTCTCTATGGAAATCTGATCCTCTTCCCCTTTTCTCCAAAAATCCCCGTCCACGATCTTTTCCGTAGGATACGGTTCGTTGCGGTAGGAAAGAAAATATTCGCGGGTTCTCGCTGTGGATCTCCAATCCCTTCGAAATGCGGAAGAATCGGTTTCCTCCTTTTTGACCGGCTCCCCGTTGATCTTAGCCAATCTCGCTCCGATCACGGGGGCAACGATCGTCCTTTCCGCGCCAAAATCCTTCGCCACTTCCTCGAAATGTTCCTTTTGTTCGGCGCGGATATCCAAAACAAAAACGTTCGGCCTTCTTTCCTTATCCTTGGAACCGCTGTATTCCAGGAGACTTTCGCTGACGATCAAGGACAAAAGAAGGATAAACAGGGAACTGGTCAAACCGATGACGGAAAGGGACAACGTAGTTCCCGGCCGGTCGAATTTCCCCAAAACGAAACGCAGAAACGGCGAAAGATCTCCCCGATCGCGCACCCCGGAAAGAAGTATTCTAATTCCGGAATATACGAAAAATACGATCAAAGGAAGACCCAGAAGAATCGAACAAAGGATCGCTCCTTTTACGGGACTTTCCGTTTCCCAGCAGGCCAAAAGAAAAAACAGACCGAATAAAACCGCATACGCGAACACTTGCGAAATTTTGAATCTAAGGACGCGGTTCGTTTCCTCCTGAAATTCGCTTTTTACGGCCAAAATCGGTTTTAACGTGCGGATCTCTACCAGGGATTCTATGGAGGAAAAAAACGGAACCAAAACGCCGATGAGCAACCCCCAGAAGAAGGACGAGGCTCCGATCGAAGGTCGAAACGAAAGTATATCCTCCCCCGCGAGATCGGGAATCCAACCCAACAACAATCCGCCCAGGAGAATCCCTAAAACGGCGCCGCTCGCAGAAAACAAAAACACGTCCCCTAAAACGGAGCCGATCGCAGAAAAGAAAAACAACTCCCCTAAAACGATCAGACTGACCGTGTTCGGACTGGCTCCGAGACATTTTAAAACGGCGAGGGTTCCGGATTTTTCGCGGATCCCCGCACGGCTTGCGAGAAGAATCGAAATTCCCCCCAAAAAAAACGCGGACAAACCCAAAAGACTGAAAAAATCCAACGTGTTCGTGAGGAATTTTCTGGATCCGGAGTTGGTTTCGGTCGAATCGTAAAGAGTTAAGTCTTTTTGAATATACTTTTTGAAACTCTCCTCCTTATACTTTCCGGAAACCGAAGGATCCTTCAACCGGATCGGAACGAGATAACTGATCCTCGATCCCCTTTGTTCCAATCCGGTCGAAGCCAAAGAGGCGCCGGATATGATGG
>NZ_NPEF01000152.1 GCF_002811955.1 Leptospira ellisii
ATCGGCTCGTAACGTCTCCAGAACGGAGTCCGGGGCCACGTTCGGATCGTAGGAAAGCCTGCGGATATTCCCGGAGGAAGCGATCGCGTTTAAGGGTCGGTTGATCAAAACGAGCAGACCGTTTTCCCGGGAGATTTCGACCAGATTTTTTCCGTCGAACTTCCTCTCCAAAAACCCGCGTTCCAAAAGATTGGCCGGAAACTGAATCGCGGCGAAACCGGATTCGGACAAACCGAGTTCGTCTTGCACCTGTTTGGCGATCTCCAGGACGCGGATAAGGGAAGTCGCGTCGTAATCCTCCGGATCGGAGGGGAACGTGTTCGAGGAAATTCCGTAATACAGGATTTTCCCCTCCTTCCTTTTGGATTCCAGGAAACGGAAAGCGTTCTTTATTCTTTCATAATATTGTAAAGTCGCCTTTTCCCGGGGAACGTTGTGTTTTTCCCGATCCATCAGAAAATATTCCGGGTTGTGCAGAAGAAACGCGTCCACGGTTTCCAGTCCGAGACGTTTGAGGGAACGTTCGAGTTGATCCTCCAAAAACGCGGGGTGAATACAATGATAACAACCTTCGGAATAATACGTGATCTCGGGAAATTCCTCGTTTCGTTTTTCGAGTTCGGTTACGATCTGCAGATTTCTTCCCTGGATATAACCCGCTTTCGTGACGAGAAACACGCCTTCCCGAAACGATTTTTCCCCCGCGGCGAAATCGCGCAGAACGTCTCCGATCAGACGTTCGCTTTCTCCGTTACCGTAATTCGAGGAAGTATCGATCACGTTGAATCCGGTTCTCAAGGCGAGTTCGAGAGCCTTGCGATGATCCGGATTTTCCAAACCGACTCGATAGGATCCGAACGCGATTTTGGAAAGGATTCTCTTTCGAAAGGAAAAATCGCGGACGGAAGAATTCGACTTCTCCCCGTCCTTTTCCGAAAGAGCCGAACTTCGCAAAAAGGAACGGGTTCCTTCGGGAGAAGAGGCTCCCGCTAAGAACGAGGTTTGATAAAGAGATTGAAACGGATCGATTGCGTTCATGTTGGATATGTCCCGATGATTTTCGAACCGAGTTTCTTTCGCGTCGCACAAAAGGAAACGAAAAACATCGAACCCAAAATGGACGCTAATTGAGAAAGGTTCTTAATAACTTTCTACGTAAGGATCAATTTTTTCCGTTCGAAATAAAAATGCTTTTCGTCCTAGCTCGCTTTTTTACCCTAATTTTAGAAAGTAACGGGTTCCCAAACGGAACCCACTTTTGATCACGCTAAATTTTCGATGAATTCTTTCCACCAATCAAACAGGAGAAAATGTAATGGATTTTAAGGCTGGATATCTCCGGTCGTCCATTGGGAGAAAAACTCTCGTGGCAGTTACCGGACTCGTTTATTTCGGCTTTGTGGTTGCTCATATGTTGGGAAATCTTCAGATCTTCCTAGGACAAGAAAAAATCAACGCATACGGCCAAGGGCTAAGAGATATTTACCCGCTTCTTTGGGTAGCCAGAATCGTTCTGATCGTCAGCTTTATCATTCACGTTTATTACGCGATAAAACTCTCGATCGAAAACAAACAAGCCCGTCCGGTTCCTTACGCGAAACAAAACACGGTACAGGCGACGCTTGCTTCCAGAACCATGGCGCTTACGGGACTATTGATATTTTCGTTTCTCGTTTATCATCTGCTTCATTTCACGTTAGGCGTCACCAACCCGGATCATTTTGCGATGACCGATTCGAAGGGAAGACACGATGTTTTTACGATGGTGATTCTCGGTTTTCAAAATCCGATCGTTGCAGGTTCTTATATCTTCGCGATGGTGCTTCTCGCTTCCCATATCAGTCACGGCGTGGCGAGCGTGTTCCAAACACTGGGACTCAGCACCCCTTCCTTAAGCGGTAAGATCAAGACGGGAGCGATCCTCTTTGCTTTGTTCATTTTCATCGGCAACACTTCCATCCCGCTTTCGATTTTGCTGGGATACGTTCACCCGTAATTCTTTGGAGAAACTTTCATGAGTTTAGATTCTAAAATTCCAAGCGGCTCGATTGAACAGAAATGGTCCAATCACAAGGCCGACATCAAACTGGTCAACCCGGCCAACAAAAGAAAATTCAACATCATCGTAGTCGGTTCCGGTCTTGCAGGAGCCTCCGCTTCCGCGACTCTCGCAGAACTCGGCTACAACGTTAAGACGTTCTGCTTTCAAGACAGCCCTCGCAGGGCGCACAGTATCGCGGCTCAGGGCGGGATCAACGCGGCGAAGAATTATCAAAACGACGGAGATTCCGTTCATAGATTGTTCTACGACACGGTAAAAGGCGGAGACTTCCGCGCAAGAGAAGCGAACGTGCATCGTCTTGCGGAAGTTTCGGTGAACATCATCGATCAGTGTGTCGCGCAAGGGGTTCCTTTCGCGAGAGAATATGGCGGACATCTTTCCAACCGTTCTTTCGGAGGCGCTCAGGTTTCCAGAACCTTTTACGCAAAGGGTCAAACCGGACAACAGCTTCTTTTGGGAGCTTACTCAGCTCTTTCGCGTCAGATCGGACTCGGTGCGGTGAAGATGTATCCAAGAACCGAGATGGTAGAGTTGATCGTCGTCGACGGTCATGCGAAAGGAATCGTGGTTCGCGATCTCGTAACCGGAAAACTTTCGACTCATATGGCCGACGCGGTCGTGCTCGGAACCGGCGGATACGGAAACGTATTCTTCCTTTCCACAAACGCAAAAGGTTGTAACGTAACTGCGACTTGGAAGGCACACAAAAAAGGCGCCTTCTTTGCGAATCCTTGTTATACGCAAATTCACCCGACTTGTATTCCGGTTTCCGGAGATCATCAGTCCAAACTGACTCTGATGTCCGAGTCTCTTAGAAACGACGGAAGAATCTGGGTTCCGAAAAAGAAAGGCGATACACGCAACGCGGCGGACATCCCCGAAGGGGAAAGAGATTATTACCTCGAAAGAAAATATCCGAGCTACGGAAACCTTTCTCCAAGAGACATCGCTTCCCGCGCGGCGAAAGAAGCCTGCGATGCGGGACTCGGCGTGGGAGAATCCGGACAAGGCGTTTATCTGGATTTCGCGGACTCGATCAAACGTCTCGGCGAACCGAAGATCCGCGACCGTTACGAAAACCTCTTCCAGATGTATGAACAAATCACCGGTGAGAATCCTTACAAACAACCGATGAGAATCTATCCCGCGGTCCACTACACGATGGGCGGACTCTGGGTGGATTACAACTTGATGAGCAACCTACCCGGTCTTTTTGTAATCGGCGAAGCGAACTTCTCCGATCACGGCGCGAACCGTCTCGGAGCTTCGGCTCTGATGCAGGGACTTGCGGACGGATATTTCATTCTTCCTTACACGATCGGAAACTATCTCGCGGGCGTGGGATTCGGTTCTCATCCGAAAGAAGATCATCCGGAAGCCAAGAAAGCGTTGAATGACGCGGAAGAAACCACGAAAAAATTTCTTTCCATCAAGGGAAAAAGAACCGTGGATTCTTTCCATAGACAACTCGGCAAACTGATGTGGGACAAGTGCGGAATGGCGCGTAACGACAAAGGTTTGAGAGAAGCGATCGCGGAAATTCCAAAGATTCGCGAAGAATTCTGGCAAAACGTAAACGTTCCCGGAAGCGGAGCCGAACTCAACCAATCGCTTGAAAAAGCGGGAAGAGTGGCCGACTTCTTGGAATTCGGAGAACTGCTCTGTCTCGACGCTCTCACAAGAGAAGAATCCTGCGGAGGTCACTTTCGTGAAGAATACCAGGAAGAAGGAGAGGCGAAACGGAACGACGATAAGTTCTGTCACGCGACCGCTTGGGAATTCAACGGAGTCGATAAAAAGCCGACCGAACACAGGGAAAAACTCGAGTTCGAAAACGTTCACCTCGCCACAAGGAGTTATAAATAATGGATCTGAAACTCAAAGTCTGGAGACAAAAGAGCGGAGAAGAAAAGGGAAAGATCGTAGACTACGACGCGAAAGATATTTCCCCGAACATGTCCTTTTTGGAAATGCTCGACGTGGTCAACGAAGATCTCATCACAAAAGGAGACGATCCGATCGCGTTCGAACACGATTGTCGTGAAGGAATCTGCGGTTCCTGCAATCTGATGATCAACGGACAGGCGCACGGACCTCATCAAGGAGTCACTTCCTGCCAGTTGCATATGCGTTCCTTCAAAGACGGTGACACCGTCTATGTGGAACCGTGGAGAGCCAAAGCGTTTCCGGTTATCAAGGACTTAGTCGTGGACAGAAGCGCGTTTGATCGAATCATCCAATCCGGAGGATTCATCAGCATCAATACCGGCGGGGCTCCCGATGCGAACGCATTACCGATTCCTAAAGTGGATGCGGACGTCGCGATGGACGCGGCGACTTGTATCGGTTGCGGAGCTTGTGTAGCCTCCTGTAAAAACGCAAGCGCGATGTTATTCGTTTCCGCGAAGATTACCCACCTCGGATTGCTTCCGCAAGGGAAGGTGGAACAAAAAGAACGCGTGAAAAAAATGATCAACGCGATGGACGCAGAAGGATTCGGAAACTGTACGAATCAATACGAGTGCGAAGCGGTTTGTCCAAAGTCGATCAAGAGGGATTTTATCCGCACGATGAATCGGGATTTTATTCTATCTTAAGAATCGCCGATACTTTCGAAAACGGTTTTTTAAAATCGATAATTTTGTTTCGCCGAAGAGCGGACTTTTTTTAGTTCCTCGAAAACGAAAGAAGCGGTTTTTTAAAAACTAAACCAAATTCACGCGATGAAAGCCGCCTTTGCAAAAGGCGGCTTTTCGTTTTTGGCGTTTCTACCCTTAATGCGTTTTTGATTCGAATCAAACTTTCCTAAATCTTAAGAACGGAATATCAGAACTCGTTCACAAAGGCAATCATCACCAAAAATTGGGACGCGATTTGTTTCGAAGAATCCCGCGGAAAAAATCTCCAAAAGAAACGAATCTTCCGGATACGAACCTATCTCGAAAACGGAGACACGGGAGTGGTCGAAGCAGTCTCGCCGTTTCAAAAATCCTGCTCAAAGAGTAAACGATTCGACAAACTGATCCAAAAAATTCCAAAGACCGCCTTGGTGTAGATACAACGTCTTTCCACCCCACTCTCCCGATCGTATCCGAGCCTCGATCGCGAAAAGCGTTCTTGCGGAATAGATCGGCTCCACGGGGATCCTCGTCATTTCGTAAAAACATTTCGAATATTCTAAAATTTTCATATTCTTAGCGCCGAATCCTACGTCGGGTTTCGGTTTCAAAATCCGATCTTCGTCGACGCGTAAAAATTCCAAACCGAGGGCGTTCTTTTTTTCTCGAAGCCAAGAAGCCAGCTTCGATTTCGAAAGTCCGATCGCGACACCGTAGACCGGAATCCTGTTTCCGAAAAATCGAAGCGCGGACAAATACGTCAAACCAGAACCTACGTCGATCACGAATCGATCGTATCGTGAAATCGGAATTCTTTCCCAAAGAGAATCGAGTCCTTCCAAAGCCGCACGACACAATCCGTATTCGGGAATCAGAACGCACTCTTCCGTTTTAAGTCTCGAAATTCTCTCCTTCCACTCGGTGCGCGATTCCGACAACTCCAGAAAATGCGAATGTCTGCGAACGAGAACGGAATTGGCGGTCACACGGTGAAGATCGCGGGAATAAGCGATGGACCGCACCGTATATCCGAAGACGCGAAACAAAAAAGAAAAGGCGGCTAACGCGTTGCCGTGGAATTCCCCCTGCAACAGAACCGATCGGACGTTTTGAGACTGAAGGGCCGCGTGAATTCCAAAAAACTTTCTGACTTTGGTTCCCAGACCGACCGCCGACCGATCGTCCCGGAGAACGGATAAAGTCGTCCGCGTATTCGCAGGAAACGGAAAATTTTGAATTCGGATGGGAGAAGCAATCTGTAATAGAAGGCGATCGCGAAATTCGTTTTGCATCGACGGCTTTGGATCGTTCATTTCTAAAAATTGCGGGAACTACTACGATGTTTTCAGAATTTACGGGGAAGTTGGGATAGAAAAGAGCTCAAACGTTTCTTTAGAACCCGTGGGAACTACAACAAACCGCAATTTTACGAACCAATTCTAAAATTGTGGGAACTCCTACGATTTTTCAAAAATTTCAGCGAATCCCATCCGGAAATTCGTATGAGTTCCCACAAAATGGTGAAATTCCCGGATCCAATCCGAAGTTTTGTATGAGATCCTACAAAACTCCGGAACTCAAACGAAAAAGCAACCCAACGTTAAACGCTGAAACAGGAAACTGAGCTCCTTACGCCGAACTTGCAATCGTCGACCTTTTCCGGTCCAACTTCTTAATTCCCCGTCTTTAAAACGGCCAAAAAGGCTTCCTGCGGAATTTCGACGTTTCCGATCTGCTTCATCCGCTTCTTACCCTCTTTTTGTTTCTCCAAGAGTTTTTTCTTACGGGTGATATCTCCTCCGTAACACTTCGCGGTCACGTTTTTGCGCAGAGCAGAAATGCTTTCCCGCGCGAGGATCTTTCCGCCCACCGCCGCTTGAATCGGAATCATAAACTGATGTCTCGGAATCAAATCCTTCAGTTTTTCGATGATCTCCCTTCCCCTTTGTTCCGCCTTGGATCTATGAACGATCATGGAAAGCGCGTCGACGGGCTCCCCGTTGACGAGAATATCCATTTTGACGAGTTGGGAGGCCTTGTAACCGGAAGGTTCGTAATCGAGGGAGGCGTAACCGCGGGTAAAAGACTTTAGTTTATCATAAAATTCGAAAATGAGTTCGGCCAAAGGGATCTCGTACGTGAGTTGCACCTTATCCTGGGTCAGATACACCGTATCCAGCTGAATTCCGCGTTTGTCCATCGCGAGAGCCATGATGTTTCCCACGTATTCGTTCGGCGTGATCACGGTAGCTTTCACATACGGCTCCTCAGTGGATTCGATCGTGATCGGTTCCGGAAAACGGGACGGATTGTCGATTTCTTCGACCATCCCGTCCTTGCTTCGGATGATGTATTTTACGGAAGGAGCCGTGGTGATCAGATCGAGGTTGAATTCCCTCTCCAAACGTTCCTGAACGATCTCCATATGCAGAAGTCCGAGATAACCGACGCGGAAGCCGAACCCAAGCGCAACGGAACTCTCCTTTTCGAATACGAGAGCCGCGTCGTTTAACTTGAGTTTTTCGATCGCGTCCACGAGTTCGTCGAACTGCTCTCCGTTGATCGGATAAAGCCCGGAAAAAACCATCGGTTTCGCTTCTTTATAACCGGGGATCGATTCCTTCGTCGGATTGGAAAATAACGTAACGGTATCGCCCGTTTTCGCGTCGGAAACCTTTTTGATTCCCGCGATGATATATCCGACTTCTCCCGTTTCGAGACTTTCCTTAGGAGTCAAAGTGATTCGATTGATTCCCACTTCGTTGACGGTGAAGTCCTTTCCTGTACTCATCATCAGAATACGATCGCCCTTTTTGATCTTTCCGTCGAAAACGCGGATCTTGATCACCACTCCCATATAAGGATCGAAATAAGAATCGTATACGAGCGCTTTCAAAGGCGCATTAGAATCCCCTTTCGGCGCGGGAATCTGTTTCGTGATTTGTTCCAAAACCTCTTTTACGTTTAAACCCGTTTTGGCGGAAATCGCGACGGCCTTATCCGAATCCAAACCGAGACTTTCTTCGATTTGAACCTTGGTTTTTTCCACGTCCGCAGCCGGCAGATCCACCTTGTTCATCACGGGAAGAATCTCCAGATCCTGCTCCATAGCAAGATATAAATTGGCGAGTGTCTGCGCTTCCACACCTTGGCTCGCATCCACGATCAAAAGCACCCCTTCACAAGCTTTGAGGGAACGGGAAACCTCGTAGGTAAAATCCACGTGTCCCGGAGTATCGAGAAGATTCATGATATACGTGTTGCCGTCGTCGGCCAGATAATCGAAGGTCGCGTTGTTGGCTTTGATCGTAATTCCGCGTTCGCGTTCTATATCCATCGAATCCAAAATCTGATCCTTTTTGGTTCGGTCGTTGGTCACCTGACCGATCTCCAAAAGCCGGTCCGCCAAGGTGGATTTACCGTGATCGATATGGGCTATGATGGAAAAATTCCGGATATATTTCTGTTTATCGCTCATGAGGGTTCACTTCTGATGATTTTCGACGGAGGGTTCCACTGAAAAGCAAAATCCGAGACGGGATTTAAAATTCCGGGCGATCGAGCGATCAGCGAAAACGAATCGAACGATTCGGAATCAAACACAAATCCTGAAGCGTCTGCAAAAGAATTTCCTTTCGAAGACGCAAATCCTCCGTTCCCCGAACGTCAAGATTGAGAGCAAAAAACCAAACTTCGTTTCCGCGTTCTAAAATCCCGACGTACCAACCGACTTCCGGTTCGACCGTGGCCCATCCGGTTTTCGCATAAAGGGAGAATTCCGATTCGTCTGAAACAAGAAAGATCCTTCGGAGCGCTTCGTAGTCCTGCGATCGGAATCCCAATTCTTTGCGATACAGTCGTTTTAGAAAACGGATCTGTTCCCGAGCGGAAATTCTCAAATCGCCTTCGAGCCAGAACGTACGGACGTTCGTTCCGGTTTTCCCGTTTCCATATTCAAGATTTTGCAAGTAGCGATCGTATTTTTTCGGACCGACCTTCTGTGCGATTTCTTGATAACACCAAACGCAGCTTTTTTGAAACGCCGATTTCAGCGTATGGTCCCGGTTCCATTCTTCTAGCGGATATTTCGTTCCTTTCCAGCGAAACACGGTCGATCGCTCATTCGCGGCATTCTCCCGAAGAGCAATCAACGTATTTAAAATCTTGAACGTAGAAGCCGGCAAAAATCTCCGATCAGAACGTTCAACATCGTGAATCCATTCTCGACTTCCGTCCAAAGAACTTACGATCAAGGTTCCGGAAACTCCACGAGAAACGAATCCACGATCGATCGGCGGAATCGTTTTACAAAAACCGAATGGGTTCAAAAATAGAAAAACAAAACTTAAAAAGAAGGTAGGCAAGAGCCTCACATTCGTTTTAAAAAAACGGAAGAATGAATTCATAACAAACCGCATTCAAAAGCCGAATCATTTTATTAAACGACAACTTAAACAAATACTTTTACGGAGGGCGGCCGAATTGAGAGCGATCTTCGCGTCCGTGAGAGTTCCCACACAAAGTAAAAAGGAATCGTCTTTCTGAAAATCAAATCGGAGGCCGCGCCTGAGTCCCTTCCAAAAGCAAAAAGAAAAACGCGAGAGCCCCTAAATATACGAGCATCGTCAAAAACGCCCAAAGAATCTTTTCCGGAAACGACGCGTACGCCACGACCCGATACGCATACGCCGTAAAAACCCCGAGTAGAAATTCGGGAATCAAAACATACACCGCCGCATGACCGACCTGCCAGACGTTTTTCGCAAACCAAACCGGGATCAAATACGAAACCTCTTCCGAAACGAAAAAGAAAACGAAGGCGACGAAACCTCCCAAAAGATAACTCTGAATTTCGGGCGCGTTCTGTTTCCGTTTTCGATACCGGACGGAAACGAAGGTGGATACGAACAAAGGAATGACCCAAAGTCCCGCCATATAACCCGACACGGTTCCGATCTTAGGAAATCCGTCCGCCGGGAATT
>NZ_NPEF01000153.1 GCF_002811955.1 Leptospira ellisii
GAATTCAATTCCAACACGCCCGCTTCGATCAAAGGAAAATCCTTATGCGACCACACTTTCGTCAGATCGAACGGATTCAAACGGTACGTCTCCGCTTCCTTCTCCGGCATGATCTGGACGCAGAATCTCCATCTAGGATATTCCTTCCGTTCGATCGCTTCGAAAAGATCGCGTGTCGCGTAATCCGGATCGGTTCCGGCTAACGCTGCGGCTCTTTCAACGGTAAGATTTTTTATCCCTTGCATCGACTTGAAATGGAACTTAACCCAAAACCGTTCTCCGTTCCGGTTCCAAAGACCGAACGTATGACTTCCGTATCCGTTCATGAAACGATATCCGTCCGGAATTCCGCGGTCGCCGAAAAGGATCGTCATCTGATGCAGCGCTTCCGGAGCCTTGGCCCAATAATCCCACATACGGTAAGGATTCTTATAACCCGTGATCGGATCGCGTTTTTGGGAATGGATAAAATCGGGAAACTTCAGAGGATCTCGTTCGAAAAAAACGGGGGTGTTGTTTCCCACGAGATCCCAGATCCCCTGATCCGTATAAAACTTGATCGCAAAACCCCTCGGATCCCGTTCCGTATCCGCGGAACCTTTCTCTCCCGCCACCGTGGAAAATCTCAGAAACAGCGGGGTCCGTTTGCCGACCTCCGAAAAAACGGAAGCGATCGAATATTCGGAAAGATCCTTCGTGATCGTCAACGTTCCGTAGGCTCCGGCGCCTTTCGCGTGAACGACGCGTTCCGGAATCCGTTCACGGTTGAAGTGCGCGAGTTTTTCTATGAGGTGCGTGTCCTGGATGAGAATAGGTCCCCTTGCTCCCGCGGTTAAGGAATGTTGATTCTGGGGAACGGGTTGTCCCCCGGCCGTTGTGAGTGTTTTTCCGTTCATTGTCTGACTCCTTTGAATGCGTTTTGAACTGCGTATAAAAACCAATTTTCGAGGAACGCGACGATCCTTCCGCGGTTCCGTTTCGCGGAATTCCTCAGAAGCTCTGAAACTCCCGTGCGCCCGAACATTACGGAAAACTGATATGCCGTTTGACCCTTGGGATTTTCGTAGTCAGGATCCGCTCCGTTTTCAAGAAGGAGTTTGACTATATTATAATATCCTTTAAAAGCCGCTCCCATCAGGATCGAATTTCCGCCGACGTCCGTGGAATTCACGTCCGCTCCCCGAGAGATCAGAAAACGGACCGTCTCCTCGTGCCCGTGATACGCGGCCAACATCAGCACCGTGTAACCCCTGGAATCCGTTTCCTCCATACGTTCCGGGAAAAGGGTTTGGCTTCGCAGAGCGGAAAGTTCCCCTCTTCTTGCGAAATCGAATAAGGAATTCCCTTTTGAAAAACCGCTGCGATACCTTTCCCAAGCGGAAGAAACATCGGAGCGTAATTCCGACGCGGAGTCCGGCGGATCGCCGGAGCAATCAAAACCAACCCGATCCTTCATAAATTCCCTCCCGATTTCTCGAATTTTTTCGTTTTTCTAAATTTTAAATCTAGTATTAAATTAGACTAATTCTAAAATTAAAGGAAATTAGCTGAAGTCTTTTTTTAGAATTAGTCTAATTTATAGACAAAAAAATCGAATCGGGAAAACTGGAAGATATGAAGGATTCTTACGAAAGAAGCAAACGCATTTTGGAAGACGCCGGAATCAACGTGACCGTCCAACGTTTGCAAATGGCCAATCTGCTCCTTTCCAAACCGCAGCATTTGACCGCGGACCAGATTTTTCAATTGATCAACGAACACATTCCCAACGCTTCCCGGGCGACAATATTCAATAATTTGAAACTATTCGCCGAAAAAGGGATCGTTCATCTGCTCGAATTGAAATCGGGAATCACCCTGTACGATTCCAACGTGGAAAACCATCATCACGCCATCGACGAAAACACGGGTGAAATCTTCGACATAGACCTGGATCCGCAACTTCAGGAAAAGATCCTATCCGAACTCAAAAAAGACTTCCAAAGCAAGACCGGATCTTCTTTGGAAAACTGTAGTCTTCTGATCGCTCTCAAAGGAAAGAAAAAATAGACAAGAGGCCGGCCCCGCTTTCCGATTTCATCATCCCTGTTTCCACCTTAAAGGTTTCGTTTGCTTGAATTTCAACACAAACAGAATCTTTTTTGACATTTATAGAACGATTCCCGCAATACATACGTCTCTCCATTCAAAGTAAATTACGGACAGAACACGGTCTACGAGCGTCGGCTCGTTTTGTTATAAACGTGGATTAGCAATTTATAGCTGGCGACGCAAAAGGAAACTTTCCGGAGTATATTCTCTCAACATTGATAAAAAGTAATGTTGTGGGGGAGCTCTTATGAATGATTTCGCTTATCAAAAACAACATTCGAAAAATAACTTTTATGCTAATTATTTCGGGCTATTCCTTATTTTTTTAACGTTCGGTTGTCTTCATAAGAATCACAAATCTCCTTTTTTCTTTTTGTTTCCCGGTTTTTCAACGGAAGATTCGATTCCTTCGTCACCTCCCCCCAGCACGATCACGATCATTCCCACAGTTCAATGGAATTCTCCGGATACCTCATACGTAAGCTCCAATGCGGGAGCCGTCAATTACCAGGACGTTCATTGGTCCTCGAACGTCAGCGGGGATTTTTCTCTTCGTTTAAACGCTACGAACTGCACGGATGGAACGGTTATAGCACAAGGTTCCGTGGTGAAATCCACTGCAATGACGCAGAGAGTGCAAGCGGACGACGGGACAAATCCTTTGGCCGCGGGCGCCAATCGTATGATCCTTTGCGTTCAAAAACCGCAGACACAAACCCAACTTGCGAAAAAGGAATTCGAGATCACTCGGGACGATACCCCTCCTTCCTCGCTTTCCTTCACGCCGGGAACCGGAATTTACGGTCTCGCCCCTCCCGACATCACGATCACTTGTTCGGACTTAGGTGGTTCGGGTTGTTACAAAATCGCCTACCGAATCGGCGGATCCGACCCCGGGATTTCCTTCGACGGAATTCCCGACGCGAATTCGACCCTATATACGAACCAATTTTCGGTTCCGGACGGCGCCTCCACTCAGGTCAAGGCGATCGCCGTTGATGTTGCGGGTAACGTGGGTTCGGTAAGCGCGGCTTCCAATTATACGGTCAATACGGCTCATCCCACGATTACGATCAATTCGATCAGCAGTCTGTATCTCAAGGCGTCGGCCGGAGTAAGCACCCTAAAATTTCTTTCCAACATGGCCGGAACCTTCAGTATCAAGAAAGGATCCTCCGCAAATTGTGTGGGCGGAACCGTTCTGGCTTCCGGTCCGATTTCGGCCAACACACTCAAAACAACCGGTTTGACGAGCACCATGTTTTCACCTGACGGCAATTATACGGTCCACGTGTGTGTGGCCGCTTCCGTGACGGGGAACATAGGATATACGACTTATACGATCACGAAGGACAGCGTCATTCCCACGATCACTTCCATCAACCCGCCCTTCGGTACGATGAATTTGAGCGTGAACCAACGTTATTTTACGTTTCAATTCGACGAAGATATGGACGTGAATTTCAATTCCACTCCCGGGGTCGCTAATTTCACGGACCCTACCTTGGTTGGCTCGAGCGGAATGTCTCTTCCCGGTACAAAAGGAGAATGGTTGGACGCAAGGACCTATCGTGTGGATCTGAAGAGTAAACTTCCCGAATTGTATCTGTTTGATTTATCCATAGTCCCCTTCCGTGATAAGGCGGGCAATAATACTGCCAGCGCAGTCCGCAGATTCGGAACTGCGGCCAATCCAGATCCGATCCGCATTTCCGACACCGGTCAAACCGATTGCTCGGACTCCGCGGGAAACACCTTACCCGATTGTATCAACTCCGGCCAAGACGGTGAAACCGCGGGAGCGTTTTCGGGATTACAACTTCCCGCGCCTCTGAACGCAACCTACCCGAGCGACATCGTTTCTTTGGATACGCGCACCGGTCTCGTTTGGAAAACCTGTCTGGAAGGTTTTACCTGGACCGGATCCACTTGCGTTCAAACCTGTCCCCAGGATCAACGATGGGACGGAACGGTTTGTACCGGCGTTACAGGTTATCCCTACAAAAACTGGACGGATTCATGGAAGGAATGTAATATGCTGAACGCCTCCAACTCGGGGAACGGCTTCGCGGGAAAAACGACCTGGAGACTTCCTTATTTATCAGAATATTATACTATTTTAAATTATGGAGGCAACACGGGAAACGACGCGATTCCGGAGGCGTTTTTTCCCGGTCTGCTCCGAAACAACTACCAAAGATATTGGACCGGCACCCTGACGGCGAGCATCAACGCGACCACGGTGACGGGAACGATCGTGTCCCTTTCGAACGGGCCGATCGATCCGGCAAACCCGGTGACGTATTATTCCGGCGGCGCCTGGGCCGTCTCGGTTTTCGGAGGAGTGACACAACCGGGTCCGGACAAAATGAAATACGTCTCCGACTACTCATTCTTTCCGTACAACTATACGGCGCAATGTGTGGCGGATTGAGCGAGGGAGGAAGTATGAAACCGTATCTGAATTCGTTTTTGATTTTTTTTCTTTTGGCCGCCTTCGATTCCGCATCGGCGACCGGAGGACCCTACGTGGACAACGGCGACGGAACCGTAAAAGACACGCTAAACGGAATCTATTGGCAAAAATGCAGCTTCGGTCAGAACCCGTTGGATTGTTCCGGCGGCACTACGGTTATGGACTGGGATTCCGCGCTGTTTTCCTGCAGAAACCTGAACCTTGCCGGAAAAACTTGGAGGGTTCCGAACGTAAAGGAGATCGTAAGTCTGATCGATTACAGACAAACCTCGTTTCCGATCATAAATATTACGATATTTGCAAATACCGCCGGAGGATACTATTGGTCCTCCACGAGCGGAATTTCGGCGGGAAGCAGTCCCGACCCGACGGCGGTAACGGATTACAACTCGGATCCCAGCTCTTACGTATACACACCATACGCGAAAACCAGGGCGTATTCCATTCCCCGTGCGACGTCATATCGATCGATGGCGTATATCGCAGATTTTAGGATGGGGGGAAGCATAGAATTTCCGAAGACGAATAACGCGTATCTAAGGTGTGTGAGCGGACCGTAATCCCGCATTCGATCGGCCCGCAAAACCGCAATGATACGCTTTTGTATCCCGTTGATCGCCCTATTCGTCTGCTTCGATTGTTCCACGCTGTCGGATCGTGAGGACCGGAATGATCCGTTTGCGCGAATGGATTCTCCGGCGGTTTATCCGGATTTGACCGTCCTCAAAGATTCCCTCGAAATCATACTCAAAACCAAGGGAAAAAAAGGGCAGGTATTTTACGTTTCGCAAATCTTGGATTCCCGTTTCTATCTTTATTGGGAAAACGAACAGGCGATTTTGATCCTCAATCCGATTCAACCTCCGTATCGGGAAAACTACGTAACGTCCATCCGATTTCCGAACGGAAGCTCCCGGATCGA
This sequence comes from Leptospira ellisii, assembly GCF_002811955.1. Taxonomy (GTDB): domain Bacteria; phylum Spirochaetota; class Leptospiria; order Leptospirales; family Leptospiraceae; genus Leptospira; species Leptospira ellisii. The sequence goes on from NZ_NPEF01000153.1 coordinate 5,490, forward strand.
ATTAAACAGCGGCACGGTGTTTTTGGAAAACGACGTCAACGGAAGCACCTATGTGACGACCCACCATTTCGTAAGAAAAATTTTAGGTTATTGTCGACGCGGAATTCGAATCGCACTTTAGTTGGATGCGATATCCTTCCCGTCTGAATTCGTGATCGAAAGTCCGATCCCGAAATCGAATCGGAAATTCCTTGGATTTCGGGAGAATCTCCGGCTAGATCGGTTTAAATATCGATCGCGCAAATTACCCCCTTAGTAAGAATGCGATAAAGTTCCTAAAACCGTAACGTCCCGCTTGAAAACGTATGCATAGAAAAGAAATCGACGGCCTGCGTGCGATCGCCGTCCTGGCTGTGATCCTCAATCATTTCGATAAAAAAATCCTGCCCGGAGGATATCTGGGGGTGGACGTCTTTTACGTACTTTCCGGATTCGTCATCACCTCTTCCTTGTTAGATAAAAGATACGTTTCCTTTCGGGAATACATCCTCGGCTTTTGGACGAGACGCGTCAAACGTCTCGCCCCAGCCCTTTTCTTGTGCGTAACGGCAACCATCCTACTTACGTTTCTTTTTTCCTCTCCGCAGATAGCGGCCTCCTTTTTGTCCTTACACACCGGAATCGCCGCCCTTTTCGGATTGGCGAATCTATTTCTACTCGGCCGAGCCACGGACTATTTTAGTACGATCGCCGAGTTGAACGCGTTTACGCATACCTGGTCGTTGGGAATAGAGGAGCAATTTTATCTGGTTTTTCCCTTTATGGCCTGGACGAGCGGACTCGTCCTGAAAAAGAAAAACGGGGGCCGCAATTTTCTGATCCTACTTTCGTTTTTCTCCCTTATTTCAGTAGTTTATTATATTAAGTTTTCCTTTACCAATCCCGTTAAGGCGTTTTATCTAATGCCGACGCGGTTCTGGGAATTGGCGTCGGGTTCGGTCTCGTTTCTGCTCTCCCGAAAATTCGAAAACGCTACGAATCGAAATCTTTCAATCTCCGATCGAACCGCGTCCGTATGTCTCGCCGCATTACTGTTCCTGTTTTGTCTGCCGCAGTCGGGAGTTCATTCGGAGTTCGCCCCGCTTCCCGCCGTCCTATTCGCCGCCTTTCTTTTGTTCGCGATCGGAAAACGATCCTTAGCCGCGAAGCTGCTTTCTCTAAAGCCGTTTGTCTTTTTAGGAACCATCTCGTATTCCCTATACCTATGGCATTGGAGCGTCTTATCCGTGAGCCGCTGGACGATAGGAGTAAACCTTTGGACGGCGCCGTTTCAACTTATATTGATCTTCTTGTTCGCCGCATTCTCGTATCAATTCGTGGAACGTCCTCTGCGATACGCGGACTGGCCCGAATTCAAAATCGGTCCTTACTTAAAGATCGGTCCCATCGGATATTTTTTCCTAAGCGCGGGATTGATCGCGTCGATCACCGTATTCGTAGCGATTCCGTTCTACGCCAAAGGGAAACTTTATCTCGGGACGGGAGCCTCCCTCGTAAAAAAGGGAGTGGAAACCCTGCAGGAAGACGACTCTCGCAACGGCTTTGTATGGAAGGCCAGATCGTGTATTCTAACCTCGAACGACGAAGTGGGAAAAAAGATTCTTCCGGAAAATTGCAGTTTCGGAAATTTCCGGGAAGCGAAACGCAGATTCCTCGTGATCGGCAATTCCTTTAGCGCCGCCGAGATCGAAATGTTCAAAGTTTTGGAATCCTCCGGAAACGGCGCGGTGATGATCACTTCCTCCTGGGGAGCGGCGCCCATTCCGAACGTGGACAACAGAGGTCATTGGGACGAGGCGAATCGTTATTATTGGAATACGGTCGTGCCCGAATTGATCGGAAAACTTCGTCCCGAAGACGTGGTGATCATGATCAACGACGGGGCACCCTATTCTCCCGAAACGTTCACGGAAGCGTCCGCGAGAAATCTCGGCGTTTTGGAAAACGGTTTGGAAGATTTTATCCGGCCGTTGAATGATAAGGGACTTTTTGTCGTTTATCAAAGCGCCAATCCCATGCTGCGCGAATCCTCCTGCACCCCCGACCTGGCGACGCCGCAGTGGTGGCACGTTTTCGGGGAACCTCCGTGCAAATACTACTCCCGGGAAAAAAGCCTACAAAGAAGAAAAGAATATCATGAATTACTGATGCGTTTGCAGAATCGGCGCTCGAATTTTTTCGTCTTGGATCTTTTCGACGTATTTTGCCCTTCCGAAGTATGCAGATTCTACGACGACAAAGGGGTGTTTCTGTATAGGGACGAATTTTCGCATCCTAGCGTGGAGGCGGGAACGTTGTCGCAACCGAAACTGCTGGAGACGATCCGGTCCATTCCCTTTTCAAAACGATGAAATATCCGCAAAAAAATCCCCGCGAATCGTTTTCACCTTGTCGCGTGCGGACAAGTCAATTACTTTTCATTTTTTGAATATTCTTTTTTCATAAACTCTTGAAAACGGGGAATCGCCGAGACCAGGGATCGTTCGGTCTCAGATAGCACTCCGTTCCGCCAAACCGGAGAGGAGGGAAAAAACAACTCTCGAAAGGATCGTTTTAAATCCGTCTCGTCCGTTTCGGAGACGAATCCGTGATGAAATCCCTGATTTTCGGCGCGAATTCTGCGGAGCGATTCGAAGGAACCGGATATCGTTTCGCTGTTAATGGTTCCGTATTCGATCACGACCGGATAGACCGGAATTTCGGAAGCCAGTTGTTCCGTGATACACGCCGTAAAGTTTCCGAAGATTGCGTAGGATTCCTTTTTTTCACCGTGAAAATGAACCGTATCTTCGGGAAAAAATCCGCCGATGATTCCTTTTCTCACATCGTCCGCACGGTTGGAAATCAGATGCAGCTCCCCTCTCGCGCCGATTCCTGTATGAAAGTCCAGAAGAAGAATTCCGCGGTAGCCTTTCGCAGTCCCGCGTATCAGAGCGTTCAAAGGAGGATGATTGGGTTATAGGGAATTTCCTCCGAAAAAAATTCCCTTCGGAAATTCGTATTGGCCTTGCGCCACTGCGGATCGGAAGGCCTGCCTTCCGAATCGAAGAATCCGTAACAACGTCTTCCAGCGAAAACCGCTTCTTTCGTTCGTTCGAAAGGAAGCGGGCTCTTCGGGATTGAGGAAGTCGTTCACCTGCGCGTAGGTGGGATTGTTTCCCGCAAGCGAGGAAGGATTCGGATGACAATTACGATTGAGGTCCACGTTGTTCTCCGAGGTGCGGCGGAAATTCTTAAACCCGTACGGATTTAAGGAATGGATCAGAAGTATTCCCGTTTCTTCCAAGGAAATGCGAGACAACAATTCGGATAGGATCCAACGTTGCGCGGCCGCTCCGGCTGCGGCTTCCGATCCGTGAATTCCGCTCGTGATCACGACGAGTCCGTTTTTTTTCGTCTGCGCGGGAACGTAGACGGAATCGATCGTAAGTCCTTGTCCGTTTTTATCCGAAACGGGAATCGAATTCGTCAGCACTCCCTTATATTTTTTTCTTACCTCGTCCGCGGAATTTCGAAAGGACCTTCGACTGCTTTCGTAATCCTCTTCGAAATAGGCGAGGCGTTTCGGATCCGCTTGCAGATTGGGATTTCGGTCCCGTTCCGGATCTCCGCAGGAAACAATCAACAATGTCGCCGCGATGCAGAGAGATCGAACGAAATAAAAGCGGACTGAATCGTACATTTTAGAACCTCGAAACGTTTGTATCTTCTTTAAGAACGATCGTCTACAACGATTTCGGCGATTACTCCATTTTCCCCCGTTTGGCCGTCGTATTCCCGCTTTGAATTCCGCTCGTCACAACATCGCTACAAAGAGAAAAATTCGAACGAGAGCGTTCAAAGACGACAATCTCCGCGCTTTTGGAAGCGAGGGAAATAGAATCGCTAAACGACTTGAAGTTCAAATGCATTTTGAGAAACTGATACCGTAAGTCTAGATTTAAGAAATAAATTTTTACAGGAGTTGCAAATGGAAACGATCCATTTTTCAACGTTGATCCAGGCGGATCCGAAAACGGTCTGGGACAAAATGTTAGAGGATAAAACGTACCGGATTTGGGCGGACAGTTTCGCATAACGTTCCAGGTCCTGCGCGTGTGTGGATTCCTTTTCCCGAGTGAAATCGCAATG
>NZ_NPEF01000154.1:0-7975 GCF_002811955.1 Leptospira ellisii
TAAACACCGTAGTCGTCGTTTTCCCCCGCTTTCGCGTTTTCCGACTCCGAAACTACATTCATTTTTTGGAATGTATCTTTCCTTGGAACGTCTGTTCGAAGTGCAAAAATGGAGAATTCTGCCGGAGGTTCGTTATCTCAAACCCGCGATTCGGTATCTTTTCGTCCTGCTCGTATATTCGATTTCCTGGACGTTCTTTTTTACCCCGGATTTTAATTCCGCGATCTCTTCCGTCGCACGGATTCTTTCCTTTCAAGGCGGACGTTCCCTTACCGGACTGGAGACCGGTTTTTACATGCTCCTGTTCGTGATCGCGTTTCACGTCTCCGAAGAATGGCCGGAACGTTTTTCCGTGCCGGAAAAATGGAGGATCCGTCTTTTGCCGATCCTGGGTCTTTTGGTCCTTTTCGTAATGGTCGGAATGAGCGCGGGGAACGCGGATTTTTTCTATTCAAGGTTTTAAGAATATTATGAAACGATTGTATATTTATTATCCCGTGATTTTCCTCCTTTTTGAATTCATCCTGGGCAGACATGGATTCTTCCATTTCAAAAAGATTCAAAAATTCTTCTACCGAAAACTTTCGTTGACCTGGCCCTTCCCCCGTTCAGGATAGAGGGAGGATGTACATCACCTCCCCGATCCGCAAGAATATGAACCCTCTCAAGAAAAAACCGCGCACTCATTCCCGTTTGGAAGCCCCGGAGAAACCGGACTGGCTCAAGGTAAAACTTCCCTTTCCCGATCGTGGAAACGACGCGGTCGCTTTGGTTCGGGATTCTTTGGAGGAAAAAAAACTTCATACGGTTTGCGAAAGCGCGTCCTGTCCCAATCTCAATCACTGCTGGTCCAGAAAGACGGCGACCTATATGTTGGGAGGGGATATCTGCACCCGAAGGTGTTCTTATTGCGACGTGGCTTCCGGAAAACCGCTTCCTTTGGATACGGGAGAACCGGAACGTGTTGCGGAATCCGCGATCGCGCTCGGACTCAAACACGTCGTGATCACCGCGGTCAACCGGGACGATTTGGAGGACGGCGGAGCGTCCCACTTCGCGGAAACCGTTTTAAAAATCAGGAAAGGTTTACCGGAGTGTAAGATCGAACTTTTGGTTCCCGATTTTAAGGCGAAACGCGATTCTTTGGAAATCGTATTCAGAAGCGAACCGGACGTGTTCAATCATAACCTGGAAACCGTCGAAAGACTTTTTCTGGAAGTGGCCCCTCAAAAAAGATACGAACGTTCTTTGGAAGTTTTAAAAATCGCCTCGGAACGGGGATTTCTGACGAAAAGCGGTTTGATCTTAGGTATGGGAGAATCGATCGAAGAGGTGAAGGAATGTATGCGCGATCTCGTGTCGGCCGGGGTTTCCCTCTTAACTCTGGGTCAATATCTACAACCGACCCCGACGCATTTAGCCGTAAAGGAATACGTACTTCCGGAGGTATTTCAGGAATTGCGGATCTACGGAAAATCCATCGGATTCAAAGGTGTGTTCTCCGGTCCTTTGGTTCGTAGTTCCTATCACGCGGACGAACAAGTCGTATGGAATCGTTGAGCGGTTTTTCTCCGCAGCCGCCTTCCGAAGAAATCAAACGGATCCTCTATCATTCCGTCATACAATTTCTTTCCTCCAAGGAAGGTCCGATCAGTAAGTCCGAGCTCAAGGATCTTTTGGAAAAATCGGTCAATCTCATTCCGGAACTCTCCGCGCATTGGGCGGAAATCAACCGTTTCGGAAAGAATAAGATGATCCTGCGATGGAGGGAGCAGGTCATGCTTTTGGATATGGAGGAGATCCTGGAGTCCATACACGGGCTGTGGAATCAAAATTTCGAACGCTGACGAAATCGAATTCTTCTTTTTGAATATTCAAAAAACTTCTTTTCTTTGATTTTTTCTCTTATTTTTAGCCTAACTTCCGAAACCCGGAGACCGAAACATCCGACACGACGTCGCAACGCAACGTAGACCGGAATCCGTACAAAGAAAAACCCGGGTTTTTCAACCCGGGTTTTTTCCACCTGATTTCAGGTTCAGTCTCTGTTATCAGAATTTAGCTTTCGTCTGGAAGTCGTAAATCACTTCTTGAACATCCGCTTGATTGATCTTCTTGATACCTTGTTCGGTATGAACGATCATCGTGGATCCTTGCTGATCTACGATCGCACCGATCAAAGAAGATCCGTCCGTCATGATGATCTTTTCGATTCTTTCGTAGTAGTTTACGATATCCTTGCTGGATTTCAATTCCTTAGGAGCGGAGATCAGGATTTGTTTGAATTTCTTCGCTTCGTCTTCCTGACGAACCGCCACTTCGGTTTCCAATTTCTTTCTTTCGGATTCGAGAGCGGCTGCTTTTTGTTCGTCCACTTTTCCGGAGGATTCTTCGTTGATACGAACCATCTTTTCGGTGGTTTCCTTATCTACGGTCACGATCGTTCTGATCTCTTCCTCTTCTTTTTTGGAGATTCCGGAATTATCCAGTTTTTTAACGACACCTGCGATGTTTTTCTCGCTGAGTTTAGAGGCGTCTTTTACGTCCAGAGCCTTGTCGTCCGCTTTGACAACGGATGCTTGGTTTTTCTCAAGAACGATTTCGGAAGAAGCCACGGATTGTTGGATCTTTTTCAGATCCTCGTTTTTCGCGATTTCTTCGTCGCTCAATCCTTCCAGAGCCGCAACACGAGGAGCGACTGCAACCGCACCGTCCAGAACTTTTACGACGGCTTTATCGGATTTAGATCTGTCCACGATAAAGGAAGTTCCGCGCACACCAGCGATCGCGGTCGGGGTTACGACGGAAAACTGATCTTCTTTGGAAGCCTTGTTGACTTTCGCGAAAACCTTTCCGGAAACGAGAGCCAGTCTCGTATCGGAATTTCCTTTGGAATTGATGGAAAGTCCGTCGAAATCGATCACGGAATTCTCCGAGATACGGATTGCGGATCCGTCGGCAAATTGAATATCAACTTTAGCTTTGTCTTTGGTCGTGACCTTGTCGCCGGTTTTCAGACTTGCTCCTAAGGTCGCTTTTTCTTCCGTTAAGTCCGCGTGAAGAATTTTAGCTTCCCCTACGCTGAACACTACAACCGCAGAAGGGCTGTTTTCTTTTCCAGTGGCTGCCTGGGAAGTTTCGGTGGGTTTCTTACAAGCGCTGAACACCAGAATACCGGCGGTCAAGGCGATTGAGGAAACGGTTAATAGCTTCTTCATACCCATATTCCTTATGATTGGATTGATAACAGGACTGCGGTGGTGGCAGCCTCTATCTATTGTTTACTCAACAGACAATGGAATCTGTTTTTCCAAATCTTTCAATTTTTTTTTATGATCTGAAAGATATTTCCACCACCGAAATCGGCAAAATACAGCTCTCCGGCCCCATCCTGACCGAACGTACTGATCTGGAAAGGAACCCGAAAAAGGAGCCGATGAGAGACCTTTTTCCCGCTTTCCAGACGCAAGGACCAGATCTTTCCGCTCACGAAGTCGGCAAATAGGTAGGAACCGACGAGGATCGGCAGTTTTTTGCCCCGATAGACGAAACCGCCCGTGATCGACTGCCCCTCTTCGTGCGTATATTCGTGCACCGGATCTATAATTCCGGAGTTTTTACAGTCCGAATGGTTTTGAAAACAGTGAAATCCCTCTTTGACATTCCAACCGTAATTCTCTCCCTTACGGATCAGATCGATTTCCTCGTATCGGTCCTGTCCCACATCGGCTAAATACAGTTCGCCGGTCCGGGAATCAAAGGAGAATCTCCATGGATTTCGGAGTCCATACGCCCAAATTTCCGGCGAAAATCCGGGCCGATCCACAAAGGGGTTGTCCGAAGGAATCCGATACGGAACCCCGCTCGATTTCGAATTGGGTTCGATCCGTAGGAGTTTTCCCAAAAATGTCCCCGGGTTTTGTCCATTTCGAAACGGATCGTCCCTCCCTCCTCCGTCGCCGAATCCGATATATAACTTTCGATCCGGGCCGAAAACGATCTGTCCCCCGTTGTGGTTGGAATACGGTTGCTCCAATTTCAGTAGGGTACGTTTTGCATCCTCCAAACGTACGGGAACGTCTTGTTTCCATTCGAATTCCAAAATTTTGGAATAATCCTTGCCATTTTCTTTTACGACGACGTGCACATAAAAGCGGGAATCCTTTCCGAAATCGGGAGAAAACGCAAGTCCGAGCAGTCCTTCCTCGGAACGAGTTTCCACTTGTCCGGTAAAATCGGCGCGAACGATCTTTGCGATTCCGGAGGATTCGCCGCTCAGATCGACTTCCACGATCCTTCCCCGCTTCTCCAAAACGAGCATCCTCGTGGTGGATCCGGGTAAAAATTGTATGTCGGTGGGCTCCCGAAGACCTTCTGCCACTTTTTTATAGTCGGGAACGGCGGGTTCTTCCTTTTTCTTTTTCAAAGAGGGGGTCGGTTTTCCGACTTTGGTTTGGGAATCCGCGGTAGAAAAAATTCCCGCAAAAAACAAAACCGAACCCAAAACGAGAAACGGAAAAAATCGATATAGGTTTTTTGTAAGAACGACAGCGTAGGAACGAATCCTGGAGATCGGAGAGCGGGTAAAAAACATGCGTCTTTCCTATAGGTTCCGAAACGAGGGTCAATCGCATTTCTAAAATGGAACCGAATGACGGAAAGGAATGCGAGATGTGGTAGATTTCGATTTTTTTTGGCGGAAAATGGATCGTAATTTCGGTTCCTTCGGAGAGTTTGTCTAATTAGAAATGGAAGCCACCGATTCAATCCGTCAAAGTTCCACCATTCCCCTTTTGGAGGAAATGGAAAGAAAATACAAATCGATTCCGATGGAGTCGATCGTAAAACAGGACATCCTCAGACAGGGAATTCACTTTCTCAAAGAAGCCTTCGAGGTTTCCGGTCAGTATAAAACCAAGGACTATTTCATATTCTCCTTTGATCATATTCCTCTTTCGGAATTGGGGGAAGGCGCCGACGTCAAAGCTCCGGAGGAGATCAAGGTTTCCGGAGGACATTTCAATCTGCTTCCCACGGTCATCTCCACACGCAATAATCCGAATTCGCCGTATAAGGTTAAAAAATCCCCGGAAGGAAAACCCTCCTTGTATTTGGGGGAGACCTTTTTGGGAAACGTGGAATTTCCGCCTCTTCCTGCGTGGTATCGTCACAAAACCAAAAACGGAAAAATTCCCGGAGAAATCGCTCCCGTAATCGAATGGGGATATCTCATCTATCTCACCGTTTTTAGAAACTGCCAATACTTCGGCAAAGAGGAAGAATGCGCTTATTGCGACATCAATCACAACTATCGTCAGCAAAAGAACGCGGGACGTCCGTATACCGGAGTCAAGGACGTGGAAGACATTCTCGAAGTGTTATCCTGGATCGACGCAGAGGATAAAACCGCGAAGGTTTATACGATCACCGGCGGAAGCGTGATCACTTCGTTGAAGAAAAAAAACGAAATCGATTTTTATCTCGAATACGCGCAGGCCATCGAATCCAAATTTCCGGGAAGATGGATGGGGAAGATCGTATCCCAAGCCTGGGAGATCGAGGACTGCAAAAAGTTCAAGGACGCGGGAATCCAAGTCTATCATCCGAACTACGAAGTCTGGGATAAAAATTTGTTCCAGAAAATCTGCCCCGGTAAGGAAGCCTATATCGGAAGGGACAATTGGATCCGAAGGGTCGTGGATTCTGCGGAAGTTTTCGGTCCCTCGTATGTGATTCCGAATTTTGTGGGCGGTGTGGAACTTTCCAAACCCTACGGTTTTTCGACCGTAGCGGAGGCGATCGCTTCCACCGGAGAAGGTCTGGATTTTTTTATGTCGAAAGGAATCATGCCGAGATTTACCGCGTGGTGTCCCGAACCGTATACGACTCTCGGAACGCAAGCCGGTCCGCCTTTGGAATATTTCTGCGAGCTTCTGACGGTCTGGAAAGCGACCTTCGAAAAGTATAATTTACCGGTTCCTCCGGGTTACGGAGAACCCGGTCCCGGAAAGGCGGTCTTTTCCGTTTCCGCGTTCATGGACGTGATCGGTTATCCGGGTAGAAGTTAGAATTCGGCCCGAAAACGATTGAGTATAATATAAAATACGAATCTATCTTCCGGCTCCCATCATAGTCTCCAGTTACTCGGTCTTCCGAGGTTGTGATATCTTCCCGAAGGAACGTGGAACGGATTGTGATGGGAACCGCCGCCGTTATTGTTGTAGTAGCGCGGATATTGTCTGTAGTACCCGGGATATCCGTACTGATTCTGAAATCCGTAGGGAGAATAATAACCTCTGTATCCTCCGCAAGACGCATAACTCGCCGAATTACAATCCTCGTCGTATCGATGGGGATAAGTCATACAACCGATTCCGAAAAGAAAAAGAGAAACCGTAAGGACCAAAATTCGAACCGGAAATCCGCTTTTAAAAACCATAAAATCCCCCTCCCGTCCCGAAAATACGAAAAGCCATCGAATCCGTTTTAGGACAGGAAAACAAATCTGAGTTCAGTTTATACCGAATCTTATCTTTGTCCATAGGGGAAAACCCCGAATTGAGGGAAATACCTAAAACCGACCGGGTATTTCATCTCTTCGATTCCTTCGTTTCGAATCGGGTCATCCAACCGAAAAAATCCGCATGCCAAAGAACCTGAGCCCCCAATTGACAGTGTTCCGCTCCGCCGGAAGCGCGGTCATACCGGATGGAGGTTACACTTTTTGCGTTCGTCAAAGAGGATCGAAACTCCTCGGCTTGACCGGGAGGAATAAAATGATCCTCTTCTCCCGTCAAAATCAGAACATCCTGACGAATTTTCGAAGCGCTATCCCGTAAGGAATAAGCCCGAAAAGCGTCCATCGATTCACGCGGGTTTTTCGTCTTCATCGTCCATTGCGCGTTGGAGACCGCCCAGGCGAAGGAGGGGGAAAAACTGGATTTCACGTAAACGAGTGCGTCGATCCATCGATCGAGCCGATTCTCCCGAAGCCAATCCACGAATCCTGGAACCGTTTTACGCGCAATTTCGCCCCCGTCAAAAAACGCGTCATACGAAACGACTCCGTCGATTCGTTCTTCGAACGCCGCGGCTCTCGGAGCTAAATACCCTCCCAAACTCATTCCGATCAGAATCATTTTGGAAGGACGTTCGTGTCCGGAAAGAAACGAATCGATGACCACTTTTGTGGGTTTTTCCCATTCGTGCGTGAATCCCAAATTCTGAAAACGGATCACGGATCCCTGCCCTGGACCTTCGTAAGTCAGAAGATTGAACCCCCTTTCGTAGGCGGCTTGACCCAAGACAAAATACAATTCCTCCAAAGTGGAATCGAACCCGCCCAAGAGGATCAAAAGCGGTTTTCGACCGGCCCCCTTCGGTCCGGGATAGTAGACGGCGTTTAGACGCGTTCCCTCCTCGTAGGGGATCGCGATTCGTTCATAACGAATTCCTAATGTATCTAATCCCTTATAAAAAAGCTCGACGCCCTTACGAAAGGACGGAATTCTTTTCGCGTCGTCGGGCGGAAGAAAAAATTCGGCCGTACGAACGTAATTATGCGCCCGCAAATACGCCCTTCCTCTGCTCTTTCGATCCAAGTATTTTTCGGCGCGGGTCGACACCCGTTCTGCGGCGTTTTCCCAACCTTCGTACCAACTCTGGGCGTCCCCTTCCCGAATCGATCGGATCGCCTCCATCACCTCGCCCACTTCGGCGCCGTCCGTTTTGACGTCGTTGAGCGCGCGAAGCGTCTGAAAATGATACGCCTGATCTTTGAAGAATCTTGTGTTTCCCGTCGAATTGCAAGCCGTCAAAACTAGGATGGAAACGATAACGGTGAACGTGTAGTACAAACACAGAATTCCTATTTTTTCGTACGCCTTCATTCTATTCTTCTCCCTGCGAACCGAAAAAGTGATTTTGATCGAATTTCCGGTCGATTTGAACGCCGCATTCACGATCATTTTTAGAT
>NZ_NPEF01000154.1:7985-9586 GCF_002811955.1 Leptospira ellisii
GTCCTTAAATATGAACATTGTTCATTTTTAAAATGCGGACTTGAAATTACAAATAAAAAAATTGAACTCCGTTCATATTTTAATAACCTGGAAAATAAAACATAGACCGAGAAGATTATGAAATCCGCGAAAATACGCAAACCGATCCAAAATAGATCCATCGAAACCAGGGAGAAGATAGTACAAAGCGCCTATAAACTCGTCAAAAAGAAGGGGTATTCGGAAACCGGAATACGGGACATCGTGGAAACGGCCGACGTTTCGATCGGAACGTTCTATTCCTATTTCAAGGACAAAAACGACATCGCTTTGGAGATCCTTAGAAATCCTTTCGCGTTCTATCGTTTTCACCGCCTTCGCGATTCGATCGTCCGTAAATAAAGACGCCGATTTAACGGAAGTCGTTTATCAAATTCTGGCACGGATGTTCGCCGTGGTCCAGAAAAATCCGAATCTACATCGGGAATGGATCATCCTTTCCCTTACGGACGATCGAATCGCGAAGGCGGTGAAAACGATAGAACGCGAAAGGATCCAAAGCGAGGCCTCCGCTATTTTCGATCATTTTTCGGATAGGCTGAAAATCAGAACCGAGCCTGCGTCGTTGTTGCTCGCACAAAGGTCGATGGACGATATCGTGAGTTATATGGTTCTTCAGGGTTTCGACGTAGAAAGCGAAATCGTTCTTCGGGAAACCGCGGAAATGATCGGTTCGTATCTGGATAAAAAATAAAACGGACCGACCCTCCCGTTCGGAGGCCGATCCGAAATTTGAAACGGTTTAAGACGCGATCCGAGGATTAAAGTTTATTCGCCTCATTCTCGTATTGTTTCGCTTCCGCGTTGCAATGATCCGCCAATTTTTTATACTTCTTATGCTCTTCGTTCGAAGTGCTCGCCTTACCGCCCTGGCTTCGGTCCGCGAGACTTTGGTATTTTTCCGCCAAACCCCTTTGGTCCTTCGCCTTTTTGGAAAGATATTCCTTCGCGATTTTCTTCAACTCAGGATTGGTTGCCTCCTTGATCAGCAACAATTCGATTTCCGAAAGAGCGAAAGCGCTTTGGGATAATACGAATAAAGCGAAAACAAACAACAGGCTTTTTTTCATGGATACAAACTCCTTCCGTCGATTTTCGCTCTATTTCGAACCGATCCTCCGATTTTCCAAGTACGATATCGAACCGGAGCTTTTTTTTTGAAAAGAAGCGGGGTCCCTTAAGGAATTCTTATTTAGAATTCGGTAATGCTTAAAAATTAGGCGTATCGGCGTTTTTAACGGAAGGAGAGTTCGTAGAATATTCTAATTTTTGAATAAAATGCGTATGTAATATACGGTGCGAACCCGGAAGGGCGGGTTCGTCCGGAAACGGTCAATCGGAAGAGGAGGACCTTTCCACCCTTCTCCACTGATTCGCCCAACCTGCGAAGGCGTTCTGATTTCTAGATTGGATATATAACTTTCCCTTTCCTGAAAATACGGCCACAAGACCTTCGCCGCTCAGAAATAAGGATTTGAGCCCACCCACTTTCTGAAGGTGAGCGGGGCGGGCGACCTATTTTTTTCCAGCTTCGGAGCCATTCACACCGTGAACGTGGACGG
>NZ_NPEF01000155.1 GCF_002811955.1 Leptospira ellisii
GTTCGAAAACTTTGGAAATAAATTTTAGGGAAAATTGGACGAGAATTCTGCGGGGCTAATGGTTTTGAAATACGAAGTCAGTCCGGCGACCTTGAACACTTTTTCGATCGCCGGTTTCATGTTGGCGATAAAAAAAGAGCCGTTGAGGTCCTGAACGTAGTTGAGCTGTTTGATGAGCATCCCGATTCCGGAAGAATCGATGTAGTTGAGCTTTTCAAGATTTACGACTACGTTTTTATTTTCTTTACTGATGGTGGTTTCGAAAAAGGTTTTGAGATCGATGGATGTGTATATGTCCAGACTGCCCGAAAGACTTACGATATTGGTTTCTCCAGACTTTCTATGATTGATTTCCATACCGATCCTTTCCTTCCCTTTTCCCAGAATTTGACGATAAGTTCAATCTATTTTTGATAAAATTATGGGGAAATTCCGAGAACCTCCGAAACTATTAAAGGACGGTTGTCCGGAAACTATACATGAAAGTCTCTTTATTTTATATTCTGATTTTTATTTCCGCGATCGCCGGAATTTCCGCACAAGAATTCGAATCGGACGGAAGAGTAAAAATTCTTCCGTATGAACCCGGTCAAATGAAGGATATGGAAGTCCTGGGCAAGGACATAGCCGACTTCCACAAAAGAATCGAAAGCCGACTCGCCTTTTTAAATCGAAGAAAGCAGATTCAGGACAATCTTTACAGCCAGTTTATCCCCGCTTACGAGGATCAAATTCCGCAGAGCAGAAACCGATATATGCTGGATCTCCGCTTCGTTCTGAAAGTCAGCGGAGGAGGAGCTCAAAATTCTCCCTTAAAATTGGAATCCATCGTCTTTTGGAGTAGGAAATCATTAATTTCCAAGATGCGGGCCCAAGACGAGGAAATCAGCGTTCTCAAAAACGATAAAGTGAACGCGGAACAAACCCCGGAAGCGATCGAGCTGGTGATCAAGAAAAAAACGGATTCCGGAACCAAACAAACGGTATATAATGTGGCCACCATTCGGGAGCCCGCACAACGCGTGAAACTCATTCGGATTTACAGAACCAATCTTTTGGAAATCATTCGCAGAATCGATAAGTATGTGGAAGGAAGCATCAGAACCAGCGCCCAAGACGTGGAAACCACCCTTAGAGAAGTGGAGAACGGCGGTCCGTATCAGGAAGATCTGCCCAAGGATTGAAGTCGTTTCGTGAATGATCCGGGACCGAAATTCGACTTCCCGGATCATTATAAAAATCTGGGTCTTTCCCCTCTTTCCCCCGTGGAAAAGGTCAAATCCCGTTATCGGGAATTGGCGAAAATCTTTCATCCGGACAACAGGCAGACCGGGTCCTCTGATCTTTTTCAGAAACTCGCGCATTCATATCAGGTATTGACGCACCCGCTCCGCAGAAGGGAATACGATCTTCAGTATCTCGCGCATCATCCTGAGATCCTGTTCCGGATCCGCTCTTCGAACTCGGACGTCGCGCCGGGAAACCCTCTCAGAAAAAAACAGATCCCCGCTTCACGGATCTTATACGCCGGTCAGGCGGTCGAATTCGCCAAACGGGGTCTTTTGCGCGCCGGTATGAGGAACCGGGAACGCAAACGATACTCGGGCATATTTTATGATATTAGAATTCTCTTAACTCGTGATGAATTAAACTTACGCATCTCCGCCAAAATTCCGCTCGTCGTCCGGGTATTGTGTCCCGATTGCAGAGGGTCTAACGTGTTCTGCGATTCCTGCGGAGGAAAGGGAACGTATAAGAGTTTTCGCAATCTCAATCTCGAGGCCGAAGCGGGCAAACTGATTCCGGGCAAAATTTACGAATTGGATCTTTCCGGTTTAAAGCCGGACGGATTTGTTCATTTTAAGAAGAACCGTCTGAAAGTAAAAATTGAACTTCTGGAAGGAGAGAAAAAATAGGTCGTATGCAAAAGGTAATCCGTTTTGTTCCGATTTACAAGGAAAGAATTTGGGGCGGTAGAAAGCTGGGCGAATTTCCCGGAAGAACCATTCCCGAAGGAAACATCGGTGAATCCTGGGAAATTTCCGATTACGGAAACGAACTCTCGATCATAAAAAACGGAAACCTCGCCGGCAAAACGTTTCGGGAAGCGTATGAAAAAAACACCGAGACGATTTTAGGAAAATCGTTTTACGGAAAACCGTTTCCTCTTCTCGTAAAACTCATAGACGCTAAGGAAAAACTTTCCGTTCAGGTTCATCCCGACGACGCATACGCGGAAGAATTCGATCCGGATAGTTCCGGAAAAAAGGAAGCGTGGACTGTTTTACAGGCGGAACCGGGAGCCAAACTCGTCTGCGGTTTTTCGCGTAAGACCGATCGGGAAGAATTTCGGGAATTCGTGGAAAAACACAGAGCGGAGGAACTGCTTCGGGAAATCCCGGTGCGAGCGGGGGATTCCTTTCTTCTGAATCCGGGCAGAATCCACGCGATCGGAGCGGGAATCGTTTTGATGGAAGTGCAACAATCCTCCGATTCGACCTACCGAGTCTACGATTACGGCAGACCGAGAGAACTTCATCTTCAGAAGGCGTTGGACGTTCTCGATTACGACGGTCCGAACGAGGGGGATTTTCTTACGCCGCAGCCGAAGGAATGGAGCGACGGAAAGCGGTTTCGTCTAACGGCAAACGACAAGTTCTGCATAGAAAGCCTGGAGCTTTCCGCTTTGGACAAGTCGTTTACGATCCCTTCGCTTTACCGGGATCCTTTGTTCCAGATTCTGATCGTGTTGGAGGGAAGGATCGTGTTGGAGGGAGAGGAGCTTTCCATGGGGGACGTGGCGCTTTTGACCGCGTCCGGTTGTTCGCAAGGAATTCACGGGAAAACCGAATCCGAATCCGTCAAACTTTCCCTTTCCGGCCCCGGCGCCGATTGGGGCGTATATCAAGATTAAAAGATTATAATTTTCGAATGGGCCCTGAAGCAGAAGAACCGATCGTCTGGATCAGCGAAGAGGAAATTTCCAAACAGAGAAGGATCGCTAAGGATTTGAAAAAAACTCCCTGGTGGAAAAAGAAAAAAAGCGCCGGGGTCTGTCATTACTGCGGAAAAAAATTCCCTCCGGAAGAATTGACTATGGATCATCTGATTCCTGTCGCCAAAGGGGGAAAGTCGATCAAGGCCAATCTGGTTCCCGCGTGTAAGGAATGTAATTTCGCGAAAAAAAACAGACTTCCATTCGAGTTCGATTCCTCCTCGGGATCCGATTCGATTCCGAATCCAAGTTCGAATCCAAATCCAGAGACGGACTTTAATTCCGAAAAAGGAAACGTATGAACGCGGCCGATTCCAATCAAGAAGACGAGTTTCGGGAACACGAAGAGTCCGGCAGCGAAACGGTGCAGCTTTTGGACGAAGACGGAAACTCGCATCCGTTTCTCATCGCCGAGGCGTTGGAAATCGACGAGAATCAATATCTTCTTTTGATACCGGTTCTGGACGAGGATAAGGAACTGATCAATCTGGACGTAAGCGCTTTGCGGGGAGAAGACGACGCCGGTTACTTTGTGGTGCGTCTGGAAGCGGACGAATTCGGAGAGGAACGGCTCGTGGAAGTCCGGAACAAACGCGAGATCGGGGATATTCTCGCGGAGTTGAACGTGGATATCGTCTGAGTCTATTTCGGTTTAAAAATCGGTGTCCCCTCTCGATAGGGAGCCTTCCTCGGTTTCCGGAGAAAGGGAAGAACGGGAAAGTTTCCCTTTCCTAAACCCTCCCCTGATTTTGTGGATCAAAACCGACAGGAAAAGTCCTCCGGCCAAAATCAAAAACGAAAATATATTATAAACCACTAATGTAGTAAAACAGACGAAACCTAAGGCCGCCGCGACGATAGGAAGAACGGGATACAACGGGGCTTGATACGTCCCTGTGCGGTTCCGGTTTTCGAATTTGAAAACGAAAAAGGAAATCATACTCACGCAGTACATTCCGCAGGCTCCGAACGCGGAAAGAGTGATCAGTTGTCCCGTGTCTCCGAATTGAAGCGCGGTTAAACCCACGATTCCCCCGGCGAGAATCGAATAGACGGGGGATTTCGTTTTTTGGGTCAGACGGGAGAACGTCTCCGGCAGATATCCTTCCTTGGAGAGTGCGTAGATTTGTCTGGAATACCCGAGGATGATCCCCAAAAGCGACGCGATCAATCCGAAAAGTCCGATTCCCGTAAACGCGCGAACGATCCAGGATTCAGGTCCATACAATTTTCCTAATGTGAATGAAAGCGGATAATCCAGCCGTGCCACTTCGCCGACTGAGATCACTCCGGCGGTAGAAAACAACACTCCGAATGCGAGGAGAACCAAGGTTCCGATTCCGGAAAGATAACCTAAGGGAATGTCCTTTTCGGGTCGTTTCACCTCCTCGGCGGCCATGGCCACTCCTTCCACCGCGAGGAAGAACCAGATCGCGTAGGGAAGCGCGGGAAACAGATTCCCCCAATGGAACGCGCTCGGAGAACCTATGTTAGTCGCTTCGAACCGAGGGAATACCGCGGCGAAGTATAATAATAACCCGAAAACGGCGGTCAGAGTGACGAACAATTCGAAACGGGCGGTTTGTTTGATTCCCATGAGATTGATTCCGATCAAGAGCAGAAAAAACACGTTAGACGCAATCGGACCGGAAATTTCGGGAAATAGAAAGTGAAAGTAACCTCCCAAGGCGGAAGCGATCGCGGGAGGGGCGAGGACGAATTCCACCAACGTAAAAAAACCGGCGAACCAACCGCCCCAAGGACCCAAGGCCACGCGCGCGTACGCGGACGGTCCTCCCGCGTGCGGAATCGCGGCTGCCAGTTCCGTGAAACAAAGTGAAAAACAGGAATAAAAAATCGCCACGATCGAAACGGCCGTTAGAAATTCCCAGAAATTGGCATGGGCCCATCCTAAATTCCAGCCGAAGTAGTCGCCGGAGATCACGAGACCGACTGCGATTCCCCAGAGATGAAAGGGGCCGAGCGCTTTTTGGAGTGTGGACATGGGGGAAAGAAACGCCCGGAAGGAAGAAAAGAAAACAAGAAAACGAGTTTTCGGATTCGGATGTTTTGTAGGAACAAGTGTCGTGGGAACTCACGCAGAAAGATGGGCGGAGCAGGGAGTTCCTCAGGTTGTCGTCAGCCGATAAACGGGGTCATTCTTTCCATAAGAATTCTACGATTATCCCCGCTCTGAAGAGCGATCACGCCCCGGATAATGGCTTGTCTTCGATCGGATTGTTCCTTGGACCAAGCCTTGATCCTGTTGGCGAGCGGGAAAAAAAGAAGGTTGGCGAATGCGATTCCGTAAAAGGTCGCGATGAACGCGGTCGCGATCCCTTCGCCCAAAGCCTTGGTGCCGGCTCCGAGATTTTCCAAAACTCCGACGAGACCCATGACCGTACCGATGATTCCCACCGTCGGAGAAAAGCCGCCGGCGGTTTCCAGAATTTTCGCAGAGGTTCCCTCTTTCTCTTCCATGGCGATCGCCGATTCGAAAAGAATTTCTTCCACGGCTCTCGGGTCGGTGCCGTCCACGATGAGTTGAATTCCTCTTTGGAGAAACGGATCTTGGATCGACTTCAAATTGTCCTCCAAGGAGAGAAGGCCGTTTTTGCGGGCTCGTTCGGCGAAGTCCAAAAACAATTCTCCTAAAGGAAGTTTGCGTCCCGGAAAAACGGCGGTTTGTAGGTTCAGAATCAGGTCTTTGATCTGTTCTAAGGAAAAACTGGCGAAGGTCGCGCCGGCGGTTCCTCCAAGAATCAAAAGTAGGGCTGAAATTTTAAAGAAGGATAGAAAGTGCGCCCCTTCCAGAAGAATCGCGACCAATACCGAGAAGAACGCGATGGAGAGTCCGACGAGAGTGGGATTCATTTCGGTAAGAGTTCCCGCAAACTCGGGTTTTTACAAGAAAATTCTGTCGCATGGGCCGGGGTTGAAAAAACGCGGGCGCATGGTCGGCGGAAAACCCGTTTGTGTCGGATGTAGGTTCGTTTTAGCCGCCGACCACCGGGCTCTCCGCTTCGGTCGTTCGTTCCGAACGGACCCCGCATCGATCCCTTGCGCGGGTTTTCTTGTAAAGTAGTGTGAGTTCCCACAAAATTCGGGACTCAACTGTTTTCGAGGGAAATATTGGAACGACAAATCACGTGGGAACTCACACTACTTTGTTGTTTCAGTGGGTGGGATCGTACAAAAAAAGGGGACGGTTCAACTTTCGTCCCCCGTCCGTTTCAAAATGAAAATTCGCAGTGGAAGAACTCAAACCAGGGAGGTTGTTGTCCATCCATTGAAAAGTATCGGCGTAGGGAGTTCCTACATTAGCGCTCCGGCAAAAAAAGAAAGGCCTCGTTTTTAAAAACTAAAATTTTTTTGCAGTGCAAAACCTTTGACTTTTAAAGGGCAGAATTTTTTCTGGCTACATCATGCTGACCGTCGTAACTGTACTGTTTTTGGCCATCTATGGGATCGACATCGTTGCTCTCTTTTTCTTCGGGATTCATACCTATATCATGGTATATCTCTACAAAAAGAACCATACATACTGCGAATCGGAACCCGATAAAATTCTCGATTTAAATGATCCGAATCTTCCCGTGGTCACCGTACAGCTTCCGATTTATAACGAATTCTACGTTGTGGATCGTTTGATAGAAACGACCGTCGCACTCAAATATCCCAAGGATAAATTGGAAATCCAGCTCCTCGACGACTCGACGGACGAAACCGTGGAGAAGTCCAGAAATTTAATCGCACATTATAAATCTCTCGGATTCGACATTCATCATTTGCATCGTTCCGGAGCCGAGCGCACCGGGCACAAAGCGGGGGCTCTGGAAGCGGGAATGAAGGTTTCCCGCGGTCAGTACATCGCCATCTTTGACGCGGATTTTATGCCGGATCCGGACTTCCTCATCAAAACCGTTCCTTATTTTGAGGATTCTCAAATCGGAATGGTTCAGGTTCGCTGGGGACATATCAATGCGGACTATAACGTTCTTACCAAGGCGCAATCCTTCGGTATCGACGGACATTTTATGATCGAGCAGGTGGCTCGAAACGGTTCTCATCTTTGGATGAATTTTAACGGAACTGCCGGAATTTGGAGAAAGGATTGTATCACCGATTCCGGAGGGTGGGAGCATGACACCCTCACCGAGGACTTTGATCTTTCCTATCGCGCCGAAATGAAAGGTTGGAAATTCCGTTATTTCAAGGATATCGAATGCAAAGCCGAAATTCCGGCCATGATTTCCGCATACAAATCGCAACAATTCCGTTGGTGCAAGGGTTCCATCCAAACCGCCGTCAAATTGTTACCTCGAATTCTCCGCGCGGATCTTCCTTGGAGAATCAAA
Source organism: Leptospira ellisii (assembly GCF_002811955.1). Classification (GTDB taxonomy): domain Bacteria; phylum Spirochaetota; class Leptospiria; order Leptospirales; family Leptospiraceae; genus Leptospira; species Leptospira ellisii. Next base: position 7,354 of record NZ_NPEF01000155.1, read on the forward strand.
TCCGAGGCCATCGTTCACTTGATCAACTATTCCGTTCACCCTTTGATGGTGATCAACATCCTTTTTAGCGCCCCGTTGCTTTTGATGGATTATTGGTCCGGATTCAGTTTTTACGATCTTCCGATCGAAATTCTCATGGGAACCGCCGCGATCCTATCCGTAGGATCCGTAGGACCGATGATTTTTTACGCGTATTCCCAAAAGACGCTGCATAAGGATTGGAAACGCAGAATGGTCTATCTCCCTATTTTAATCATGATCGGAACCGGAATCGCCATCGTAAATACGAGAGCTTGGTTGGAAGCGGTTTTAGGGATTCAATCCTCCTTCAAACGCACTCCAAAGCTCAAAATCGAAAAAAATACCGATGTTCTGAAAGAAAGGCTGAAATATACTGTTCCCCTCGACTTTCATGTCGTGCTCGAATTCCTCATGGGAATTTACTGTCTTGGAACCGTAGTTCTGTCTTTCGTTCTTGGAAAGCCGCAAATTGTGGGATTCTTGCTGATCTACTCGATCGGATTTTTCTACGTGGGATATCTTTCCCTCAAGGAAGCCCTTTGGAAACTCAGCGCTTCCAAACAAGGATCTACGGAAGAACTTCCGGCTCAGGCTTAAAGACATAAACTTCGGGCGGAAGAAAATCCTCTTCCCGAAGATCGCGGCAGAACTTGCCGCTTCCGGCTTGACTTCGCGCATTTTTCTGAAAAATTGACAAAATACCGCTACTTTTATAGGAACCCCGATGAGTGAGAAAGTTTACTGCGCCAATTGCCTACACTGCGTTACCGTAAGACAGTATGAATCCGAGGCAGACAAATACATTCTCCGCGTAAAATGTTCGAAGAAAAAATGGTCCAAACGATCCGGAGAAGAAAAGCTCTATAAATATTTCACGGTAGCCCGCCGTATGCAGGTGAATTGTGAATTCTACGAGCCGATGGGCGAGATTCTTCCTTATATCAAAAATCTTAAGAAAGAACTTCCGATCAAAGACGAAATCTACATGGTGAAAACTCTCACCTAAAGAGTTTTGAAGCCTTCCGCTTTTACTCTCAAACCGGGACTGGTCCACGGAAAATTTTCCCGTAAGACCGTCCTGGAAGAACCGTTCACCCTTTTCCCCGAACCAGGAGCTTTGTATCTCAAAGAATTTCCCACCCGTGTACGGGCGGGCGAACCTCTCGTTCGGCAATCCGTAGGAACTCTTCTTTCTCCCGTGGACGGGATCGCGAGTTTGATTCAGGGGGAACATTCCACGAAAATCAGGATCGTTCAGGACGGCAGCTTTCAGCTGTTAGGCGAACAGAATTCCGATTCCCCCCTCAACTTGAACCAAGCTCTGGAAAGGATGGATCAGACCGGATTGATCTCCCTCGATTTTCCCGGGGTCACGTTGTCCGCTCTGTTTAGGACGTTCCAGGCTTCTACGGTCGTACTTTCTCCTTATACGAAAACGCAATCCGTCGATTTCAAAAAGATCATAACCGAAGAATACAAAGGATTGCATATTCAATTTTTAGAATATTTATCCTTGTGGTTTCCGAAAGCGTCCGTAAAGGATTACCTCCTGGCGCCGGTTCCGTTTCGTAAATACGAATATCCCTCCGGTTTTCCGCAATACTTCGTCAAACGGGCGCTCGGCGAAAAGAACTTTCAAAAGGAAAAGATCCTCTACCTCGGACCGGAAACGTTATATCATCTTTACCGCGCGCTTTTTAGGGGAATTCCGTTTATCGAAAGACATATCAGCATCTATTACGTGGGAAAAAACGGCGGTCTAAAAAAGGAGGAATCTCCGATTAAATTCCGAGACGGACAAAGTCTCAGCTTTCTTCTTCAGGAAAAGAAACGGGAATATCCGAATTTCACCTTCAATTCCTTTTTCGACGGGGGCGAATTTCATTCCTCCTCCGAGGAATATTTTTTGGACATCTACAAACACCATTCCATCCTTTTCGTTTCCGGAATGATCCGCGAACAAAAGGAACTTCCCTGCACGGAATGCGGGGAATGTACATACAACTGTCCTTTGGAATGTAATCCGATCGCTCTCGTCACCGGACAGGGAAAGTTCTCTTCGGCGGCTTGTATCGAATGCGGGATCTGCAC
>NZ_NPEF01000156.1 GCF_002811955.1 Leptospira ellisii
GATATATCATTCTATTTTTGATCTCAAAAACAGGAGAATTGAAAAAATGGTTCAAGTGGATGTATTTTGGGCTTACGGGCTCGGGGCGGGGTTCGCAATGGCCGCTTCCCGTCAAATTCGAAAGATACAAACTTCGACGAATCGGAGCGATTCCGATTCTGCGGAGCTGAAAAGTGTAGGAACTCCTAAAAACTCGGAGCTGATTCCGTTTTGGAAAACCACATACTTTCTAGTCAACGTTTTGTTTCTCTCTTTGATCTTCGGGCCCTCGGGTTTGTATCTCGTCTGGCAATTTACGAGTTGGGAAACGATGCAGGTTTTGGATAAATCCATGCCGGGTTGGTTGGTGACCTTATTCGGTTTTACGAACGTTTCCCAAGGAATTTTGGCGTTTTGGGTGGTGTGGAAACTTTTGGAACGATCCAAGTTCTTTTTGGGCTTTTTGCAGGTGGTTTTCGGTTATTTCGGAATGTTCTTTATTCTTGTTCACGGTTGGGACGGAGAGGGTTACAAACGCTTTTTTTCCGCGACGAAGGAACAATTCCTTCACGATTGGTCATGGAATACGGCGCTTTCCTGGCTGACTTCGGACGTTGCGATCACATTGTACGTCATGGGATTGATCATGATTCCCGTTCTGATTTCCGTCCTTTCCCGTTGGTTGGAGCAAGGTCTTGAAATCAGGGATGTTTCCATGGGAACCGAACGTAAAGAAGGAAAGGGAACCCCCGTTTACCGGATCCTTTTCTTTTTGGGCTCGATCTTTATCGGAACCTTGGGTTTGGCGATTCTTTGCAGTCTTACGATCCACGCCGCAGGCTGGATTTTCGGTACGGTTCTCGGTATTGCGATCTTTTATATATTAGGAATTTCTAAATATGGAATTCTCTTTTTCTTTTATAAGGGGATTTTCCATCTGAACGGTTCTCCCGTTTCCGAAAAAGGAATTCCGTTGAACGCCGGGATTTAGTCTTCGAGGGCTTTTTTGTATTCTTCGATCAAAAGATCCGGATTTTCGATTCCGACCGAGATCCGGATCAGATTGGGATCCAACCCGTTTTCCTTTAGGAATTTTTTTCCTTCGTCGGTCGTCGCCAATTCGTAATGCGCGAGATAGACGTAGAGCATATTCAACGTGAATTCCGTCCCGAAACTCGGTCCTTTGAGCAACGCCAATCGGTCGTAGAATTTTTCCAAAGGAATCGAAAGTTCGATCGATAAAACCCCGGATTGGATTCCGGGAATTCGCGCGATTTTGGAGAAGTTCTCGGAGGATTCTTTCGAACCGGTCCAAAATACGTTTCTAATTCCCGGCCGTTCCGTAAAGAAAGCGGCGAGTTTTTGGACGTTTTCGCTGATGCGTAAAACCCTTTGTTCGTAATCTTTGATTTCGTAGGCGAGGCGTTCGCAATCCCGAAGATACGGTTCTTCCACGAGTTCCCTACAGACGGGAGAAAGTTCCGAATACCATTTCGAATTCCGGTTCAATACGACGCATCCCATCATCAAATCCCCGTTTCCGCACGCGAACTTGGTGAGACTTTCCACGACTATGTCCGTAAACGGAAGCACGTCGATCACGGCGGAACCCGCGACGGAAATATCCGCGATCAGAGGAATTCCATACCGATCCACGATCGTTTTTAATTTCGTATAATCGGGAACCAGGAGCAGCGGATTGGTGGGACATTCCGTAATGATACCTGCGACTTTTTCGGAATTCGTTTCCAGAAACGTTTCCAATTCCTTTAAGTCGGTGGCGTCGTGGATCACATACGAATCACTCGTATATTTTTCCAAAATTCTAATATTGTCGACGTACAACCAGCCGAGTCGGATCCAAATCGTTTTTCCCTGTTTTTTGCGGATCCGATCCAAGGATTCGAAGGCCGTGTAAATTCCGTTCATTCCGGAAACGGAAAGTAGTATTTCGGGATTTTGTTCCGAGTAAAAGGAGGATAACGTGGAGAAAATTTTTTCTACGGGGGAATCCTTTTCCACTTTCTCGCGGTAGATTTCCTGAAGAATTCCCTTTTTTACGAGAAAGTCCTCCGCCTTGCGCGAAGAAGCAAGGCAACCGGTATGCTGGATGAAGGCGAGAATCTCCTTTTCCAGATCGGCTTTGTTCGGAATTACGAGAGTTACGATTCCCTCATCCTCCAAAATTCTGTAGTCTTGGATGCCGAATTTGCGGACGATCGTTTCGCCGGCTTTTTTCGAAGAGAGGATAAATTGAGGGGTATCGATCTTTTTGGTTTCTCGGTTGTAGTCGAGAATTCTCGCGATGTAGGAATGTGCGACGAATCTTGGATACCCCGACTTTAAACGGGAAAGAGTTTCCGTTCTTTTTTCCTCGTAGCCGATCACGTCCGTCAACTGGGGAAGACTTACGGAAACCGCATGAATGTTGTCGAACGGGATTCTTTCACCGCAGAGGGTCCGCTGAGGCTCTTTGATTTCTTTTAACATCTCTTTGGTTCCAGTCCGCGACCTTTCCCGGATTTTTCAATCCGTAAATTCGGACTTGAAAATCTTTTAGTTGGTTTGCGTTTCCGAAATTTTACGGGCGCGATCCTCTTCGATAAGAGCTCCTATGAGTTCGTCCAAATCGCCTTCCATGATCGCGGCAAGATTGTGACTGGTAAAACCGATCCTATGATCCGTACATCTTCCCTGCGGAAAGTTATACGTCCGCACCCGTTCCGAACGATCACCGCTTCCCACCATCTGTTTTTTGATCGCGTCCGAAGCCTGTTTTTTGTCTTCGGCTTGTTTTTCAAGAATTCTCGCGCTCAATATTCGAAGCGCTTTGGCTTTGTTTTTGTGCTGCGACTTTTCGTCCTGGCAGGCCACCACCACTCCGGTAGGAATATGGGTGATCCGTACCGCGGAATCGGTCGTGTTGACGTGCTGTCCTCCCGCTCCGGAGGAACGATATACGTCGATTCTCAGATCATTTTCGTTGATTTGAATTTCCTCTTCGTCCGCTTCGGGAAGAACCGCAACGGTAACGGCGCTCGTATGAATTCTTCCTCCCGACTCCGTACTCGGAATTCTCTGCACACGATGGGTTCCGCCTTCGAATTTAAACAGATCGTAGGCGCGGTCGTCCTCTAAAGCGAAGATGATTTCCTTTAAACCGCCGATTCCCGTCGGAGAGGAATCGATCACTTCCGATTTGATCTTTTGTTTGTCCGCGAATTTGGAATACATCCGAAAAAGATCCGCCACGAAAAGACCGGCTTCCTCCCCTCCGGTGCCTGCGCGGATTTCCACGAGAATGTTCTTGCCCGAATTCGGATCCGGGGGCAAAAGCAGGATTTCCAATTCCTTTTCGATGTTTTCGAGACGTTCTTCCGCTTCCCGGATTTCCTCCTTGAGCATGGAATGCATCTCTTCGTCCTTTTCGGATTGGATGAGTTCTTCCGCGTCTTTTTTGTCCTTATAAAGTTTGAGGTATTCCTCCACTTTGAGATAAAGAGGAGTAAGCCTGGATCTTTCCTTGTAAAGATTTTTCAATGCGGAAGGATCCTTGGCCAGGTTCAGCTCTTCGCTGATCCGAAGGTATTTTTCTTGTATTTTTTCAAGTCTATCTATCATTGAAGGAACTCGACCTTTCCTTTGTAAATCAACCCGCTCTATGGAAAACCATATTTCCGTCGCAGAAGCCTTTTCTGAAAAATTCCTTACCTTACTGACAGACCTCAGAGGGTACCGCAGCCCGTTCGGTAAAACCGTGGGTGATCCTTCCGATTTGATCCAAGAATGCGTTCAAAAGGCGTCGATTCGAGCCGGAGCGATCGGTGCCGGTTTGTCGATTTCGAAACGACATTTGGGTTATTTGACGCTTTTGCCCGAAATGATTTTATTCTATAGAATTCAAGGTCATCTCGTAAAGGACATCGCGGCCCTCTACGGAAAGGAAACGCAGGTGACTCCGGAGATCATGAGTTATTGTATCTTTCCGGATAAAAATCACGCGCTGATCCGTTCCATCGTCCGGGACGCGGGCAGCCGGTTTTTGGTGCGTCCCGCGACTTTGGAAATTTTAAGATCGATCGGATATCATCTCGGTTGGAAATTATTCCAGAGAAACGCAGGAGGACCGGCGTCAAGATACGCTTGGCTTCCGTATATAGGCGCTTTGTTGAACGGAGGAATCTCCTTTTTGGATACGAAAACGACGGGGAGACGCGCCCAGGATCTGTTCCGGAAGGAGTTGGAATTCTATCCCGGCGTCGACGAATAAAGTTTAAAGAGAATCGAAATTATATTATGAAATTTGAATTTATATCGAAACACAAAAACGCTTCCGTATTTCCTTCGCGGCGGACGAAGTTCGCCGTCGCGATGTCCGCGCTGGTTTTAGTTTTAGGCGTCTGCAAAAGCAGTCACGAAACCTTCGTCGAGGAAATCCAGGAACTCGTAGAACAGGAAAAATACGAGAAAGCGGCGGAGAAACTCAAGGAAAAACTCCAATCTCCCAAAGATAGGGACGAGATCCTATCCTCCGAAAATCCGGATTCTCCAAGGGTGATCGAATTCTCCCACGACCGCTTAAAACTCGTATGGACCGAGGATCAGAAGATTTTTTTCCAGGATCTTGCGGCCGGGGAAACCAATTCCAGAAGTCTGGACCAGACGCCTTCCAACCTTTCCCTTTCGCAAAACGCCAATTATGCGCTCGTCGAATATCCGATGCAAACCTCGGGCGGCTGTAGATACGTCGCGATTTCGCTTAAAAATTCGAGCCTTTCCTACGAGGCAGGCGCCCAGGTTTCGTGCAAAAACAGGGGATCGATTCTGCCGGACGGTTCCAAAATTTATTATTTCGTGGATGATAATCTCTACGAGGAAAAAACCGTGGAGCCCCGCAAGCCGGTGCTCGTCTTAAACAAGGAGAAGATCGTATCCCCGTTTCCGAATTTAAAGACGCGGTCTTTGATGTATCCCGCGGGAAATTCCTTTCTGATCTTTTCCGGTAACGCGGGCGCGTACAATCTTTATTGGTTTCAACCTTCCCAAAAAAACGCGGAGAAGATCGATAAGGACATTCTCAGTCCGATTTTGTATTATGGAAACGGCGAAAACGCCTATTATATCGGAGGCGAAATAGGGAAACTTCATCTTCGGAGGATCAATTTTTCCGCGAAGGGAAAACCGGTAATCACGAAATTATTTACCGTAAGTCGGAAGGAGATCAATCCTTGGAAACTCGCCAAAAAGAACGAGTTTTTATCCGGATATTCCGGTAAGGTTCATCTCTGGGGACCTTTGAAAAAAAGCCAGAATCTGCCGATCCTTTGCGAGCGGGCCTTTCTTTCCGGAGACGATCGGATCGTTTGCGAAACGGAACCCGGTCAGTTGATCCTGAGCAAATTGGATTTTCAACCGGAGGACTGGAGCATCTGGAAGTTGTACGAGGAAGTTCGGAGTAAATAAAGAACTTCTAATTTTCAGCTTTTCTAATATCTCTTATCGTATCGAAACGGCCGCGGAATCGCCGATCTCGTTCCGTAAGCGTCCGTTCGGAACGTTCGAACTCCGAATCGGCAGATTCTACAAGAACAGATTGAGGATCAGAGGTTCCCGGCTGTTGACCCCCGGAGCGGGCGCTCCGTATCTAGTTTTGATATAACTTCCGCCGCCGTAATTCAAGTCCAGGTACGAACCGGAGGGAACGATTCGAACCGTGGATTCGAAATTGGATTTCGACGCCCAGTCTTTGAGAAAGGTTTCGGAAGAAGTTTCACCGATCGCCACGATTCTCGAAACGAAGGTCTTTTTTACCCTTTCCTGAAATTCCTCGTCCTTCAAATTTTCGAGATAAAAAATTCCGAACCGTGCAAACGGAAATTGAAACGTAATCAAAGGATTGTCCGTCGCGGGAGCGGAGCTCGTCGTGGAAGGAACGTTTCCCTGAAAAACCGATAAGTACCGTTTCCAGTTTTCGGAAGCGGGACGATGCAGGATTTCCTTTGCGGTTTTTCCGTCGGGTTGAAAAAGAAGCGAAATCTCCTCCCATTCCCCGTTTTCCGTTTCGGAAAAAACGTTTCCGTTCTTTTCCTCTTTGAGAATCGTTTCCAACGCCGTTTCGCCGGATACGATCGAACCCGCGAGCAAATATACGGAATACGTTCTGGCAAGATTGGAAAAAATTCTCCGATATACTCGGGCCGTTTCGTAAACGGAATCCTTCGTTTCTCCCGATAGTCTATCGACGGAGCGTCTTAAGAAAAGATCGTATCTTAAAACCTGAAACGCTTCCTCCAATCCGGAACGTTTGAAAACGTCGCGTCGGGAATGTAGGAAATACAAAAAACTTCCCGTGTGTGCGGGAAATACCACCAAGGTGTTCTTTTTTATCAGCCCTTTTTGTTGCGCCTGTTTGAGAGGAGCTTCCAAAGATTTTAAGAATCTTTCCTCCGAGGAAAAATCCTCCAATCTCCACTCTGGCTGAATCGCAAGAACGTTCCCGGCGTTTCGATCGTAACCGGCGCTCAGGATCTGATATTCCTTTCGGGGAACGGAATTATATTGTTCGTCGGAGATAGGTTTCCCGGAAAATAATACGGCTATGATAAAAAAGATCGGAAGGAGCACGAGGGCGGCGATTGTATTTTTCCAAAAGGGAGTCATATTCTTTTTTTCTAATAAACTAACGAGGCGTATTCTTTGAGATACAGATTGACGGCGTCGAACATGTATTCCGAAAACAGGGAACCGGGATCGTAGGAGTTCACGTTCTCCCAAGCCATATAATCGTGTTCTTCGGAAAGTACGATTTCTCCTCCGAGAAAATCGGCGTGATACGCAATGATGATACAGGGAAAATTCCCTTCGTTAACCCTGTGTTTATGTATGAAAAGGGGTTTTTGCCGGACGTCGATCCGCACGTTCGGGCCCAATTCTTCTCCGATTTCGCGCTCCATGCTGAGGATCCAATCCTCGAAAAATTCGTCCTCGTTCATTCTTCCGCCCGGAAGATCGCCTAAACCGGATTTACGATCCCGGAGCACGAGGAATTCCTTCCCTTTTCTTAAAAAAAGTTTTTGGGTGATTTGAAAAAGTCCGTGTTTGCTCAAGGATGATTTCTTCTCCGGGTTTCCTTACAGGGACTTATAATTTTTCACAACTGACAATCATTTTTATTCTTTCGAAAGAACGGCTCGGGTAGGTTTCTTCGCTTATCGATTGGAGTAAAAGAAGGCCAAAATCAAAGTCAAAACGATGAAGATAAGATTGAGAATGAATCCGGAATGAAGCTGCTTTCTTTCGGTGGGTTTTAAAAAATACGCCGCAAAGATCACCGAGATAAATCCTCCTAGATGGGCCCATCGAGCCACTCCGTCGTCCGTAAATACGTTGCTGATATCCGAATACACCATGATCCAGGCTACGAGAAACACTGGAAACGGAATGTTCTTTCCGTTGAATCGGAGGGAAAACGGAGAAAGTAAAGCCGCGACCGCCGCGATTCCGGATATCGCACCCGAAGCTCCGACGACGGGTGTGGGGTCGCGCAAAATCACTCCCCGGATAAACGAATCGAGCAGAGAGGAGATCAGCGCCGCCATAAAAAAGAAAAGAAGCCATCTTCCTTTTCCCGCTTTGTATTCCACGGCTCTTCCCAAAAAAAACAGATAAAACATATTTCCGAAAAGATGAATCAAACTGCCGTGATAAAAAACCGCACCGATCCACGCGATCGGATGGATTTGTCCCGGATGATTCAGGAAATACTTGGAGATCAAATGTTCGGGAAGAAATAAATTCACCCCGAAAAAAGTGACTATCATCAGAAAAACGAAAAAAGTCGTTAATGGAAATTCGAAAAGAAGAACCCGGATCAAAGCTTTTTTTTCTCTCCCGGAAAGTATAAGGTCAGATAGGATTTTAGAATCACCTTCAACTCGATGATCATTCGATTGGAGAATTCTCTGTCTTTCTGTTCCCGAATCCATCGGTTCAGAATCGCGTCCGTGACTTCGACCACGATTCTCGATATGATCTTATTTTCGGCAGGATCGACGTCGAATTGAGAAAGAATTCTGGAGACGTTTTCCGAAATTTTGATGTTATTTTCCCGATCGATCTCGATCAACTCAGGATCCTGTTTCATGGAAGACCATAGAGGCGCGAATCCGGGCTCGCCGAGATAGAAATTCGCGAACGAATCGATGACGGAATCGATCAAGTCCTGCCAAGAACGTCCGTTAAGATCGGATTGAAAAATTCCGGTAAGCATTTGATTGACCCGTTCCAAATGTCTTTGCCCGACCGCGTTGAGGACGGCGTGTTTATTAGGAAAGTATTGATAGAGAGAACCGATGGGAATTTCGGCTTCCTGCGCGATCATATTCGTAGTAATCGCCTCCGCTCCGTGTTTTTCCAGCAAAGAGGAAACTACGTCCAGGATCTTTTGAACCCTATCTATGGATCTTTTTTGGGAAGGTTCTTTTCTCGGATTTAAGGAAAGAGAATCTTTTGCGGAATCGCCGTTCAGCGCCTTTTTGTTTTTGGATGTTGCTTTTTTGGAAATCAATGCGAATCTCCGCCGTACGACGTCTCGTCCTATTTAGGAACTTCGCGGGATAAATTCAACCAAGTATTGGGCGCTAAAATCCGAAGCAAGTTCTCGCTTCGAGTCCGAATCTGATTTTTATCTTTGAATTTTGCCGAAGAAGGGACTCGCCCCTCCACAGTCTCGCTTCGTGCTCGACTGAGTTCCGGGGCGTCTTTCTCGCTCACTCGTCCATCCTGGACTCGCGTCGCGTTTTTTCGCTTCTTACGGAAGCTCAAAACGCTCTCGCTCGAAAGCTTCGAGTCCGAATCTGATTTTTATCTTTGAATTTTGCCGAAGAAGGGACTCGAACCCCCACGACCTTGCGATCGCTGGCACCTGAAGCCAGTGCGTCTACCAATTCCGCCACTTCGGCGAGGTGGAATGCAGTGAAAACTGCTCTTACAATTTCGGGAGACTCGGGTTTTCCGTCATCCATTATTTTGGAATTCATTGACAGGGAGATCCGTCCGATTCTATGATCCAGGTAGAATGAAAGCAGAACGAAAAACCTCCGAAACTGAGATCAAGTTGGAGATGAACCTGCGCGGTTCCGGCAAGTATCGTTTCGATACCGAGATTCCTTTTTTCGAGCACATGCTTTCCCATATCTCCAAACATGGTCTGATCGATCTCGATCTTTGGCTGCGGGGAGATATCGAAATCGATTGTCATCATTCGGTGGAAGACACCGCCATTCTCCTGGGTTCCACGATCCACAAACAACTCGGAGACAAGGCCGGAATCTTTCGCTACGGTCACTTCACTCTCACGATGGACGAAGTTCTCACCACGGTCGCCGTCGATCTGGGAGGAAGATATTTCTTCAAATACACTGGTCCGGAACTCACCGGTAAGTTCGGTATTTACGACG
>NZ_NPEF01000157.1:0-4269 GCF_002811955.1 Leptospira ellisii
CCGTCCACGTTCACGGTGTGAATGGCTCCGAAGCTGGAAAAAAATAGGTCGCCCGCCCCGCTCACCTTCAGAAAGAAAAGTCCTTCCCCGGAGAAAAATCCCTTAAACCCTCCCCATTTGCTGTCGATGACCAAAGACTCGGAACCGGCCACGTAGGCTCCGCGGCTAAGGATCAGCTCCTCGCCGTTCAGTTTACGATATTCGATATCGCCTTGGGTGGAGCTCGTCAAAAAGATGGTTCCGCTTCCCCCTTCGGCTTTGAAGGTATTCTGGAAAAAGGATTCGCCGCTGAGTAACGCGCGTTTGGCGGAAGCCCACAATCCTCCTTCGGCTTTCGTCGCCATTTTGATCGCGGGGCTCATCGCAACCATTGCCCCCGCTTCGGCTCGGATCGATTCTCCGTTTTCGAGCTGCACTTGAACGATCGGAAAATCCGGTTTTAGTAATATTTCGTGTTTCACTGTTAGGTTCTCCTTATCGTTTGATCGGCGGAAGTTTGTCCCGGAACCAGCTTCCCAAGGAAGGAACGTTTCTGGATTGGATCCAAACCTTTCCCTTACCCTTGAACTTTGCGACGAATCCCTCTCCGCCCAAAAAGAAGGATTTCCATCCGCCGAACTTAGTCATCTCGTAGTTTAATCCCTCTTCGAAGGCGACGATATGACCCGTGTCCACGATGAATTCTCCGTTCACTTCCAAGATGTCGATTCCCCCGTAACTGGAGATCAACAAGGGTCCGTTGCCGCTGAGTTTGAGAAAAAACAGAGATTCTCCGCTGATAAATCCCTTGAGTCCTTGGAACTTCGTGTCCATCTCTATGTTCGGAGAGGAGGCCAAAAAGGAACTGGATTGGACGTAGACGGTCCCCGCTAGATCGATCTTATCCACGTCTCCGGGAAGGGTCGGGGCCAGAAGAACCTCTCCGTTTCCCGAGGACGCCGTAAAGGTGTTCATCCAGAAGGATTCCCCGCCTAAAAAAGCGGCCTTTAAACTTTTTAAGAATCCGCCCTGTTGGGCTTTATGCGTCTGAATCGTTATTCCGGAACTCATCGACATCATGGAACCGGCTTCGGCCTTCACCGATTCGCCTCCGTTTAACAGGATTTTGGCGAAACTGTAGGACGGTTTACTGAGAATTTCAATATTCATAATATTACCTTTTTCTTATTGAGGAAGAAGAGCGGTCAGCCAGGATAAGAATCCGGACGGAACCCTGGATTGAATCAGGACCTTTCCCGTTCCGGTGAATTCCATCACGAGCCCTTCTCCGCCGAAAAGAGTGGACTTCCAACTTCCTCCGGCCTTTGCGATCCTGTATTGAAGACTTTTGTCGAAGGCGACCACGTGTCCCGTGTCGATCGTATAAGAACCCTGCACGTCGATGGGAAGAATCGCACCGTAGGAATTCAAAAACAGTTTTCCCGTACCGACCACGTCCAGAAGAAAAACGCCTTCTCCTCCCAAAAAGGAACGAAGTCCTCCGAATCTGGGTTTCATCGTGATGTTTTCGTCCGAAGCGAGATACGCTCCGGATTCGACAAGAAGACCGTTGTCCGTTAAATCGATTCCGATCACGTCCCCCGGAAGTTCCGGCGCCAGTCCCACTTCTCCGCCCGCCGCGGGAGCCTTGAATATGTTGAAGAAAAAGGATTCCCCGCCGAAAAATCTTCTGGATAACGCGGAAAGAAATCCGCTTCCCAGTTTCGTTTCCACGTCGATACCCGGACTCATGTAAACCATAGCGCCCGCTTCGGCTTTGATCGTCTGCCCGGGAGATAATTTGACTTTTAAAAAAGAATACGAAGGTTTGTGAATGATCTCGTAATTCATAGAACCAGCAATGTAAATCGAGAGAACGGAGCGTCAACTGAAAAGTGTTTCCCACTTCGTTCCGAAACGAAAGCATTGGAATATGACGCCCCGAAATGTATTGATCACAGGCGCGAACCGCGGGATCGGCCTGGAACTGGTAAAACGTTTTCTGGAAAAGGGAGATCGAGTTTTTGCCCTTTGCAGAAAATCTTCCCGCGAACTAACCGCGTTAAAGCCGACTCGGATTTTGGAAGGAGTGGACGTGCTCGACTCGAACTCGATCCGGGAAATTTCGGCCAAGTTGTTGGATACCAAGTTGAACATTCTCGTAAACAACGCAGGGATTTTGATTCCGGACAATCTACAAAGTTTGGACGAGGAGAATGTAACGACGCAATTTTTAGTAAACGCGCTCGGTCCTTTGAAAGTGGTGCGGGAACTCCTGCATACATTGGCCCCCGGTGCAAAATTGATCTTTCTTACGAGCAGAATGGGTTCCATTGCGGACAACGATTCGGGGGCCTATTACGGATATCGCGCTTCCAAAGCGGCCTTAAATGCGATCGCGGTCAGTTTGGCCCGAGATCTGGCCCCGAAAGGAATCGCAGTGGGAATCTTTCATCCGGGAATGGTCGCCACCCGAATGACGGGAGGACAAGGAATTCCCCCGGAAGAAAGCGTCTCAGGCTTGCTTCGTGGAATCGAAACACTGGATCTATCCGGATCGGGCAAATTCCTACACCAAAACGGAGAAGAACTTCCTTGGTAAATCAATGGGACCATAACCTGTGTCCCCAAAGATACACTGATGCAAAAAAGAGACAGTAAGTCAGAAATTTATTTCAAATTATGTCGGATTGGATCGCAAATCCGGGTTTTGGCACTGCGAAAAAACCGTTTTCGACCCCAAAGTTGGCATGGAGTTTGCTTATAGGTAGATAGCCGGACAAAATTCTAACCCAAACGGTTTAGAATGAATTCGGCCAGAACGAAAAAAAGCGAACTTCGAGTTGGATCAAACCGTCTCCCTGATAGGAAGTCCGGTTTGCGAAATCGAAAACTCACTGAATATGAAAGAAACCATATATAGAAGATCCATACAGGATACAGTTAGAATCAAAGGCATAGGGCTGCATTCCGGCAAAGAGGTCAATTTGATCGCCCACCCCGCTCCGTCCGGAACGGGAATCGTATTCGAATACAGAAAAGGCCAAGAAAAAGCCTCCATTTCCGCGGAACTGAGCAACGTAGTCGACACGAGCAACGCCACCACCTTAGGGGACGGTTTGCACCGGATTCAAACCGTGGAACACCTTCTCGCAGCAGTATATGCGCTCGGTTTGACCGATTTGATTTTGGAAATCGACGCGGTCGAGGTTCCGATCATGGACGGCTCTTCGCTTCCCTTTCTTCAGGCCTTAGAATCGGCCGGAATCGTGGAATATCCGGAAATCGTGGAACCGATTTATGTGCAAAACCCCCTCTGGGTCGTGGACGGCGACAAGTATCTCGTTTTACTCCCGAGTCAGGAGCTCAAAGTCACCTACACCATCGATTTCAATCATCCCCTTCTCAAAGGACAAAACATCACCATCTCTTTGGATCGGGAAAAGATAAAACAGGAAATTCTGCCGGCAAGAACCTTCGGATTTTTGAAAGACGTGGAAGCTCTACAAGCGAGAGGTCTGGCGATGGGCGGTTCCCTGGACAACGCCATCGTTCTTACCCAGGACGGATATTTGAATCAGCAACTTCGGTTCGAAAACGAATGTGTTCGTCATAAAATTTTGGATCTTTTCGGGGATATCTCCATTGCGGGAAGACCCATCATCGGACACTATCTCGCCTCCAAAGCGGGTCATGCCCTGGATATTTCCATGGCGAAACTCGTAATGAGCAGCGTAACCGGAGATGAGATCAGCAAATACAAAAGCCGAAGAACCCCCCTCTTCAAAAGAAAAGCGGCGGTCGTTTAAATCACACGCGGAAGTTTGCGCGTTTCGCCTGCCGCGCGCAGTACCGTTGTCGATCCGCGGAAAAAGTCGAAAAACACGCCGTAGATTCCTAAAAACGGGGTTTTTCCCCGGGAATATATCTTTCAGAAAAGAATTGTCAGATTCTTCTTTTGAGGAATTCTGTAGTCGAGTTTCGATCGGAAACAGACTAGAGAATGATCCCCTCCAAACGTACAGTTTTTCCCGGAATCACCGCTTTCCCGGGGAAACTATACGGTAAGGTTCTAAAAACCGGAAAAAAAAGGAACACCATTCTCACCGGGACGTATGTCCACGAATCCGAAAAGGAAGAGGAATTGGAAAAATTCCAAAAAGCGCTGGAGGAAAGTCTCCACAGCCTTCGAATCCTCATCACTTCCGTCGAATCCTCCGGCCCGGACCACAAAGAAGTTCAGGAAATTCTCGCGGCGAAAAGTTCCAAGCTCATCGATATGTCCGTCAA
>NZ_NPEF01000157.1:4280-9369 GCF_002811955.1 Leptospira ellisii
CCGGCCGATTCTAAGGCCTGAAGAAAGGGAAGCGAAGAGCCGTCCATGATCTGCTCCGATCCATCCCTGGCCGCCTCCGTTCAAAGGAGAATTCGAGAATCCGGTGAAAACGCGATTCTCGCAATACAAAACGTCACACACGAAATTTCGGAAAAATTCAAAGCCATGGAGAACGAGTTTTTCCGGGAACGTGTGGATCATTTTCAGGACGTCTCCAATCGTCTGATCGAATTCATCGCGGGAAAAAAGGAGGAGGATTCCTTTCTTTCGGGTTTGAAGGAGGATTTGATCTTGGTAGCGCGGGAACTCACTCCTTCCCAGATGATTCTCATGGACAAAACGAGAATCCGAGGAATCGCCACCGACTTAGGCGGAAAAACCGGTCATATGGCGATCCTCGCCAGGAACTACGGAATTCCGACCATCGTAGGTTTGAAGGATTTCTCCACACACGTTCGAGACAACGAATTCATTTTTTTGGACGCCGAAACCGGTAACGCGGTCCGTTTTCCCGCTTTGGAAGAGGTGAAATACTACGGATTTTCCTCCTCTTACCCCGTCGAGGAAAGCGGTAATAAAAAGACAAGAGCCGTCAGCAAGGACGGAATCCGTGTAAAAATCAAATGCAACCTTGAATCCGAGTTGGATTGCGAGCAGGCGCTTCGATACGGCGCGGAAGGAGTGGGACTTTTCAGAAGCGAATCCCTCTTCCTCAAATATCAGGACAGCAACGTTTCCGGAGAGGAACAATTCCGCGCGTATAAGGCGATCGCAGAAGGTATGGAGGACAAACCCGTCGTAATCCGGACCTTCGACATCGGAGCGGATAAATTTTCCACCGGAGAACCGGAGGAAAATCCGTTTTTGGGGAATCGCGGAATCCGCTATTGTCTTTCCAATCCCGAATGGTTCTCCGAACAACTAACGGCGATTTTACGGGCGTCCGCGTACGGAAACGTGAACATCCTTCTTCCGATGATAACGGGACCGGCGGAAATCGTGAAAACCAGGGAACTTCTTGAAGAATGTAAACGAAAACTGAATATTCAAAAAGAAAAATATAACAAAAAGATAAAAGTCGGGGCGATGATAGAGACCCCCGCCGCCGTTTCCGCTTTGGACCTGATCGCGAGGGAAGCCGATTTCTTTTCGGTGGGAACCAACGACCTTCTTCAATACGTGATGGCCGTGGACCGCAATAACATACACGTTTCCTCCCTCTACAACCCTTATCACATCTCCTTTCTGCGGACTTTGATCCGCATCGTGGAGGTTTCCAGGGATTACGACAAACCGTTGAGCATCTGCGGAGAACTCGCTTCGGACACGAACTTTACGATCTTTCTGATAGGCATCGGAATCCGCGAATTGTCGGTTTCGATTCCGTTCCTGAATCCGATTCGAAAGATCATACGTTCCATTTCCCTACATCAGGCGGGAATCCTCGTCAAAAAGGTCATCGAACTTTCCGAAGAGGAAAACTACGAAAACATAGAATCTTTCCTATTCAGCAAACACCTAAGTTAGGTTTGTGAGGATTCTTTTTCCAAGATCAAAAATACGAACGAATTCCAAATCGGTTCCTTTTCCTGGAAAAAAACGGGACCGATCATATCCGGCTCTTTTTTGAGACAAAGGTAGGAATGTTTTTCGGTCCGGAGATAAAACTTACCCGAAATTCCCGAAAGATTCCCGATCAATTCCTTCAAAAGTGTGGGAGTGTTTTTTTCGTTTTCGGGAAGCGCAACACCCGCGATCAGCAGACTTTTTTTATCCCAAATTCCTTGGATCGTAACCGCAGGAGGATTCCATTCCTCGAAAAGTTCCCGCTCGTAGGAAGCCAATACGGATTCCAGAATCGGATGAATGCCCAAATCGAGTTGAAGCGGAAATTCCGACCCCAAAACCCTGGGGATAAATCCTTCGATTTTTAATCGATCCCAGAGTTCCATCTTTCCCACTTTGGAAAGACCTTTGATGAAACTCGGAGTAAATCCGCCGGCGACGATCGGTTCGGGAGAAGTTTCCAGAGCCAGGATGGAGCGCATATACAAAAAGCCTAAATTGAGCGGGGAGAATTCCGCGACTTTGGAAAAGTTCCAAACCTCGTTTTCCCGCAACGGAGAAAGGTATAAATTGTCCAATGCATACAAATCGCCGTGACCGGAGGGCTCGAAAAGGGAGGATTTCCGGATTTTTTTCTGCGTGCCTGCCATATAGGATTTGTATCGGTACGATCCGGAATTCCCCGCAGAAATAAAAAAGCCGACACACAAGGGCGTCGGCTTCAAAGACAAGATCCTTTGTCGAAAGGAAAAGAGAACCGGACGTTTCCCGGCGACCCTTTTCCGTTACGACTCGGAACGTTTTAGTCTTGGTTCGTAGAATAGATCTTTTTGATTCGATCCGTGTATTTTTCGGTGATCACGTGACGTTTCATTTTCATCATGTTGTTCAATTCGTCGCCGACTTCGAACGGTTTTGCGATGAGAAAGAAAGGGGTCACCTGTTCGAAGGATTTGAACCCGTTTTTAGTGTTGTTCAACGCCTTGATTTCCTTTCTGTAGAGATCGTACACCTTCGGATTTTCGATCAGCTTTTCGTTGTTCGCTTCGTTGATTCCGTTTTCCTTCGCCCATTCCTGGAGTTTTTCGAAGTCCGGAACCACGATCGCGCCCAGATTCTTCTGATCCTGACCGATCACCATACACTGACTGATATACGCGGATTCCTGAAGTTTGTTTTCGATGGGAACCGGTTCCACGTTTTCCCCGCCTAACAGAACCACGGTGTCTTTCGCGCGTCCCGTCAAGGTTAGAGTCTTCTTAAAGTTGATCATCCCCATGTCGCCGGTATTCATCCAGCCGTCGGAAATCGCCTTGGAAGTCGCCTCTTCGTTTTTGTAATACCCTTTCATCACTTGAGGTCCTTTGATGAATACGACTCCTTTCAAGCCGAGCTTTCCTTGGGTGATGTTTCCGTTTTCGTCGATCTCGGTCAACACGGCGTTGCTGTCGTTGCGGATCTGAAGTCTCGTTTTCGGAACGATCACACCTACGGAACCGATGATCAGCTTTTCGAAGGTTCTTACGGAAATCACGGGGGAAGTTTCTGTCATACCGTATCCTTCCAAAACGTTGATCCCGATGTTGTTGAAGAATTCGTCCACGTGTCTCGGAAGCGCACCGCCGCCGGAAATGGAAGCTCTCAGTTGTCCGCCCGTAGCTGCACGGATTTTGGCCAATACGATTCTATCCAAGGTGAAGCTGTTGAGCAGCACCGCAAGACCCGCCACCGTATAAAGCGGAGAAGTCAGGAAGTAAAGATTGGTTCCGGCGAAATACGAACCCAATACGCTCGCAACAATCGTAAGCGTAAACGGACCGGTGAGAAGAAGTTGGATGAACATGAAAATCCCGTAAAAAAGAGATCCGATCGGATTTCTTCCGGTGTAATCCACTTCCACTCCCTTGAGAAAACGAACCGCCTGATTCTTTTTGTTCGAGAAAAAATAAGCGAGTTTAAACAAACCTCTGCGGAGCGCGGGAGTTTGCGCCGGATCGTTGATTCTCGTATAAATCCCGTTGTAGATGTTTTCCCAGAGTCTAGGCGCGGAACCCATAAACGTGGGTTTTACGGAAGCGAGATCCTGACGAAGGTCGCGGACGTTCGTGTAATACGTGGAAGCTCCGAGTCCGACACAAACGTATTCGACTACTCTTTCGAACACGTGCCAAATCGGAAGGATGGAAAGAAGACGGGCATCCGACTTGATTTTGAGCATCGGGCTTACGTGATTCACCTGGTGCATCATGTTGGAATGTTTCAACATAACGCCTTTGGGAAGTCCCGTGGTTCCGGAAGTATAGATCAGAGTGAACAAATCCTCTGGATCGATCGCGGCGATACGTTCTTCCGCTTTTCTGGATCCGCCGTCTCTGAGTTTTTTTCCCTTTTCGATCAGATCGTTCATTTTAAGAACGCCGGGAGCGCTGCTCGCCGGATCCAAAACGATGATCGTCTTTACGTTGTTCAACTGGGATTTGTTACGGTTGAATTTCTCCAACATCTTATCGTTTTCGATAAAGACCACTTCCACTTCGGAGTGATTGAGAATATATACGATTTCAGAATCCGTAATATCGGTTCCGCGAGGTACATCAGCGGCTCCGGTGAGAATGACGCCGTAATCGGCCACCATCCATTCGATACGGTTATCCGCAAGAAGTCCCACTCTTTGACGCTGTTGAACGCCCAATTCGATCAGCGCTTCGGCAAGATTGATACCTTGCTCATACAATTGAGCGTACGAAGTCGGATGGTAATTTTTGTTGGAATCCTTCGAGAAAAACGCCGGTAAGTCCCGGAATTTTTCAGCAGATTCACGAAATAACTGGGCTAAATTCTCCGCCATGAAATTCATTTACTCCTGATATCTTTTGTTCTGTTACACAACTTAGGAATTCCGACAAGATGCTGTCGGCAAGTAATCAAAATTAAATACGGAAGCTCAGAAAGAAACCCTTTTTTTCCCGTTCCTCCCCGCTTCATTTTATTTATTCTACCTGTTATACAATACTATGGTGCAGTGAACCAATTTTCGAAGGAAGCGTGGAGTTTAGGATAATCCCTCGTTTGAATTCCGTATTGGATCTTTATAAGGGTTCCGGATTTGCTAAATACGATGAGCGCGGGTTGTCCTTCCACATGAAATGCGTTTACCAGGGCAAAATCCTTATCCACCAAACTCGGATAACTCATTCCGAAGTCTCGTGCCGCTTTGATTCGTTCTTCCCGCGTCGATTCCGGTTCCGTATTGATTCCGAGAAGGGTAGCGTTTTTTCCTTCGAGATCCTTGGAAAGTTTTTCCAAAACGGGAACCGCTTCCTTACAGGGTTCGCACCAGGAAGCCCAAACGTCCAAAAGCAAAACCTTACCTTTATAATTCCGCATCGAGACAGAACGCCCCTCGAAATCGTCCAAGGAAAGTTTGTAAAGCGCGGATTCCCCGGAAGGATTACAGGGAACACTGCTCTCCAGTTCAGATACGATCGCTTCCATCGTCTCCAATATCGCTTGGTATCAGGAT
>NZ_NPEF01000158.1 GCF_002811955.1 Leptospira ellisii
ACGCACCTTGACCATATGTGTAAAAGATTTGAATGCCTGCTGCGGTTCTGATTTTTTTTCGAGAGTTTCCATTCCTGCTCCTATGGTAGAACAATCGGTCTACCTCTTTTTTGAAATCTTAAAAATGGTAGACAAATCTGTCCACTTTTTTTAAATTCGGAATGGACTCGCGGAAAAAAAACGTTCCGAAAAATTGGAAATCATGAACCGGATACAACCGAAATCGGATCCAGCCAGAGAAAGGATTTTAAAGGCCTCGGTGAGGCTGTTTTACGAACGGGGTTATTCGAATACCGGTATCAACGAAATTCTCGCGGAAGCGGGCGCCTTTAAAAAAAGTTTATACCGTTATTTCCCTTCCAAAAAGGATCTGGGAATCAGTTATCTGGAATACCAGGAGGAACAGATCGTAGGTCTCGCGGAAATTCTGATGCAAAAATACGGAAAATACCGCGAATTCATCCCGGCTTGGCTGCGGTTCATCAAACGAAGATTAAAAACGGATTATCTCTACGGATGTCCCCTCGCCAACTTTTCCAACCAAACGCACGACGAACCGGAACTCAGAAGGCGGGTTTTGGAAGCCTTGGATCGCTGGAACCGTAGTTTCGGGAGTTATCTCACCGGGCCGGTTTGGAAAAAAAAGAGGATCTTGGATTCCAAAGGCGCTTTAGAATATTCTGAAAATATGTTATTCTTATACCAAGGAGCCATGCAGCTCTACGGCGTAACGGGGAATAAAAAGTTCATCGATCGGCTCGAAACCGAACTGCTCCGTTTGGAGGAAGCCGTTTAAACGTTCATAACCCGCCGAAAAATCACAGATCGAGACGCAAACGGATCATGTCCGAACATCGGATTCCGTTTTCGTAGATCGGCTCGGGATAATGTCTGATAAAAAAATCCGCGTCGATTCCGGTGATTCTGAAACCGCATTTTTGATACAAAGCCAATTGGGACAAGCTGGAATTTCCCGTTCCTATCTCCAAAGTTTTTGCGCCGAGTTCCTTGGCTTTTTCGACGGAGTCCAACACAAGACGTTTTCCGATTCCCTTTCCTTGAAATTCCTCCGCGACGGAAACGTTGACCAATTCGAGCGTCTCGGGTCGGGTTCGGATGAGAACATAGATACCGATCGTTCTTCCTTCCGATTCGGCGATTCTACAAATTCCCCTCCCGCAATATTCTTCTACGATCGTTCGGGAAGGATCGGCGAGAAGAAGCAATTCCCAAGGATAATCCTCCCGTTCTTTGTCCCGTTCACGAATGAGTATTTCCATCGAATACGAACTCCGTCATTCAAGATCCGTTTTCCCGGGAAAAAGGCAACCCATTTCGGAACGAAATCTTGGTTGCGGCGGAGGTGGAAACCGCGAAAGATAATTTTTCGAAACGGAATCGAACCTATGAATTCTAAAACTCCCAAACACAAACCGCGCCGATTTCAAAACCCGGAAATCGCCGAACTATTCGACGGATATCCGAAATCGGTCCGGGAAAAACTTCTGCGCTTGCGGGAACTCATTTACGAAACGGCCGACTCAACCGAAGGAGTTGGAACTCTGCAGGAAGCGCTGAAATGGGGACAACCGAGTTATCTGACTCCGGAAACGAAAAGCGGAAGTACGATTCGGATCGATCGTCTGAAAAACGACGAAACCCGATACGCGATCTTTTTTCACTGTCAAACCGATTTGATATCGAACTTTCGGGAACTTTTTTCCGGAAAGCTGGAGTTCGAAGGAAATCGATGTATCCTTCTCAAGGCCGATCGCCCCGTTCCGGAAAAGGAATTAAAGGTCTGTATTTCGATGGCTTTGACGTATCACAAAGACAAGAAAAAAGGATGATTCGATCCTCAAAAAGAACGGACCACCAAAAGGAAAATTCTTCTTCGTCTTCCGCCCCGCTTAGAAAAACGAATGGTCCGGAAGAACGGATCGGTTCTTCCGGAAACCGGCGCCCGTTTATGCGGGTAGAACTTCCATTTCCTCTTCCGAAATCGAAGTTTCCGCCTCTTTATAAGTCATCCATTTACCGGTTTCGGCGTCGATCACCTTACAGCGGGAAGTCGAACGGAAATAATCCCCGAAAATCGTGTCCCTTTCGAGAACGTTATCCCCGTAAACGGCCTTAATCTCACCTAACGCACGTTTGAGATTATAGAACGGAATTTTCATATGTACGTGATGCGGCATGTGTATGAAAATGTTATGAAAAAAGAAATTCAACGCGGCGGGAATGTGATAGTTGATCGTTCCGCGCATCTGTCCGTAATACGGGGTCCAATCCTCCTTTGTTTTCCACGGAATTTCGGAATGAATATGATGTACGTAAACCGTGATTCCCATAAAATAATTCCACGCTACGAAAGGAATCAGACAGACTTTGACGAACATCCAAAGTCCGGCTCCCGCGTCCCAGACGCCGTCCGCGGAACCTCCGAAATAAAAAACCGCTGCGGAGGAAACGAAGGCGAACGAAAGCATGATCCACTTGTCCCGTCGCGCCTCCTTCAGAGGAGCGGTGAATACGACCATCCCCTTAAGCCAGATTTCGATCATATAATAAAAACCGCCGCCCCAAGCCGACCAGAAAAATCTGTGCGCTATTTTTTTGAATATTCCAAATTTAGAATATTCCTCCGCGGTGGCGGGATGCCATACGAAATCCCCTCCGCGTTTGATCGTGTGACCGTGATGGATCCGGTTGTGTCCGTAGGCCCATTGATTGTACGCGTGTAAGGAAGGCAGCATGGCGATCTGGCCGATCCAATAACGGAGATAACGGTTTTGAAACAGGGCTTCGTGCGCGCAATCGTGTCCGATCACGAACAAGGCGGCGATCGTCATCCCCGCAAAAAACCAGAGAAAGGGAAGGAGGTACCACGTATCGATGTTCCAAAGAAGAAAGATCGCGACCGCAAAACAGCACAGATCCCGAGAAAAATAACCGACTCCTTTATAAGCCGGATTTTCGAACGTTCCCCGGGAAAGGGTCTCCCGGACGGCTCCCAAGGTTTCTTTGGGAGAATTTTGATTCGTTTTCACTTCCATAATTTTTTCCTTAGCGAACAGCGTTCACCTTATAACGAACAACGTTAACTAATTGGAATATTTTTGCAAGTAAAAAAACAGACGGATCGTTCAAAATTCCTTCGGTTTGAGCCGGAACCTTTGTCCTAGGAACTCCTTAGAATGCGGTAAGAGGGTGATCTTTTGTAAAAATTCGATACAACACGTGCCGGGAAAGAATATGATCCGGCTCCAAACTCGGATGGGCAAAAAAACCGGATTCTCGCATACCAATCCGTTTCATTACCGCCTGGGAATTCGTGTTGAGGATCGACGTAAACGAAACGATCTCGGACAATTTCAACTTCGAAAACCCGAAATCGAAGGAAGCGAGCGCCGCCTCGGTCGCATAACCTCGGTTCCAATGCGGAGCCGCCAATCTCCAACCGACTTCCACCGCAGGGGTGAATTCCGCTTCGAACGGCACGTTTTTTAATCCGGTAAATCCCAAAAATTCGCCCGTTTCCTTCCGCTCCAACACCCAAAGTCCGTATCCGTTCGTTTCAAAATGAAGTTCGAAACTTTCCACAAGCCGGTCGGATTCTGCACGCGTCAAAAGAGAGGGGAAAAACCTCATCACGATCGGGTCGGAACTCATTCCGAAAAACGGAATCAGATCCTTTTCTTTCCATCGCCGCATCCGCAAACGTTCCGTTTCTAATTCCATTTTTGAAAACGATTTCCCCTTAAGTTTGAAATTTAGATTGCCAAAGTTGATTCTAACCGCAGAATGGGCGGAGAATTCCAGTTATTCCATCGATTTTTTAACTTCCGAACGTAGTCCTATCTTAAAGTTTGCTCTTCTGTTTCAGTCCTGCATCTCTAAAATTTTTCTACTCCCTTACGCGGGAACGCTGTTTTTAAATCAAGATAACTCGATTTAATTTAAAACGACAAGAGGACATTATGTCAGTCAATATTTACGTAGGAAACCTGTCTTACGATCTCACAGAAGGGAAGTTAGGCGAACTTTTTGCGACGTACGGAACCGTAAACTCCGTTAAGATCATCACCGATCAGTATTCCGGAAAATCCAAAGGATTCGCTTTCGTCGAAATGGCGAACGAAGAAGAAGCGGACAAAGCCATCCAAAACCTGGACGGAAAAAACGTTCTTACCCGCAATCTGAAAGTGAATGTGGCGAAGCCGAAACCGGCAAAAGGCAGATTCTAAGATCGCTTTTTCTTTTTAGGAATCGGCGCGGATTTTTTCTTAGCGGATCGACTTGCGGAAACTTGTCGTTTCGAGGAACCCGCGGCCGTTTTCCTGGAAGGAACGTTTTTTGTCGAAGCGGAGGGTTTGCCTTTGGAAGCCCCGCTCGATGCCTTCTTCTTAAAGGAAGCGGACGGCTTCGATTTGGAAGCGACCACTTCCGGTTTTACGATCGACTCCGCCTTTTTTACGACCGGTTTCGGATCCTTATTCTCCTCCGCGGTGATAAGATCGGAAAGACATTCGATTCCCAACGGCCCCATAAACAAATTGAGATGTCCCGCCTCCGGTAATTCCACGTCGTCGAAATGCCCCAATCTGGAATTTTCGGACGGAAGAATGATCTGATCCTTTTTGGTATAAACGGACTGTACATTCGGAAGTTTTTCGAACACCTGAACGATCTCCCGAATAAAAGCGGAACCCGGCATCATTTGCCAAGTGGAGACAAAAAACGGAGCCAAATAACAAAGATATGTTCCGTGTACGGGAGTTCCCGCAATGAATAACTTTTTGACCCGATCTCTTCCCTTGTAGGTAAGCCCCGCCGCAATCAATCCTCCCATGGAATGACCCACGATATAACAGTCCTTGATATTCTTTTCGATCAGGAAGTTTTCCAGGATTTTACTTTTGGTTCGGATATTCCCCACCTGAAATCCGAGCGGAATTACATATACTGGGTGCCCGTTAGCGGAAAGAAACCGGAGCATCGGTTCCCAAGAAAGAGTCGTTCCCATAAAACCGGACACCAAAACCACGGGACGTTTATCCCCTTCGGGAGAATCTTCGAGTTGCGTGAAAATTCCTATGATCACATGCCAGATATAAAGAATCGTATACCATTTTTCCGCCAATATCTGAAGGAACGGATTTCGGACGGATCGATTGTCGGATACATAGGCGAGATGATCATTCATGAGTTGCTCCCGGAGAATTCCGGATTTAGGTAGTATTTTCCCCTTCGTTACTTCTGAAAATCAAAAAACGGAAGGGGGAATTTTTCCGGGCAAGACGCGAACCGAAGCGGTGGATCTGCGATCGCCCGGAAGTTTTCGGAAAGAGTTCGGTTTTTTGCCGAAGGGAATTCCTATTCTTTTTTGAATTTTAAGGAAGCGGAATTGATGCAGTAACGAAGCCCCGTAGGTTTAGGTCCGTCCGGAAACACGTGACCGAGATGCCCTCCGCATTTGGAGCAAAGAACTTCCGTTCGATCCATGCCGTGACTGCGATCCTCTTCGCGATCGACGGATTCCTTTTTGAGAGGCTGATAAAAGGAAGGCCAACCGGAACCGGATTCGTATTTCGTTTCGGAAGAGAACAAGGGCTCGCCGCACGCGGCGCAGACATACGTTCCTTTATCGTGGTTGTTATAAAGCGCTCCGGTAAACGCGCGTTCGGTTCCTTTTTGTCTCAGAATCCGATATTCCTCCGGAGTGAGTTCCCTTTTCCATTCCTCTTCGGATTTATTGACTTCGTATTTCATTTCTCCTCCTTTTCTTGTCTTGTCTCCCTCCGTTCCGGAGCAACCTGCGACGATCGGCAAAGCCGAAACTACGACCGTTAGAATGATACGTTTCATACGAGGGAATTCGTCCTGAAAGTTGGACTGGTTACCGAACGGAAAGGATTCCGACGAAAATTATAGGATTCTGTATTCTTCCACGATCTCGCGGAGGGAATCCTCCATTTCGCGGATGTAACGGAGTTCCTGGGTCATTCTCCACATCGTAACGGAACCGTGATACGCCATCAGCATTCTTCGTGCGACATATTGGATGTCCATACTCCGTTTGAGCTGGCCCGAACCGATCGCCTTTTGGAGATAATCTCCGATCATACGGGTCCACTTTGCGACGATGTCCTTTAGGAATTCCGTATATTCCGGATCGGAATCCATCACCTGACTCGCGAATCCCGCGAAAGGACATCCGAAAAATTCCTCGTGACGTATCTGCTTCTCCTTAAGAATCACCCAAGCGCGCAGAAACTCCGCCAGATCCGGATAACGATCCATCAAACCCTGAAGATCGCTGAGTGTCTTCTCCTCCTGCTTGGCGAGATAAGCGAGACCCAATTCCTTTTTGGACGGATAATGATCGTAGAGGCTGGCCGCCACCGAATTGGATTCCTGAATGATCTGCCGCATTCCCGTATTGGAAAAACCCTGTTTATAAAAAAGCGAGGTCGCGGTTTCTAAAATTCTTTCCCTGACCCCGATCCCGGATTCCTTTTTTTTTCGTGTCTGCGATTTCATGGTTTATGATCGAACGTCCCGAATCGGAACGAATTCATTTTTCCACCCGAAAAAACTTCTGTCAATGACTTTGAAAGATTTAGATAAAAAAACAGAACGAACGTTCTGTATTTTTTTGTTTGAACAAAATTCCGCCGGGTCTAAACTAAGGTCAGAATCTCTGGAAGCGCGGAGGAAAGAAAATGATCGCGGACGAAATCGAACTCGTGACTCGAATCTCCGATCTGGACACGCAAAGACACGTGACCAGCCGCACTTACGAAAATTTCTGCCTGGAAGGTAGGTTTCGTCTTCTGGAAAAGAACGGTTTTTCCCTGAGGGATATTTTGTCCCAAGGCATCACGATCCGTCCTTTGGAGTCTTCCATCCGTTTTCTCGCGCAGCAGATGGAAGGTGCGGATTTAAAAACGGAAACGAAAGCGTTCGCTTTAAAGAACGGCGCTATATTCTGGGATCAGAAAGTTCTTTCCGATTCGGGAACTCCGGCGGCGGAGATCAAAACCTTGACTTTGTGCGAGAAAAACGGAAATCCTGTGGATCTTCTCCCTCTGGAGAAAACGGAGATCACAGGTTACGATCAGTTTGCGGAAATTCCCGATTTTCGCGGGACCTGTAAAACGGTCGATACCGAATTGATCACCCTTTATAGCGAAAGGAATATTTTCGGAGATTATAATCCCGCGTATCTATGGAGAATCGTGGAGGATTCCCGCTGGTTCTTTTCCGCGACGGCCGGTCTTACCTTGGATCGTTTCGTGGAGATGGATACGACGATGTTTTTTATGGGCGGAGTGTTCCGCTTTTTTCACCCGGTTCCGGCGGGACGAAAGGTGAAGGTCAGCACTTGGATCCATTCGTTCGAAAAGATCCGGAGTTATATGAGGCACGAGGTGACCGATTCGGAAAACGGCCTGCGCTACTTCGCCGTTCAGGACGAGCAGCTGGTGGTTTCGCTTTCCAAGGCGAGGCCGAAAAAGGCGCCCGAGGAATTTCAGAAACTCGTGGGAGAGTATGTTGAGAATTTTGAATATTCTCAAAAATGAATTTAGGAATGATGATTAAGAATATGAAGTCTGGAGAAAGAAAATGAAATTAGAAAAACCGTTGGCGCTTTGTACGCCAAGAAGAACTCCATTTGCTCAGATCGCGAAAGCTCTCGGACCATATCCAGGACACCACCTGGGAAAAATAGTCGCTGAAGACATTCTCGCAAAAAGCAAATTGAAACCGTCCCAAATCGACGGAGTCGTCGTGGGAGAAGGATTTAGCAACGCGCCCAATTCCGCGAGAGTGATCGCAAACCTGGTCGGAATGAGGGACGAAATCGCATGTATCACTGTCGCGAACAACTGCGTTTCCGGAATGGAAGCCGTAGCGGAAGCGGCTCGTAGAATCGTGTTAGGCGAAGGAGAACTGTTTCTCGCGATCGGCGAGGAATCCCAAACTTCCATGCCTTTCGTGGTAAAAAACGCGCGTCTGAACAAAAAGGCGGGTTCCCTCGATAAACTCAAAAAACTTCTTCCCGACAATCTTCCGGAAGGCGTCGAGTTGAGAGACACACTGGAAGACGGACTCGGCGACGGTGAAACCTCCTACGGTATGCAAGTAACCGCGGAGATCGTTGCTCAGAACTACGGTCTTTCCCGCGAAATCCAGGATAAACTCGCGTTCGAATCCTTCAAAAGAGCATTAGAAGCTTCTAAAGCGGGAAAATACGCCCCTTACATCATTCCGATGAAGGATGAAGACGGCAACGAACTCGCGATCGACGAAGCGGTGGGTCTCCGCGAAGGTCTGGTGGAAAACCCTACCCGTATGGGACGCGCGATGCTTATGTTCGACAACCCCGGTATGAAGTTCGAAGAATTCAAAACGAAGTACGCGAAGGATCTGAAAAAATCCCACGGTCCTACGGTTTCCATCTTCAATGCAAGCCCGCGTTCCGACGGAGCGGCGGGAGTGATCGTCACCACCGTGGAAAAAGCGAAGGAACTCGGTCTTCAAATCGAGGCGGTCGTTTCCGGTTGGCACATGAAGGGAGTTCACCCGAACAATATGGGAATCGGACAAGCCGCGGCCACCGAAGCTCTGTTAGACGACGTCGGAATCAAGATCCAAGACGTGGACTACGTCGAAATCCACGAAGCGTTCGCCGCGACCGCGGTCGGCGCGCTCGAGCAGATCAAAATGGACACGGGTTGGGATTGGGAAAAATCCTTCGACGCGAAAAAGGTGAATCCGAACGGCGGATCCATCGCGATCGGTCACCCGTTTGGAGCAACCGGAATCCGTCTGATCGCGAATGCGATCATGGACTTGAAGGAAGATTCCTCCGCGAATAAAGTCGTGATCACCGCTTGCGCGCACGGCGGGATCGCTGGTTCCATGCTGATCGAAAGATACAAAGGCTGATTTTAGTTTAGAATTTTCTAAACCACCGTTTGCCCTTTTCCGCTCGCGGAATCGATACGGACGGATAACGCCGAAGACCCCGGAAACCCCGGGGTCTTTTCTTTTAGAAATGGAAACTTACTATAAATTCGCGCTTTGATCGTATAATAACAAGGCAGCTATCGTCAAAACGAAATAGCCGAATCCTTTTTTCAGACGTCGTTCGTTCATTTTTGAGGAAAGGATCTCTCCGAAAAACATTCCTAAAACTGCTAAGACGCAAACGGACAAAAGCAAAGGACAATCCTCGTTTTTCACCGAGGGAAAACTGATCGCGAATCCGAACAGCGAATTCGCCGCAACGATCGCAAGCGAGGTGCCGACCGCCAGCCGTACGGGGAACTTAAGCAAAAGAACGAG
>NZ_NPEF01000159.1 GCF_002811955.1 Leptospira ellisii
GTGTTTTGTGCTTTCTGAGCTTCGTCCATGAAGCTTTTTACTTCGCTTGTGATAGCGCGAGTTGTGAATCCCCCTGCAAGAGAAGCAAGACCCGCCTTTATGTTCAGGGTTTGCTTTTGAAAGTCCTCCCCGGATTTACGGGCTTCGTCGAGCTTGGTTCGGACTTGTTCAACGGCGGATTTTAGCCGGTTAAATGAATCACCGCCAATCTGTGTTTTACTAAACCCGTCTTGGAATTTTTTGTAACGAGTTTCAAGTCCAGCGATCGTGTTGAGAGATGTTCGATACGCTTTTGGATCAATCGCAATGGCGTTATTGGCTGCGCGACCAACGTCTTTGATTTGATTTACAAAGACCTTTGCATCGAGGACAGAAGCATCAAACGCCTTTTGTAGAGGCTTTTTGTCCCCTACTATGCTTACGCTTAGGGTAGCTTGGTTTTTACTCAGCCTTTACTCTTCGCGTATCACGATTCCGTTTTTCCTTTCTAAATGTTCAGTTTTTAGTTTTTTCCAAAAGTCAGCCGATTCGGATTTTGCTTTCCAAAAAGCCTCTTCGTATTCTTCTTCCGTCAATTTCCCCGAAGGCCGAATCAGTTTTAACGAACTCATTTCTTTATCGAGTTCAGTGATTCGTTTGGAAATTTCATCCGCAAGTTCCGGTTTCAAATATACAGATACGAGTAATCGTTTCCGGTATTCCTCAAGCTCCAAGTATTGAAGAGCTAAAAGTTTCGAGGTAAGGCCGTGATAGTTGAGTTTATTTACCGTTTCTTCACGGACTCCGGAGCGGATGAGTTTCATTTTCGCAAGAACCATCTCCGAGTCCGGGTCTACTTTTTTGCCGAAGCTACTCCGCTTGTTCGTTTCGTCGCGAGTTCTACTTCATTTATGAATTTGAAAACGTACGTAAAATCCGGGTAAAAGAATGGAATCTGGTTTAAAACTTCGATATGTTTTTCAGATTCAAATACGAGACTTTGGAATTTCTCCCGCACAAAAGCCAAAATCTTATCCCCGTATTTCTTAGCTTCTTTCTGTTTCTTGATAAACAAAGTGCAATCGTCAGCGGAAACGTAGAGTGTTAAGTCCTTACAAAAATCCACAAAGGAAACCGCGTCCTCGAGGACGACGAGTTTGTAGGTTTCGTAGAGTTCTGAAATTGCCTGATTGGTTTCGTTAAATGCGTTCGAGTGATGGTCGATTGCAATTTCGAGTTTGTCTTGAATCTTAGAAAGTCTCTCATGGAGTCCGATTGTAGAAACATGAACCGGAAGAGTAACTTCGCCACCTCCCTGAAGAGAAATGACGGTTTCATTGTAAGGTTGAAAGTTAGACACCGCTTAAATCCCCCAGATAGTAGGCAACCGGAAGGCCGCGGAAAGTAGTGTTTGGGTCGACAAGGGATTCGAATTTGAGTTCCACGGACAGGGGAGTTTTTCCATCGAATTCCCATTTCGGTTCCGGATAGAGCATCGTATTCGGCAAGATCAAGAGATCCATCGGATCCAAAGAACGAGTCCTTGGAGCGATGAGTCCAGTCAGGTGTAGTTCTTGACCGTTACCGGCTTCGATCGAATCCCACATTTTCACAGTACGAGCCGCACCTTTGATATTGCCAGTTAGAGAATCATAATTGATCAGGTATCCTTTGATAACTTTTTGAATTACTTCCTGAACCGGTTCAATGATCTCGATTGTAGTTGTGACCATATAGCTGTTTAAGGTTTTCTTAAAAGACTGCGCTCCCATCTGCATTGCAACATGTTCGGCATATCCAAGAGACTCTTGCATCGTTGCCTTGAGACTCATCCCTAGATCCCACATATCTGCAATTTTGAACGTCGCCCCTGTAGCCGGAATCGCTCCGATCGGAATCATAAGCTCCAATGTGCTTGCGCTAGTAATCGTCTTTATCTTCCGAAGACCGGCGAGGTTTCCGATTTTTAAATACTGGCCCACGGAAAGCCTTGTAAAATCGGTTCCGGTTCCGTTTACGATCGTGTCATTTGCAGAAACGGAAATGGTTCCGGGTTGAGGTGTAGTTTTTGAAAGAGGCCGACCGAAGTCGGTTGCAATCGGGCTAATTGATCCCGTAGGCCTTCCGATTACGGCTGACCCTTCGGGTGTTATTAAATCTTCAAGCGCCATGGATGCTCACTCGGGAGAGCTTTGTTTCGCGTTTGGTTTTGATTTGTCCGGGTTTAAATTTTTCGGTTCGTAGAGTTTGAAAAGTAGGTCTTTTAGGAACTCTTCGACTTGCGATCGGGGTACTCGAATGGTAACGTCTCCATTACGTGTCGATCTAAGTAATGTCACTTGCTCTTCTAACAAATTTCCTCCTAGGAAATAATAAAGCTCGCGTTGTATCGATACTCGCCGTTCAACACTTGGCCGATGAGTCGAATTTCTTTTCCTTGAATGACTCTCAAGGCAACAGGAGGAAGATCCGCTAAACTTTTTCCCTGTGGGAGGTTTTGCGGGGTAGGTAGAATTACATTGTATCGTTCGTTTAATTTTTCGTAGAGATCAAAAGCGATTTCTTTCGACCTTGGTAGAGACTTTGCAATACACAAAAAATCGATCTGCGTGCGTCCAAACGGATCTGGGTTTGTGAATATATTGTGTATGACTAAAATCTTCTCTACTGTCTCTTTAGGCGTCTCTATGAAGGGTTGAAGAATGTTTGTATAGGTCAAAAAATCCGGTTCATGTCGCATCCAGTCCACGAGATATTCGATCAAATACCTGTGAGTGTTAATATCGCTCATTTAAACTTCTCTTCAAAGAGATCGTGAAAATGATCCGCGACTTCTTCCACGATATCGTTTGCATTGACTGGCTCTTGGAGTTTTTCAATCCATCCAGGTCCGGTTCCAGGTTGCTTCCCTTTGAGTTCGACAACTTTCCCTTTGACCTTTATTTCTCCGGATTGCTGTGCTTCCGCGTATGGTGCTTCATAAATTGTTTTAGCCTCCAGTTCTTCAATATCCGCGATCATCGGAGGGAGTTTGAACTGTCCTTTATTCGGCGTAATCTCCTCTTCGTCTTTGATGAGTTTGTCGCCTACATAAATTGAATAAGCTCCTAACATATATCCGGTTTGTCTTTGCGGTTGTATCCCGGTCTTAGAGCTTGCGACTTTGGCCGGTATTCCGAGTGCAACGATTTCGAGAGCTTTTTTTGCTACTTCGAGAATCTTCTCAGGAAATACCCTCCCAAGTCTTTCTTTCAGTTCTTTGTCTTCGACCGACCAGCCCTTCCCCACTATACCTCGATTTCAATGTGATGCGCGTTTTGATTGGCGTCGAGTGCCAGATAATAGTAGAGGATAGAAAGATACTTTCCTCTAAATTCAAAGTCTTCCCTTGTCAATCCTTGGGGCCATTTGACAAGATCGGTTGGTCGAATATCCTGATCGGGTAAAATGTCTGCGTGTAGGGAAGTATATTCAATCCCATGATCTGAGTTTCGAATTCTCGTTTTCGGCTTCCAGCTCTCGGCATATACGATTAGATGTTCGGATGCTTCCTCATCTAGAGTGTTATCTGCTGGATTATATACCGGTCTAAGAATCTCTAAAGGTACCATTACGCTACGCTCCTTTCTGGAATCGCCTTTCCAATTTTTCGAAACCAACTTTTCGCAAATTTCTCGTTGGATCGGGATGCAATGAGCGCAAAAAGTTTTCTGTTAGTTAAAACGAGTGGAAAAAGCCTATGAGAGCACCTTGGATGATAACCGGGTTTTTGTTCCGGAGTAAGGAGTTTAAAGACTCCAGCTTTTGCAAGTAAAGGATCCATAGTGTAAATTTCGTCTTCATGTGGTTTACAGACTTCCGCAGTCGTATTGTGGCCTGGAACTGTATAAAGCACGATCCCGGCCCGAACTCCTTCTTCGAATGCCGCGACAACTTGACTGTCTGTGATTCTCGATCTTGCGACAAGTTCAGAATACGTATCGAGACGGAAATGAATTGGGTTCCCGTTTTTGTCTAAAATCTGAATGTATTTCTTTTCTAAGAATTTCGAATTGAGTCTTTCTAACTCTTTGAATTTTTTCTTACCCAATTTTTCTAAAAAGAAATCGCGGGCCTCTGCGTCTTTAGGTGTAAAGATTTTCGTTGTCCGGCTTTTGGAAACATCTGCTTTTAAGAAAAGTTCGAGAACTTTTTTACGAGCTGAGGTAGGAGTTCCAGTCCTCAAAAGCCCTTTCGCGACTGCTTTGGAAAGTTCCGATTCGGAAAGGATGCCTTGTTTTGATAGCTTGAAATAGGTTTTAAACATCACTTTCGATTGTTTGATAGCAATTCGAAAATCAAGAGCTGCGTCACGGATCAAAACGGGTAACGCTTTTGAATCGATTGAGGCACCTACAAGATTAAACCCGGATTCTAAAATCAAATTTTCCGTGATACTTTGAGCGTATCTATAGGTTTGGGAAAGGGAATGGCCGATAGAGGCGTAAAAGGAATCGAGGGCCTGGTCGTAGAGGGAGAGAATGTTTTTGTATCGCTTTTCAATATACGACAGATATTCCGATTGATCCGGAACGATCGCCGAAAAATGATTTGTAGTCTTTCGAACAAAGTCTTGAAGCGCGGTGTCCAGTTCCCTTGAAATTTCAGAAAGCTGTTCCAAAAAAGTTTCGATCTGCCTTTCACTCATCTCTCGTAAAAGTTCGTCGTGAAGTTTCACTTTACTAAAACCCTATCCCCGGACTTCCGCGAAATAGCTTTCCGCTCTTTTTGCTTCCTTCTTTTTTTACGAAATCATAAACAGACTCGGGGATATCTTTTACGACCCCACTACGATAGGTATAAGATTGATCGGAAATCGAGTAAGACTGAATTCCATTGGCCCGGTTTTCTTCGTGTTTATTGGAAGGGGTTTTAAATAACTCCAATGCAAATACGATCTGAGCCTTCTTTAAGGAATCTTCAGATACCTGGTCATAGTTGAAGGATTCCGAATTTTGGAGTTTCAAAAAAGCGGTATTCAGTGCTTCTCTTTTTCTTTGATAGAGTTTTGAAAGAGTTTCTACTTTCGTTTCCGGAATCCTACGAAAACGAATCGGATCTATGATCTCGAATTCTAATCCAGATATTTTGATATTCGTGTCGTCTGTGATGGATTCTACTTTTACAAGCTGGGATTCCAGATCTAAAGTTTCCCCTATTACAAGTGGTGAATTTGAAACAAACTCCGTTTCGAAACCGATTAAATCGAATCCTTTGGCCGTAATAGTTCCTTTTTGAAAGTAATCGTTTCTTTCAGCATCTCTCCAGAGCCCTCCTCCGGAGAAATACTGTAAGAACGAATCGGACTCATCTATCGTTACAAGCCCGATCTTCAATTTTATACTTCCCCCTCTTTTTCTTGGTTTTGGATTTTCGATTTAGAATCAGACTTGGATTCCGGGATCCGAAAGTCCGGGTGTCGAGAAAGTGATTCGAGTTGGGCAGAATCGGCCCAAAGCTCCACCTCCCTTCCATCCGGAAGATTCTTATACACTTTGATTAGATTTTGCTTCATTTCGGTTATGCGGCAGCCGCGAGGACTCGTCCGATTCGTTTTTGATTGATGACTTCTCCACCATAGAGAATATCATTTTGAACTTTGACCCGAAGACCATCCGACCAAACAGAAACCCGTACGGGGAGTCCGGCGAGCATCGCGACAACAGACCTTACTCCTGTTCCTTCCGGCATTGCTTTGTAAGCTCTTGCCCCGAAGGCAATCGCCGAGGGTGCAAAAGCGATCATGGATCTGGAAGGAATCACTGTGATCACCGCATCGTCGGGAACTGAGTTCCGAAGTGGAGAATCGAAGTAAATTCTTGTCGTTACTCCGAGAGTTTTTTCAGTTCTTAAAACTGTATGAAAGGGAGATCCGGTTTCACCGGCGACTGAGAATACATCACCCGGACGAATCGGTTTCAAGGAATCGTTTAACGCATCGACGACCATATCCGAATCACCGGCCGCGTAACCTCCGGAGTGATTTACAGCACCAGCAATGTCTGTCGGAGTGTATCCTTCGATCGCGTGATTTTCAGAAACGTTAAATCCAAGTGCGCGAGTGATTTTTCCGTCCCTGAGCGCGCTTGTATCTCCGGATTCGTTGGCTTTGAAAAATTCCGGAATGGATAAAAGAGAGCCGTAGTCATCCGGCGCACATACAAGCTGTTTCTCTCCACTCACTTTGTTGTTGGACAAAAGTGTCCGGAGTTTTACCATCTTATCCTTATCTATTCCCGTTCTTGCATCGATGATATTGTTTGTCTTCAGTGCAAGGTTATAGATAAATTTATTCACCGTGATATAAAGAGAAAGAGCCATAGGTTGAGCGTATTTCTCGATTAGATCGTACGGCGAAAGAGAAAGCTCAGTGGATGTGAGGATGATCGTTTTCTTTTTCGATTCCGTAAGCTCAACTTTTTTCGCTTCTTGATGCACATCCGTTGCGTCTGGATCTTCGTTCGGATCGTAATCGTCTGCGTCTCCGAAGTCCGGAGTAATTGGAACAGTTACCTTGTCCCCTACTTCTGCCAGCTTTTGTTCAATGGATCTGGAAACTTGATTCTGTAAATTCAATACTCCGGGGTCTAAATAATCCCACCCGTCGAACCAAAATTCGGGGTACAAAACATCTTGGCCTGTGTTTGACATTCTACCTGATCGTTAATCAACGATAATCGTTTGGATTCCGGCTTTCATCTTTTCAAGCCTTTCTTGTCTTACTTCCGGTTTTACTAAATCGGATCGCTTGTATGCAACTTGTCCTGTTGTCGTTAAGCGGCCTCCTTTGACAGATGTACCGGAACCGGGAATTAAGTTTGATTTGAGTAAATTTGCGTTAGTCGGAATAGCCAGCCATTTAGCCGCCGCTTCTTCCGGTTCCAGCTCTTGAACACCGGCCCCGTCTCCTACATCAAGTTTCAATAATACTTTGAAACTTCCGTCGTCCTTATTCTCGACGACCGTTGGTTGACTGATCGCTTTTAAAAGTAGTAACGCTTGATTTTGATCGTAGAGCGAATGTTTAGAAAAGGCCGAGTAGAGTTCCGTATTGATTGTCTTTTCACGGAAAAGAGTTTCAAATCGTTCCTTACTCTTTTTTTCGGATTCGATAATCCCATTCAGTTTTTTGAGTTCCGCTCCGAGTCTCGCAGCCTCTCTTTCTTTTTCCGGGAGTTTTTCGAGTTCAAGCTGTTGAAGTTTTTCTTGAAGCTCTTTTAAGGCCGGATTTTCATCCTTGGCCGATTCTTCGAGAATTTTCAGCTTACTCGATGCGGTTCGAAATTCTGCCGAAAGCTTTCCGAACCCTTGCGCGAGTTCTTTCGGGATAGAGTAGGTATTTCCTCCGAACTTAAACTCTGCGAGCTCTGGATCTTTGCTTTTGCCTGCTTCTTCCCCTACTTCGTTGTTTTCGCTGTTCCCGCCTTCTCCTCCTGATCCGTCTCCCTCCCCTACTGGTTTTAATACTTTGGAATTCAGGTTCCAAAATCTCATCTATGCTACCTGTTCTCGGCTTTTTGCCGTGCGCGTTTGCGTTTGTTTCGAGGACGCTACCCGTAAGTTTTGTTCGTCGAGATTCTTTTCTTCCATGTCGGAGGAAGAGGCCGTAGTATTACGGTTTTGAGTTTGGCCGAGAAACTTCTCCATAAATCCGGGAAGTGCTTCGTCATCGGCGGAATCAATTTCTGAAAAAAGTTCGCTCTTTTCTTTTTCCGGGAGTTCAGGAAAAACTTTTGCGAGAATTTCCTTTGCGATTTTCTTTTTTACTACGGAGAAGGTGAGTGATTCAAATATGGAAAGTAGAGTTTTTACCGTTTCAGCAATGTCGATTGTTTCGAATTTCTTTTGATACGCGACCTTGATTTCCTCTTTTTGAATTTCCGTGTTTAGCCAAAGCGATATAAGTTCGAAAATTTCTTCTTCGGTTTTTTCAAGTCTTGTCGCGCCGGAATGAAGAAATGCCTTGGCTTCTCGAAACTCTAAGAACTTTGCGATACCGGATTGAACTCCGGTTTTTTCCTGATCTTTGTCCAGGCCGACTTTTTGGAGAATTTTTTTCGCTAACCGATCGACTACAATTCCAAGCCCCGTCAGATCCTCGATTCCGGGGCCAATGAAAGACGGTGCAGAACTCGACTCTTTGTCGTATGTGATAAAGGAAAGAGATCCGATCCCTTCCTTTTCCAATTTTTCAGGAAGGATTCCGGGATAGATGAAAATCTTAAATGCACCGGAATAGATTACCTCGTCTTCAACAGACAAAAGATTATAAATCTTTCGATCAATGATCGCTATATCTTCAAAAACTGTCTGACTGATCGGTCCAGAATCATTGTCGGACCATGATACAAAGATCAGCGGGACACGATTTAGTGAATGCGGTAACATTTCTCCCGCGATTACTTTCCCTTCTTTGTTCCGAGTAAAATCTTGAAAGTATTCTTTGGTCCAAAGTCTATACTCTACGATTTTTTTTCGATCGGTGAATGGGTCTTCGTCATCCAGATACGAATTGTCAAGCAAAGCCCAAAGTAGAGACCCCTTTTCATCGATTGCAAAATCTCGGATCTGTCCAAGATCATAGAGAACGCAATACGGTCTTAAATTTTGTTCGTTTATATCCGCTTGGGTCCGAATCAAATCGGGATCAAATGTTGGTGAGTCAACTAAAACGCGCAAGTGCAAAGAAGCGATTTGGTCGCCACTTCTTGCATGAACTCGCTTATACTTTGGCGATCGTTCGCTTTATCGAAGAACGGTTTTAGGGATTCCGGGATTTCCCGGGACGGAGCTACATCGAATATGAGTCCGGTCAATGCCTCGACGATCGGGGATGTATGATTTAAAAAAACCGAACGTCTTTTTCTATTTTCGTAGGAGAAGGAATTTTCTTTTGAATATTGGAATAGGTGGTTTTTCCCTATGTAAGAGAGGCCGCCAAGGAAAGAATCATTGATGAGTTCCCAAGCGGGCAACCTGGAAGAAATGTCCGGATGTCTCCGGCTCATTATGATTTCGTAATCTGTCGATTCAGGCATGAATTTTAAAAAATCAATCTACTACCCCTTTTTCGAGAAAGAGTCCAACGTAAGGACCGCTTCTATCTTTTAAGATTTGCAAACGGCCTATTTTTACTCTATCTTACAGATGGAAAACAGTCAGGCGAAATCGTGATATTTTTTTAAGAAGCAAGGCCGAAGGAAGCTACGAAATTTTTCTCGATCGACATGTAGTAAACTCCCGAACCGGCGTCCACTAAATCATCGTGTCCTTTCCCATCTCCGACGAAATTATGAAGTGTGGAAAGA